>CAKUCX010000008.1 GCA_934643865.1 uncultured Kiritimatiellota bacterium
TTGACAGGCAAGGTATGGGAAATCTTGACAGGCAAGTTACGGCTTCAGACAAGATTATTACGCGGTGAAATCTCATTGCGTCCCGGCTTGCCCTGCGAACCCGTCACGCCGCGCGCCGCGACGGCTTTCAGGCAAGATACGGCCTTCGGGCGAGATTATTACGCGCTGAAATCTCATTACGTCCCGATCAGTGCGTCCCGGATTGCCCTGCGAACCCGTCACGCCGCGCGCCGCGACGGCTTTCAGACAAGATACGGCCTTCGGTCGAGATTATTACGCGGTGAAATCTCATTACGTCCCGACCATTGCGCCCCGGATTGCCCTGCGAACCCGTCACGCCGCGCGCCGCGACGGCTTTCAGACAAGATACGGCCTTCGGGTGAGATTATTACGCGCTGAAATCTCATTACGTCCCTTCTTGCCCTGCCGAACCCGCACTCTCGGCATCGTCAAGATTATTACGCGGTGGAATCTCATCTCGCGGCGGCGCGGCGGCGCGTGGAGGGGTGCGGGAACACGTGCGCGGCGATGTGGCTCGGCGCGGGTCCTTCGCGCGCCGGGCCCGTTCGGACGCCCTGCGCCGAGTCCCCTCCTCCCTCATGCGTGAGATTTCAGTGCGTAATAAAATTTCGTCCATGGCCAGAAGCGTCATCCCCGCATGCGTCATCGCCCCGGCAATCAGATCGTGTGGGCCGCAAAGGCGAAACGAGCCGTCCGACACTGCGGACAGGAGAGAGACATACATCAGGCATCGGCGCAAGGGAAGCGGAAATCGCAAAGGCGACTCTGCCTATTGGCTTTTGTCCTCATAGGGGACGCAAAGATTCTCTGCGGTCTTTGCGTCCCCTCTGCGTTCTTGGCGTTAAAACATCCCGTACTCCTTTTCCAACGCAAAGTTCGCAAAGAACTCTGACGCAATGTTCGCAAAGCCTTTGCGGCCTTTGCGTCCTTTGCGGCACAAAATGCCATGTCTTGTTACCGAATCGATCGATTGAGGGGTTGGCCGTGTAGAGGCGTGTAAGTGTGAGCCGGCCGGAGGACGCATCTCCGCGCGCTCGGTGTTGACCGGCCGGAGGCTTTCAAGCAAGATTATTACGCAGTGAAATCTCATTTTGCGGCGGCGCGGGCGGGTCGCGCGGCCTCCGGCCGGTCAACACGGAGCGCGAGGAGGCACGGGGACACGGAGATTGGTTTTGAGGCTGGCTTGCGCGCCGCTTCATTCATCAAAGAGGGACGGGCTTCGAAGAGGGACGGGCTTCGAAGAGGGACGGGAATTGTTGCCGAGATGCGTGCAATCTCGTTCTGAAAACCTCCGTGCTTTCGTGTCTCCGCGCGCTCCGTGTTGACCGGCCGGAGGGCGCGGGCCCTTCGCGCGCTCCGTGTTGACCGGCCGGAGGGCGCGGGCCCTTCGCGCGCCGAGCCCGTGTTGACCGGCCGGAGGGCGCGCACCGGGCCCGTTCGGACGCCGCGTGCCGGGGACGTCGCGCCCTACCATGGGTGCCATGGTACGTGTGCATGGTGCGGGCATGGCGTGTGCATGGTGCGTGGACATGGTGTACATGGTGCATGATGGTAGGGGCCGACGTCCCCGGCGGCCCGCGTACACGTGTCGTTCCCGATGTCGTCCCCGTGGGCGCGGCGCGCCGGGGACGTCGCGCCCTACCATGGGTGCCATGGTGCGTGTGCATGGGTGCGGGCAGGACGGCGGTTGACAGCCTGACAGGCGATTGGCTATACTGCCGAAAAAATCGACGGGAGCGGGAGGGAATGGAAATGAGAATCCTGTGCGGAACGCTTGTCGCGCTTGCGGCTGCGGTGGCGCTGGGGCGCGGCGAGCCGTGGACACCGAAGCCGCCGCCGGCGCCGCCCGTCTCAACACTCACGAACGCCGCGCGCTACGTCGAGTGGAAGTGGCGGACGGACGTGACGGACGCGTCGACGGGCGTGGACGCGGCGACCGCGCGCGCGTTTGTCCTCGCGGAGGCAAAGCGGCTGGAGGCGTCGGAGCCGTGGTGCGTCGTCAAGGCGACGCTCTACGCCTGGCTGTGCGACAACCTTGCCATCGGGATGTCGCCGCACGACTGGTTCCCCGCGTTCGCGTGCTGGGACCGCTACGCGCGCCCGCTTTCGCCCGTCGTCAGACGCCGCGACAGCGAGATCTTCAAGCGGTTCAACGCCGACGAGGCGCGGCGCATGGCCGAGGGGAACGCCAGCGGCAAATGGACGTTCTGGAAGGACTTCGACCATTCGGTCCCGGAATGGGAGAAGAACCTCGCGCTTGGCTTCCCCGGGCTGGACCGCCGCCTGCGCGAGAACGGACGCGCCGCGCCGCGCGACCGCGCCGTCGGAATCGTCTCCGAGGCGACGCTCCGGCTCCTGGACCGCTTCGTCGCCTACGGCGCGGCACACGACGACGGCAGGTCCCCGCGGCTGCGCAAGCAGGTCGAGGGCCTGAAGCGCCTGCGCGCGGGGCCGCCGCAGACGGCCTACGACGCGCTCCTGTTCATCTACCTCTACTTCGTCTGCAGCGAACACCTCGACGTCGTCCAGTGCCGCAGCCTCTCCATCCTCGACGTCGTCCTCTGGCCCCTCTACCGGGCCGATCTCGCCGCCGGGCGGACGACGGAGGCGGAGTTCCGCGAGCAGTTCCGCCACTTCCTCTGGCAGTGGGGCTCGATCGACAACTACTGGGGGCAGCCCGCGACGCTGGGCGGCACGAAGGCGGACGGCACGACGGAGTACAATCCCCTTTCCGAGATCATCCTCGACGTCCTTGACGGCTACGCCCAGCCCTCGCCGAAGTTCCACCTCAAGATCGCGCGCAACACGCCGCCGGCGATCCTGCGCAAGGCGCTCGACATGGCGCGCCGCCACCGGTCGGTCGCGTTCTGCGGCGAGGAGCCGATCCGCCGCATCCTGACGCACTGCGGCTACACGGAGGACGAGGCGCGGCGCTTCTACACGAAGGGCTGCTACGAGTTCTGCGTTCCCGAAGGCGCGAACGACACGGGCGTCGGCTACGTGAGCCTCGTCAAGCCGGTCTCGGACCTGCTGGCCGGCGCCGCGCGCGGCGACTTCGCGGCGGAGGACTTCGCGGCGTTCGAGCGCGCGTACACGGCGGCCGTCGTCGCGACGCTGGAGGAGGCGATGGACATCGCCGCCGCGTTCGAGCGGCACCTCGACGACGTGAACCCCGCGAACCTGGCGACGCTGGCGGTCGAGAACGCGGTGAAGACGGGCCGGGACGCCTTCGCCAACGGCGCGTCGCGCGGCAACCACACGCGCATCCTGACGGTCGGCTTCGGGACGGCGGTCGACGCGCTCCTCGCGGTCCGGGAGATCGTCTACGAGCGGCGCGAGATGACGCTCGCGGCGCTTGGCCGTCTCATGGCGAAGGACTGGGCGGGCCGTGAGGACCTGCGCCTCCGGATGCAGCGCGCGCCGCGCAAGTGGGGCGCGAACGACCCGGAGGCGAACGCCCTGGCCGCGCGGCTCGGCAAGGCGCTTGCGCGCGCCGTCAACGGCAAGCCCAACGCGCGCGGCGGTCGCTTCGGCCTGAGCGGCCACTGCGCGCGGCAGTTCGTCTGCCAGGGCGAGCGCCTCGGCGCGACGCCGGACGGGCGCAAGGCGGGCGACGAGGTCTCGAAGAACCTCTCCCCCGCCGTCGGCGCCGACCGCGAGGGCGCGACCGCGCTCGTCCTCACGCTCGGCGCGCTCGACGCGCGCGACTGGCCGGGGGACTTCCCGCTGGACGTGATGCTCCTGCCTTCTTCGGTTTCCGGCGAGAAGGGGCTGGACGCGATGGAGGCGCTGGTGCGGGCCTTCTTCGCGCAGGGCGGCGCCCTGATCCAGTTCAACGTCTTCGACGTGGCGGAGCTGCGGGACGCCCAGGCGCACCCGGAGCGGTACGAGAACCTACAGGTGCGCGTCTGCGGGTGGAACGTGCGCTGGAACGACCTGCCGAAGAAGGAGCAGGACGCCTACATCCGCCGGGCGGAGGAGCTGGCAAGATAAGCGAGGCCGCGCGCCCCTCCCCGGCGCGCCGCCATCCGGCCGTTCAGCGGATGAAGAGCGTACACCCCATCGGCTTGTAGGTTGCCACGAACGTCGTCGTGCCGTCGCCGTTCGGGACGGCCGCCACGGCGCCCCGGTAGCGATTCAGCACCTTCGGACGCGCCAGCGCGATCCGATCCGCCAGCGTCGCCGCGACCGCGTCCTTCACCGTCAGGAGCCCGACCTTCCACACGGGGGCCGGCGGCGTCCATGCGGCGTCGTACGCCACGTCGACGGCGAAGCGGTCGCCGGCAAACGCGAGCGGCGCCGCCGCCTCCTTCACATTGTAGAGGCCGTACTGGCGCAGGGCGGCGTTCGTCGTCCCGCCGTCGAGCTTCAGCGAGGCGCCGGGCGCGAACGTGAGCGCCAGGCCATCGCATGCCTGCGCCGTCAGCGGCTGAAGCGACCCGACCGCCACCTCCAGGACGTTCGACGAGGCCGTCGGCGTCTCGCTCTGCGCGGCGCCCCCGAACCGCAGCGTGCCGCCCAGGGCGAGCGTCCCCGCGCCCTCCTTGATGAAGCGCCCGTTCACCGTCAGCGGGCGCAGGATCGCGAGGGTGAGATTGTTCGTGACGAGGACGCGCCCGACATTGCCGATCGACACGCCGCGGTTGTAGCCGTCGGACAGCGTGACGTCCTTCCGGATGAACAGCTGGGCGTACTGCTCCAGGTGGAGGGCGTTGTAGGCGAAGGTGCCGCGCCGCCCGCCGAGGTTGCGCTCATCCGAGATGTACAGGTGCGGATGGCACAGCATGTTCGGCGTCACGATGCCGGGATGGTACTGTTCCGTGTCCTTCATCGTCGCGAAGATGCGGCCCGTGTAGTTGGTGTTGAGCGCCGTCAGCTCCAAGACGCCGTGGATGTTGTTCGTGCTGGAGGAGGAGGTCGAGGTCGCCGTGATGGATCCGTCGCCGTCCACCTCCGCCTCGACCAGGTAGACCTCAAGTCCGTTGATGCGCCCATACGTCGCGAACGTATTGTCCCCGTAGGCGTGCAGCCGGCCCCGGATGGCGTAGGCGGCGCAGAGTTCGCCGTCCTGGTCGCGCAGCGCGCGCGGCAGCTTGACGTTGTTGTTCCCCATGATGAAGGAGGCGTTGCGGAGGATGAAATTGCCGCACGAGAACGCGAGCCCCCGGTAGGAGGTGTCCATCTTCCGCCCGTCGAGGATGAACGCGCGGCAGTCGAGCCGGTAGATTCCGGTGTTCGTCGGGGCGGTGACGTCACAACCCCTGCACACATAGGTCTTGGCCGCGTTGTCGGCGCCGCTCGGCCCGGGGCACAGCGAATCGCTCCAGTAATGCGCGCCGTCCGTGTTGGCCGCGTTCTCGAAGGCGTTCCGCGGCTTGGGTTCCGAAACATTCAGGCGCGTGACGACGGTCTGCGGCGCGATGCCGAGCACATGACCGCCGTCCGCCTCCGCGCGCAGGGTCAGCGGGTAGGCGGGGGCGGGATACGCCCCGTTGAGGATCTGGAAGGAGGACGCGGCAATCTGCGAGACGTCCACGCCGGGGGCGAACCGGATCAAGTCGACCCCCTCCGGCTCATGGCCCGTAAACGCGGAGGAGAGTTCGAGGAACGCGGTCCCGCTCGTCTGGACGCTGTTCGTGACCGTCAGAACCGCGCGCGGGCCCTGCGTGGAGCCGCTGGCGAAGAGCGTCAGGCGCGCCCCGTCCTCCAGGCGGAGGGCGCCGACGGTGACGGCACCCTCCGCGTTGAACCGCGCCCAGCCCCCCGCCAGGTGGAGCGTCCCCGCCAGCGCGGTCACGCCGTCGAACTGCACAGAGGGCTCGCCGGAAAGGTCGGGGCGGGCGGACGCGCAGACCTGGATCGTGCCCAGATAGGCGTCGAAGCGTCCCTTCAGAACGTACTGGCCGTTTCCGTCGACGGGGTAGTCGAACGGCAGCGGCTCACCGAAATGGACGCGCAGGCAGCCATCGGGCGCGCTCCTCCAATCGGCCGGGATGGAGACGCGGGAATCCGACGTCATCCTCAGATGCGCGGGGTCCGCGGCCGTGCCATGGACCGTGATGACGCCGCCCAGCCCGGGGTTCTGGCCCGTCGTATAGCACAGGGAGCTCCCCGGCAGCAGATGCAGGTCGGGGACCGTGTAGAGGACCGGGGTTCCCACCAGATACCAGAACACGCCCCCCACCACGAGCATGTCGCCCTGAAAGGTGTGGTAGGTTTCGGGGAATTCCGCCTCGTTCGCCTCCACCATCTTCTTTCCCCAGGGCGTCATGAAGACCAGCTCCGGCGTCACATAGTACTTCTTGCCGGGCCGGGGCGGCTCGCCGTCCGACCAGTACGCGCCGCGCGTAAAGTGGTCGCGTGTAAGTTCCAGCGAAGGCGTCCCGACCGTCAGGACGTAGTTGTCCCCATCGTACGGCGTGGGCGGGACGACCACCGACGCCCCCGCAGGGACGCCGGCCAGCAGGGCCAGCCCCAGGACGCGGGCCAGGCGTGAACAGATCGCGTCATGCATGTCCAATCCTCCATTCGTTCGGAAACTCCTACGGCGCCGCGTCCACGCGGAAGACCGCCGTCTCCCAGGGCCGCAGCGAAACGACGGGCGCGGTTCCGGCCCCGGACGGACACCCCGCGCCGTTCCAGACGGGAACGAGCCGGAGGGGCGCGGGCAGCCCCGCCGCCGCGTCGGGTGCGAGCGTCGCCGTGGCGGGGCGCGCCGAGGCATTGCGCACGGTGACATAGACCGCCCCGCGCCCGGCCGCGCCAAAGCGCTCAACCCACACGTCGGGATGGCTGGAGCGAAGGCCCGTCACGGGCTCCCAGCCCGCCCGGTTCAGATTTCGGATGACGGGCATCGCCGCCTTGAAGAGGGCGCGGTCGCGCTCGCACTGGCGCGTGGGCCCGAAGTACCGCTTCCACCCCGCATAGCCCGGCTTCGGCTCGCCGCCGATCGTGCTCACGCCGGGATAGAAGCCGTAGAACATCTGGTTCTCCACATACTGCCGCATCTGCTCGGCCGACAGCTCCGGCGCGGGGCGGGAGAAGTTCCCCTCCTGGAGGAGGTTCGCCACCGGCCGCCGATACGCGAAGAAGCGCTGTTCGTTGGCGTCCGCGTCCGGCAGCACGGTGTGGAGCCTGCGGCCCTTGGCGTTCCCCCAGGCGCCCACCTCGCGGCCGAAGATGTCGATCGTCGTGGCATGGAAGCGGTGGCAGACCTCGAACACGTTGCCGAAGATGCGCTTGCCGAGGGCGTGGAAACGGCCCGCCGCCCATGTGACGAACGCCACCTGGTGCTGGATGCCGTTTGCGCACGGGCGGGCGGTGTCGACATCCCACACGAGGGGTTCGTCCATGACCGCCAGATGTTCGGGGCGCACGTTGTTGAAGCTGCTGGAGAAGCCGTAGGCCACGCTGTCCAGGTAGATGCCGTCGACGGCGTCGGGCGCGAGGCCGATCGTGTAATCCCAGCAGAGGGAGGCCCGGTTCGGACGCGCCAGGCGCGGATCCGCGTTCGTCCGCCACCAGTGGAACCAGCCGTCGTACTTGTCCACGGCGAACGGGTGCGTGCCGTCCGGCTGGACGGGCAGGGCGTTGAGCGCCGCCTGCGCGGCGACCTGGCGGGGGGCGTCGAACCAGGTCGTGCCGGGCGCGTTCGTGGCGGCCCACCCCTTCAGCTCGGCCAGGCGCGCCGCCACCGACGGGCGCGAACCGTCCGGCCGCGTCTCAAGGCGCTGGCGCATGCCCCAGACCTCCGTGTAGGGGAACACGCCGATTCCGCGCGCATGGGCCTCGCGGATGGCCGCAGGGTTCTTCTCGACCGTCGTGGGGGCCTCCCAGAACGCCAGCCCGAAGTCGGCCGTGTTCGTGGGGCACGCGGACGGCGCGATCGGGAAGAGCCAGGCCCCCTCCGGCCCCTTGGGCCGCGCGAACGGCGCCGCATACGCGGCATAGTAGGTGCGGGCCGCCGAACGGAAGCCCCAGTCCGCCGCGAACGGGAACGCCGTCCAGCGCAGCGTCGCCGAGGTTCCCAGCCCCCGCCCCCGCGCCAGCAGGCCGACGACGTACGCGCTGCGGATGCCCCGCTCCGAAACCTGCCGCGCCTCGAACGCCGGCGCGTCGAAGGGCGTGCCGAGCGCCACGCCACGCCCGTTCTTCGACGCCGCGTCGAACGGGTAGCGGGAGACGGGGTGCCCGCCGACGGGGACGGCATGGGCGCAAGACGCCCCGGGCGCAATCGCCACGTCCGTCCGCAGGTCCCGGTGCCAGACGCCCCCCGCGAAGTCGGCGGCGAGCGCCAGCGTGACGCGCAGCGCGCGGGGGCGCGGCGGCTGGGCGAGGTCGATGACCTGCGCCTCCACCTCCGTCACCTCGGGGGAGACGGCGCGCGTGCGCGCCTCCAGGCGGAGCGCGCGCACGGGATCCGTGACCCGCAGCACGCCGTTCGACACCGCCTCCGGCGCGCCGAACACGCACGGCGTCACGCGGTGGGGGGCCCGCAGCGCCAGCTCGACCGCCGTGCAGTCCACGTATTCGCCCCGCCAGGGGCAGATGAAGGGGAGCAGGCCCGCCACGCCCTCGGGAACGGCAAGCGGGCAGCTGAACGTTTCCCATGCATGCGGCTTCTCCGGCGCGAGCGGCGCCATGTAGAACGCCTTGCTGACATCTGAATACGCCCAGCCGGACGGCGCCGGCATCCCCTCCGTCACGTCCGCCCCCGCCGCGTCGAAGAGCCGCAGGTACACGACGAACGACGCCTCGCCCGGCGGCACGCGCCCCTGAAAGGAAAGCGTCACGCGCGAAGACGGCACGACGGGGACCGGCCGGGCCGGCCGGACGCCATGCGGGAAGCCCCAGCGCCGCCCCTGCCCCAGGCGCACGAAGGTGCGCGCGTCGGCGTCGGCCATCGCCGCGCAGCTGCCCGACGGCCCGGACGGCTGCCACGCCTTCAGCTCCCTGAAGGACTCCGCGGCGATCACGCGCGGCGCGGCGTCCACGGCGGTCACCTCCTCCACCCCCAGCGTCGCCACGCCGACGCGCGGGATCTCCACGGCCGGCGCCGCGACGGGAGGCCGCTCCACGGCCAGCGCCCCGAAGGCGAGGCCGCACATCGACAAGCCGATGAATTTCCCCATCATGAACGTTCCCATGTCCTCGATCTTCTTTCGTGTCGTCGTCTACCGCAGGGAATGGCTTCCACGCCCCGCCCCACTCTCACCTGCACGCGGCGGCCATCTCGAAGACGAGCGCGCCGCCCGCGAGGATCTCCGCATGCGACAGCTTCCAGGCGGTCACCGGCCTGCCGTTCAGCGAGACGGCCTTCACGTACTTGTTCGCCTTCGAGAGATTCTTCGCGGTCATCGTAAAGGTCCTGCCCTTCGGGAGCGCGAGCGTGACCTGCGGAAGCTGCGGCGCGCCGATCACGTACTCGCCGCCGCACGGGTTGAAGGGATAGAAGCCAAGGGCGCTGAAGACGTACCACGCGCTCATCTGCCCGCAGTCGTCGTTGCCGCAGAGCCCCGCGGGGCCCACGTGGTACTGCGTGTCGAAGACCTCGCGAATGCGTTCCGCCGCCTTCTCGGGATGGCCGACCTGCGGATAGAAGTAGATGACGTGGTGGCTCGGCTCGTTGCCGTGGACGTACTGCCCGATCATGCCGGAGATGTCCAGGGGGACCGCGCCGCCGTTCGCTTCGGGGCCGCGGCCCGGCGCGGCGAAGAGCGCGTCCAGGCGCTTGACGAACGCATCGCGCCCGCCCATCGCCCGGACGAGGCCCTGCGGATCCTGCAGGACGTGCCAGGTGTACTGGAAGGCGTTGCCCTCGGTGAAGTCGTTGTCGTTTTCCGCGCCGTGGCCGAAGGCATACGGGTTGAACGGCTCGCGCCAGGCGCCGTCGGAGCGGCGGCCGCGCATGAAGCCCGTCTCCGGGTCGAAGACGTTCTTCCAGAAGGCGGCGCGGCGGGCGAAGAACGCCGCCGCGTCCCCGTGCCCGAGCTTCTCGGCGAACACCGAGGCGCACCAGTCCCCGAAGCCGCATTCGAGCGTCCGCGACACCGATTCGCCCCGGATGCGGTCGCACGGGAAATAGCCGTATGCGTCGTAGAGGTCCCAGTTCTCCTTCGGCTTGCCGGGATGCGCGACCGTCAGGGTGTTGGTGATCGCCGTGAACATGCGCGCGGTGTCGAACGTCCAGCCCTTCAGGTAGGCGTCGACGACGACGGGGATCGCGTGGTTGCCGACCATGCAGTCAACGTTTTTGCCGCCGTAGCTCATCACCGGGAGGCGTCCGAAGGCGCGGTCGTGCGCAAGCACGCTGGAGATGAAGGGGCCGACGATCTCGGGGACGGCGATCGTGTACCACGGATGCGCGGCGCGGAAGGTATCCCAGAGCGAGAGCGTGGTCAGATAGGTTCCGTCCGCGCTCTGCGCGACCCGGTTGTCCGCGCCGCGGTAGCGGCCGTCGGCGTCCGCCCAGTCGTTCGGCTGGAGGTAGAGGTGGTAGAGGGCCGTGTACCAGTTCCGCTTCTGGTCGTCCGAACCCGCGCACGCCGAACGCGCGAAAAGCGCGTTCCACTTCGCCCGCGCCGCGCGCCGGACAGCCTCGAAGTCCCAGCCGGGGATGGCGTCCGCCAGATTCGCCCGGGCGGCCGCGCCGTCCACCGTGGAGTACGCGGCCTTGACGAGCAGCGGTTCCGCGCCGGCTGCGAAGGCGATGACGTAGCGCGGCGCCTCGTCCTTCGTCCCCAGCGTGCCGGGGATGCGCGTGATCGTCTGCCAGTCGCGGTTGAAGGCGAGCGCGTAGCCGATGCGCCGCTTGGAGATCCAGCCCGTCCGCCAGTGGTCGCCGAACAGCTCCCGGCGTCCGGCGACCTGCGCCCTGGCGTCGGACGTGCGGACGCCGACCTTGGCGGGGTCCGCCATGTACACGCGCCTCCCCTGCCCAAACGGCAGGTTGACGAGCACCTTCACGACGCCGCCGGCGCCGCCCGCGATGCGGTAGAGCGCGGCCCGCTTCGCCGCCGCGATCTCGACTTCGAGGCCGTCGTCCGGCTGCACTACCCGGTAATGGCCCGGCGCCGCCCGTTCGGACGCCTTGTCGATCGCCCGCCGCGCCGGCATCGCCCCCAGCTCGCCCGTGAACGGCAGGATCTGCACATCGCCGTAGTCGGGGCATCCCGTCCCCGAGAGGTGCGTCAGGGAATACCCCAGCACGGACGCGTCGCGATGCTGGTAGCCCGAGCAGTACGCCCAGTCGTCGCAGCCCGTGTCGGGCCCCGCCTGGACCATGCCGAACGGGCACGCCGCCGCCGGATGCGTATGCCCCGTCCCCGCCGTGCCCGTGAACGGATCCACATACGCCGCGAGATCGTCGGCGGGCGCGGACAGCAGAACGCACCATCCCGCAAGAACGCCAAGGGCTTTTCTGTTCATTTTCTCTCCTTGTCCATAAGGCTCGCCCGTCACCGGCCGCCCGGCTCAGCGCACGAGGATGCACGTCCCCGCTCCGAGAATCCGCAGGAACTGCTCGGGCGGCAGGGCGCGGCGCGTGATGCGGACTTCGTCGAGGTTTCCGTTGAAGACCTGATACCCGGCGCTATCGCCGCCCACGCGGATCTCCGACGCGTCACCCTTCATCGTGCAGTTCGCGGCGGACACGACCTGCCGGTAGTCCACATACCCCTTCAGCGCCTTCGCCTCGGCGTCGTAGACGTAGGCGAGATGGTGCCAGTCTCCGTCGTCCCAGCACTTCTCCGCATAGAGGTCGCCCCCGACCATGCCGTCGACGCGAAAGAGCATCTTGCGGTTCTCGCCGTTCAGAAGCACCTTGAAATTGTACTGCTTGAAAAGCGCGAAGGAATGGCGGTACACGTTCCCTTCCGCCGGCTTGCTCGTCGCACCGTGTGTGCGGAAAAAGATCTCAAGCGTGAAGCTGCGCGATGCGAGCGGATCGTCCGTGTCGTCCGCGATCGTGAACGTGCAGCCCTTCCCCGCGTCGTTCGTGCAGGAGAAGAACGACCCCGCGTTCTTCGCCAGATCGCCCGCCTGGGCATCCCGCAGCAGGGACGTGCCCCAGACCTCGTTGGTCTGCCACAGCCTATCCGTCAGGCCTTCGTAGACGATTTTCCGCACAGTGCCTGTGGCCGAATCGTAGACCGACATCAGCGTGGGCGAGACGCCGCCGTCGCCGAAGTCCGTCTCGCAGGCGAGGTGGACGAACGTGTCGGCGTCTGCAAACCGGCGCGGCCCCGCCAGGCGCAGGAACTGCGACACGTCCAGCGCCTCGTCCGAAATGCGCACCTCGTCGATTTCGCCGTTGAACCGCCGCGTGTTGTGCAGGTCGTTGCCGCCGATCAGCAGACGGCTCGTCACGGGATGGTCGAACCCCACGGCCGGAAGCGCGTCCGTGCCAAGGAGACTTTCGTTGACCTGCGCATAGTCGACGTAGGCACGCGCCGTCTGCTTCCCGAAGTCGAACACCACGGCCACATGGTGCCAGCGGCCGTCGTTCACCAGGGGCGTTTTCTGCCCGTTGCCCCAGCCAATCCCCTTCGTCGTTCCGTCGGCCCGCTTGACCGAACAGCGGAAGAACAGGCGCGCCTCGTAGAGCGCGAGCATCCACGTCGCCTGGAACGATGCGTTCTCCTTGTGGATGATCGGCATCATGTACGCACTCGCCTGCACGATGTCGGCGGGCACGCGCACGAAGGCCTCCAGCGTCAGGTTCGTGATGGCCCGCAGACGCGCCTCCTCGGCCGCCGTCGGCGACACGAGCAGGTAGCCGCCCTGCGTGTCCGCCGCGTTCTTCTGGTGGAAGTGGAGCGCCCGCGCGTTGTCCGCCAGCCGTCCCGAGACCGGGTCGTAGACGGGCAGGTTGGACGGCGCGCCGTTTGTGTAGGACGGCAGATAGACGCTCCCGGGCGTCTCGTATGTCGCCGTGCCGTTGATCGTCTTGGGCCACGCGAGGTAGCCGCCCGCGCTGTTCGTCACGGCGGTTCCATAGTCCGTCGGCGCCGGGGCCTCCCGGTCCTCAAAGCGATACCACGCCACGGTCTCCGCCCGCACGGCGGCGGCCAGCAGAAGCGCGCATACAGCGAGGCGCATGGAGAGTTGAGACATGTCTTCCCTTTCGTTTGCAGATGACGACGCACGGCAAGGGGACATCGCCGCGCGGCCACGCGGCAGCCCCAATGTACGGTGTAATTCTACCATTTACCCCCCTCCCCGTCAAACACGCCAGAATCCGCCCGGAGATTCGCCAGAATCCGCCCGGGAACCGGGCCCGAAAGGTATATATATAGCGCTTGAAGCGTGACGCGGGGTTGTGGTAGTATCGCTGCATCATGAAACGATCAAACATCATCCTTCTTGGCGCGCTCGCGCTCGCGGCGGGCGTGCAGGCGCAGGTGCGCGTGGGCGCGGTCAACTGGGACTGCGCGGTGCCGCGCGGGACCTACTTCGGGAATGCGACGGCGAATTCGCTCGGGCCCGCGCACTGGCGCGACCGCACGCCCTACTACGCGCAGGT
Organism: uncultured Kiritimatiellota bacterium; assembly: GCA_934643865.1. Lineage (GTDB taxonomy): Bacteria > Verrucomicrobiota > Kiritimatiellia > RFP12 > UBA1067 > RUG572. Next base: position 13,544 of record CAKUCX010000008.1, read on the forward strand.
GACCGGCAAGGACCAGATCAACATCCCCTACCGCACGCTCGCCGAATACGAGACCGAGCTGCGCTACGCGATCGAGGCGGGCATCGACTACTTCGCCTACTGCTGGTACGACCGCAACCCCAACCAGACGCCCGACCCCGACCACGCCTGCTCGGCCTGCGGGCATCTCCAGGAGATCACCTACGCGCGGCTCATGCACGCCAAGAGCATCCTCCGCGAGAAGATCCGCCTCTGCGCGATCCTCGTGGCGGCGCACCCGTACTCCGACGTCGAACTCACCGACCTTGCGCTTGAGATGCGCGAGCCGTGGTACGAGAAGGCCGGCGGGCGGCCGCTCGTCTACTACGGCTTCACGCGAAAGGGCGACGTCGCCCGGCGCCTGCGCGCGATCTGCCGGAAGCTCGGCGTGGCGGAGCCCTTCATCGCGTTCATGGACAACAACCCCAAGACGATCGCCCGCCTGGGCGCGGAGAAGGCGGTCGACGCCGCCTGCACCTACGCGAACGTCTGCTCGGGGACATTCCGCGAGATGGTCGACGTGATGCTGGCGCGCAACGCGACGCGCGCGTCGGCGGGGCTGCCGGTCGTGCCGCACCTCACGACGGGCTGGGACGGTCGCCCCCGCATCGAGCATCCGACGCCCTGGACGAAGAACGGGTACAATCCCACGTGGACGTATGCGAGCGCGCAGAGCGAGGAGGACTTCACATACGCGGCGACGCGGCTCAAGGCATGGATGGAGGCGAACGCCGCGTCCTGCCCGACAGGCCATGTGCTCGTGTTCGCCTGGAACGAGTTCGAGGAGGGCGGCTGGATCTGCCCGAACATCGGCGCGGACGGCAGGCCCGACACGCGGCGCGTGAAGTGGTTCCGGGCCGCGAGCGACATCTTGAAGCGCTAGGCGCCGGGCCGGCGCGCACGGCGGAAACGTCCAGAAAGGGGAAAGCCATGAAGACCTTGCTGCTCTTCGCATCTCTCATGTCCGCCGGCGCCGCATGGGCGGCGGCGGATTGCGCGCGGGCCGCCGAGGACGTCGGCCCCTACCAAAGTCCGGGGCCGTCGGTTCGGGGCCGTCCGCGCCACGCGCAGGGGAAAATGATATACTGCCGGCATGAATCTTGGAGACGTGAGAAGCTGCCTCGACTCGGCCGCCATTGTCCTTGCGCCGGATGGTACGCGCAGCTATCGCCTTATCCGCAGCGAAATCGCATGAACGTCCCGCAACGGTATTCCATTCCGCACAGGCAAGACAGGAGGAAAACGACATGACGAAGATGACCGGCAAAGGGAGGATCGCGGCACTGGCCGTGCTGGCCGCCTGCACGCATCCTGCGGTTTCAGGGCAGATGGACCGATGCGTCTACGAGGCGTTCGTGAGGTCTGTCGGGGACATCCCGCCCGTCATCCGCACGGACGGCCTTGAAGCCTATTCGTCGAACCGACTTGACTATGCGCTGATGAACGGCTTGGCGATGACGCGCGGCGGGCGGATCTACCTCAACTGGATTTCGGGAGGGGACGGCGCCGGGTCGTTCACGGCGGGAAACTGGAGCGATGACGGCGGCAGGACCTGGACGGACGTCAACCTGGTCATCGACGGCCATGACGGCACCTATACGGACCGCAACAACATCATCGGCACCTACTGGCTCGATCCGGACGGCCGTCTGCGCCTGTACACCGACCAGTCGCTGTTCCACTACGACCGGCGCGCGGGCGTCTGGGAGTCCGTCTGCGAGAATCCGGACGCGGCCCGCCCCGTCTGGTCGAAACCGCGCCGCCTGTGCGACGGTCATGTCATGAACAAGCCCATCGTGCTGCGAAACGGCGAGTGGGCGTTCTCGGCCTACCTCAACGACTGTGGCGTCTTCGGAAAGGGTGCGCCGAGCGTGGGCGGGGCGTTCGCGGAACTCGACCCGTTCCGTGGCTCGACCTGCTATGTGTCGTCCGACCGGGGCCGGACGTGGACGCGGCGCGGCGCCGTGAAGTTCCCGGGATCGGACTGGCAGGAAACGCAGCTGCTCGAACGGAAGGACGGCACGCTCCGTGTCTTCAGCCGCGTGTGCGTCGAACGGGCGGAGGACGGAAAGAAGATCGGCTGCCTGATGGCCAGCGATTCCCGTGACGGAGGATGGACCTGGAGCCCGCCGCGCACCCTGCCGACGATGGACAACGTGAATGCGCGTTTCCAGATCGTGCGGCTTGCGAGCGGACGCCTGCTGTTCGTCTGCCACGGACGCCCCGAAGAGGGCGGGAAGGACGGCGTCGGGCGTGTCCGCCTCTCGGCCTACCTTTCCGACGACGACGGGGAGAGCTGGAAGGGTGGCCTCGTCCTCGACCCGACCTTCGGATCCTACCCGGATGTCGTCCAGGCTCCCGACGGCACCATCTGCGTCGCGCACGACCACGGCCGCGGGAGCGAGGCCGAAATCTGGTTCCACCGCTTTACGGAGGATGACGTTCTGGCCGGGAAGGTCGTCTCGCCGGACAGCCGCCTCGGTACGGTCGCCTTTCGCGCGATGGCGTCGGAACGGAACAAGAGGCGGTTCCCGGGGCGGAAATGAGACCCTCCCGGCCGGAACGGCGGCGGGGCGCGGCGGGAGTTGACCCGATGCCGCAACTGTGCGATAATTGAACCGTTTCATGAAACGGAGAACAAGGAAGGACAGGATACAATGAACAAGATCGTCAGGAATCTGCTGGCGGCGGGCGTGGTTTCCGCCGGAATGATGGGGTTTGCCGGCTGCACCGCGCCGTGCGCGTGCAAGCCGACGTCGAACGACTGCGGCTGCGCAAAGGACGCCTGCGCGTGCGCCGACTGCACCTGCAGGGGCGCGGAGGGCCGCTGGGCGATCCAGAAGCCGGGCGCGTTCTGGCTCGGCATCTGCCGGAAGGACGGCACGCCGAAGGCGAAGCTCCTCTGGGGCGGCGGCTCGCCGAACCCGCAGACGGACGTCAAGATCGACGGCGCGACCGCGACGATGCGCCAGTGCCTGAAGGGCGACAAGGACCCCGCCAAGGCCCGCTTCCGCGTGACGACGCTCAAGGCGAACGGCGCGTGCGCCGACGTCACGTTCGTGACGACGGACGGCACGGGCAAGGAACTTTCCCGCGAGACGGCGAAGGCGAAGCGCATCCCCGCGCTGCCGCCCGCGCCCGACCGCGCGAAGGCCGTCTACGGCGCGCCCATCGACCTCCTCGCGGACGGCATCGCCGGCTGGGAGACGATGAACCCGAAGGCCCACTTCGGCTGGAGCGTGAAGGACGGCGTCCTCTCGAACCGCATCAAGCGCAAGGCGGACGGCAAGCCCGACGGCCACGGCGCAAACCTGAAGACGAAGCGCGCCGACTTCTTCGACTTCAAGCTCTCCTACGACGTGAGGGTGCTGCCGGGCTGCAACTCGGGCGTCTACCTGCGCGGCATCTACGAGATCCAGGTGCTTGACAGCTACGGCAAGCCCGTCGACTGCCACAACATGGCGGCCCTCTACGGGCGCATCACGCCGCGCGTCGCGGCCGAGAAGCCGGCGAACGAATGGCAGCACGTCGACGTCACGCTCTACAAGCGCCACGTGACGGTCGTCCTCAACGGCGTGAACATCATCGACAACCAGCCGGTCCTCGGCTGCACGGGCGGCGCGATCACGAGCGACGAGTTCGTGAAGGGGCCGCTCTACCTCCAGGGCGACCACTCCGACGCGGACTTCCGCAACATCGTCCTCACGCCGATCGTGAAGTAGGGCCTGCCCGGCCGGCCCCCGGCGTTCGGCGGCGGGCCGGGCCTGCGCTTGGGCGGAAATGGGCGGCTACGTGGGAAGGCTCGCGCCCTCGCCGACGGGGGCGCTCCACCTTGGCAACGCGCGGACGTTCATGGTCGCGTGGCTGCGCGCGCGGGCGCAAGGCGGCAGCGTCATCCTGCGCATGGAGGACCTCGACCACCCGCGCGACAAGCCGGGCGCGGCGCGCGCGGCGGTGGAAGACCTGAAGTGGCTCGGCTTCGACTGGGACGCGGAATACACCCAAAGCGCGCGCACGACCCTCTACCGCGACGCGCTCGAACGCCTCCGCGCGGCGGGCCTGGCCTACCCCTGCGTCTGCTCGCGCAGGGACGTGGAGCGGGCGCAGTCCGCGCCCCATGCGGGCGAACAGCTCTTCTACCCGGGCACGTGCCGGGGCCGCTTCGCGTCATGGCGGGCGGCGCAGGCGTTTCTGCGGCAAGAGGCGGGCAAAGCGGGCGCGCCGCGTCTCCCGTGCTGGCGCTTCCGCGTCCCGGAGGGGACGGTCGTCCGCTTCGACGACGCCTTCGCGGGGCCGTTCGAGCAGGACGTCGCGGCCGCGCTCGGCGACTTCCCGCTCGCGCGCGAGGCGCACGGCGCGGGCTACACGCTCGCCGTGTCGGTCGACGACGCGGCGATGGGCGTCACCGAGGTCGTGCGGGGCGACGACCTCCTCGCCGCGACGCCCGCGCAAATCCTCGTCCACCGCGCGCTCGGCCATGCGCCGCCCGCGTTCTGCCACGTCCCGCTCGTCGTGGGGCCGGACGGCCGCCGCCTCGCGAAGCGCCACGGCGACACGCGCATCGCGGCCTTCCGCGCGGCGGGCGCGGCCCCCGAGGCCGTCGTCGGCCGCCTCGCCGCGACGTGCGGCTGGGGCGACGGCTCGCCCCTTCCCCTCCGCGACCTTCTCCCGCTCTTCGCGCTCGGGACGATCCCGCGCGCGCCCGCCGTCTTCGCGGGCGCGGCGCGCGGGGGAAATATGCTATAATCGCACTTCTGCCATTTCAACTCAGAGGCACATGAAGATGAAACCGATCCTGCTTTCGGGGACTGCGGCCTATTCGCAGTTCCGTCTCGACGCGCTCCGCGCCGCCCTGGCCGCCCGCGCACCCGCCCTCGCCCAGGCCGACATCACGGCCACGTGGGTGTATGCGCTCCAGAGCGAGGGGAACGGCCCCGACGACGCAACGCGCGCGCGCGCGGCGACGCTTCTGAACGCCGTCGGCGACGAGCCCGCGCTTGAGGACGGCGCATTCTACGTGACGCCCCGCAAGGGCACGATCTCCCCGTGGAGCTCGAAGGCGACGGACATCTTCCGCAACTGCGGCCTCGCGGGCATCGCCCGTGTCGAGCGCGGCATCCGCTTCCGGATCAAGCCCGCATTCGACCGTTCGGACGCGCAGCTCCTGAACGCGCTCCACGACCGGATGACCGAGGGCGTCTACGACACGCTCGACGACCTCTTCGACTGCCCGCCGCCGCGTCCCGGCCGCACCTTCGATGTGATGGCGAAGGGCGTCGCGGCGATCCGCGAGGCGAACGCCGAGCTGGGCCTTGCGATCAGCGAGCCTGAGATGCAGTACCTCGCGGAGAGCTTCGCCGCCGCCGGACGCAACCCCACCGATACCGAGCTCGTGATGTTCGGCCAGGTGAACTCCGAGCACTGCCGCCACAAGATCTTCGGCGCGAAGTTCATCATCGACGGCCGGGAGATGCCGAACGCGCTCTTCGGGATGATCAAGAACACCCACAAGAAGAACGGGAAGGGCACGCTCGTCGCCTACAAGGACAACTCGTCCGTCGTGGAGGGCTTCGAGACCGAGATGTTCCTGCCGAACGGGGCGGGCGGGCGCACCCCCGGCAAGGAGCATGTGTATGGCTTCAGGAAGGTGCAGCTCGACCAGCTCATGAAGGTGGAGACGCACAACCATCCGACGGCGATCTCGCCGTTCCCGGGCGCGGCGACGGGCGTGGGCGGCGAGATCCGCGACGAGGCGGCGACGGGCAGCGGCTCGCGCACGCACGCGGGCATCTGCGGTTTCATGGTGAGCGATCTGCACATCCCCGGCTTCCCGCAGCCGTGGGAGCGCGAGTACGCGGAGTTCCCGAAGCGCCTCGCGACGCCGCTCGCGATCATGACGGAGGGTCCGCTCGGCGGCGCCGCGTTCGGCAACGAGTTCGGTCGTCCGCAGCTCACGGGCTTCTTCCGCACCTACGAGGGCGAGGCCGCCGGGCTCTACCGCGGCTACCACAAGCCGATCATGCTCGCGGGCGGACAGGGCGTGATCGTGCGCGACCAGGTGGAAAAGAAGCCGGTGCCGACGGGCGCGTACATCGTGCAGATCGGCGGCCCGGCGATGCGCATCGGCCTCGGCGGCGGCGCGGCTTCGTCCATGATGACGGGCACGAACGACGAGGCGCTCGACTTCAACAGCGTCCAGCGCGGAAACGCCGAGATGCAGCGCCGCTGCCAGGGCGTGATCAACGCCTGCGCGGCGATGGGGAAGAAGAACCCCGTCCTCTCGATCCACGACATCGGCGCGGGCGGCCTCTCGAACGGCTGCCCCGAGCTCGTGGAGGCGACGGGCGGACGCTTCGAGCTGCGCAAGGTCCACAACGAGGAGCCCTCCATGAGCCCGATGGAGATCTGGTGCTGCGAGGCCCAGGAGCGCTACGTCCTCGCGCTGCGGCGCGACGCGCGCGCGGCCTTCGAGGCGCTCTGCGCGCGCGAGCGCTGCCCCGTCGCGTTTATCGGCGAGGCGACGGGCGACGGGCGCCTCGTCCTTGAAGACGACTACTTCCACGACCGGCCGATCGACATGGACATCAAGGTCCTGCTCGGCAAGCCCCCACGCATGGTGCGCGACGTGACGCGCGTCGCGACGCCCCACGCGAAGCTGAACCTCAAGGAGGTGAAGCCGCAGGACGCCTTCTTCCGCCTCCTGCACCTGCCGACGGTCGCGGACAAGACGTTCCTCGTCACGATCACCGACCGTTCCGTCACGGGTCTCGTCGCGCGCGACCAGATGGTGGGCCCCTACCAGCTGCCCGCCGCCGACTGCGCCGTCACCACGATGGGCTACAAGACGCTCCACGGCCAGGCGATGGCAACCGGCGAGCGCACGCCCGTCGCGCTGCTCGACGGCCCCGCCTCCGCGCGCCTCGCGATCACGGAGGCCCTGACGAACCTCGCGGCGGCCGACTGCGGCACGATCCGGAACGTGCGCCTCTCCGCCAACTGGATGGCGCCGTGCGGCGAACCCGGCGAGGACGCGAACCTCTACGACACTGTCCAGGAGGCCGGCCTCAACTTCTGCCCCGCCCTCGGCATCTCGATTCCCGTGGGCAAGGACTCCTGCTCGATGCACACGACGTGGACCGACTCGAAGGGCGCCTCCCACCGCCAGGTGGCGCCGCTCTCGCTCGTTGTCTCGTCCTTCTCGCCCGTGGCGGACGTCACGCTTACGCTCACGCCGGACCTGAAGCCGGGCGCCTCGAAGCTCGTCTACGTCGACCTCGGGCACGGCGCGAACCGCCTGGGCGCTTCCTGCCTCGCGCAGGTCTACAACCAGCTCGGCGACGCGCCCGCCGACGCGGACGCGCCGAGCGTGAAGGCGTTCTTCAACGCGATGCAGAAGATCGTCGCCGCACGCCTCGCGCTCGCCTACCACGACCGCAGCGACGGCGGCCTCGCCGTCACGCTCGCCGAGATGGCGGTCACGGGCGGGCGCGGCCTCGCCGCGACGCTGCCGGACGGCGATGCGCTCGCGGCGCTCTTCAGCGAGGAGCCGGGCGCCGTCCTCCAGGTGGCCGACGCGAACCTCGCGGACGTTCTCGCGATTTTCCGCAAGGCCGGCCTCGCCGACGACGTCCACGTCATCGGCGCGCCGGTCGACGACCGCACGTTCACGCTCGCCGTGGGCTGCCGCCGTACGCTTGCCACCACCGTCACGGAGATCCGCCGCGCCTGGAGCGAGACGACCTACCACATGCAGGCGCGCCGCGACAATCCCGCCACCGCCCTGGAGGAATACGACAACGGCCTCGACGAGGCGGATCCCGGCCTCTCCTTCGCGCTCACCTACGATCCCGACGCGAAGGCCAGGACCTCCACGCGCGGCAAGGCGAAGCCGCGCATCGCGATCCTGCGCGAGCAGGGCGTCAACGGACACGTCGAGATGGGCGCGGCGTTCGCGCTCGCGGGGTTCGAGAGCGTGGACGTCCACATGACGGACCTTCTCGCGGGCCGCGTGGACCTCGCCGACTTCCAGGGTCTCGTCGCGTGCGGCGGCTTCAGCTACGGCGACGTCCTCGGCGCGGGTTCGGGCTGGGCGCGTTCCATCCTCTTCAACCGCAGGCTGAAGGCCATGTTCAAGGCGTTCTTCCACCGCAAGGACACCTTCTCGCTCGGCGTGTGCAACGGCTGCCAGATGCTCTCGCAGCTCAAGGACCTCATCCCGGGGGCGCAGGATTGGCCGCAGTTCAAGCGCAACACGTCCGAGCAGTTCGAGGCGCGTTTCTGCACGCTCGAAGTGCTCGATTCGCCCTCGATCTTCTTCAAGGGCATGGCCGGAAGCCGCGTGCCGATCGCCGTCGCGCACGGCGAGGGGCGCGTCGTCTTCCCCGAAGGCGTGGACGGTGCGAAGGCGAAGGCGGCCCTCCGCTACGTGGACGGGCGCGGCGCGGCGACGGAACGCTATCCGTGGAACCCGAACGGGTCGGCGGGCGGCCTCACGGCCTTCACGACGAAGGACGGGCGCGCGACAATCATGATGCCGCACCCGGAGCGCGGCTTCCGCGCCTGCCAGCTCTCCTATCGCGGCGGCCTCTTCGACGGCGAGGCGGGCCCGTGGATGCGGATGTTCCGCAACGCCTATGCGTTCGCGATGGAAGGCTGAGGGGGGCGGACATGGACTGCGCGAAGCCGACGTTCGAGGAGGCGCTCCGGAAGCTGGAGACGCTCGTGGGCGAGATGGAAAGCGGGGAGCTGCCGCTCGACGAGATGATGAAGCGCTTCGAGGAGGGAAGGCGCCTCGTCGCGTCGTGTACGTCCGAGCTGGCGTCCATCCGCCGGCGCGTGGAGGAGGCCGTCGCCGCCCCGGACGGGCCGACAGGCGATGAGGGGGCGCGATGACGCGGGACATCTACGTCCAGGCGCGCGCCGACCACATCGCCTCGCTCGCGCGCGCGACGCCGCTCTCGGCCGTGGAGGAACTCGTGTGGAACGCGCTCGACGCGGACGCGCGCGAGGTGCGGATCGAGCTCGTGCAGAACGCGCTCGGCGGCGTCGACGAGATCCGCGTCGCGGACGACGGCTGCGGCATCGACATCCTGCGCGTCGAGGACACGTTCGGCGCGCTCGGCGGCAGCTGGAAGCGGGAGGAGGGCGCGGCGACGGCGAGGGCCCGCCGCCGCCTCCACGGCCGCCACGGCTGCGGGCGCTTCAAGGCGTTCGCGCTCGGCACGCACGTCACGTGGCGCACGACGATGCGCGCGGGCGGCGAACTCCTCTCCTACGCGCTCGAAGGGGACGCCGCCGAGCCGGGCGTCTTCCGCATCCACGAGACGCCGACGGGGCCCGCGCCGGGGACGGAGGTCGCGGTCACGGGCGTCCGGGCGGCGGCGGACGCGCTCACGGCGCCCGGCCCGGCGGTGCAGGCGCTCGCCGCGAAGTTCGCGCTCTACCTCAAGGCCTACCCCGACGTGCGGATCTGGTTCTGCGGCATCCCCGTCTCGCCCGTCATCGTGCAGAAGGCGGCGGCGACGTACGAGGTGCGGCTCGACGGCGGCCCGTCCGCAAGGCTGGAGGTGATCGAGTGGCGCAGGAAGTTCCCCGGGAGGGGGCGCATCGTCTTCTGCGGGCAGGGCGGCTTCACGCTCCACGAGCGGCCTTCCGGCGTCCGCTCGGGCCTGCCCTTCAGCTACACGGCCTACCTCGTGGGCGACCGCTTCGGCGCGCTCGCCGCCGAGAACGCGCTCGTGATGGACGAACTCCACCCCGAGGTGCGGGCCTGGCTCGACGCGGCGCGGAAGGCCCTCAAGGCGCATTTCCGGCGGCGCGCCGACGAGGAGGCGGCCGCGCGCCTCGCGAAGTGGATCGCCGAGAAGAGCTATCCGTTCGCGGCCGACGACGCCTCGCCCGAGCGGGCGCGCTTCGACGCGCGCGTCGCCGACCTGCGCGCGCACCTGGAGGGCTTCGACGCGCTCGCGGCCGCCGAGCGCGCCTACCTCTTCCGGCTGCTGCTGGGCCCGGGCCGGGAGGGCGCATGAGGCCGTGAAAGTATGGTATACTGGACGCTCCGCCCGCCTTTAGACTTTTCCCCACTATGCTCTTCGCGCTCTCAAGTACGACCTGGGACGGCCTTTCGGACGGCGTCGCGATCCTCATCATCGCGGCCCTGCTCCTGGTTGGCCTCTTTCTCGGCTACGCGCTGCGCGGCCTCGTCGGCCGCTGGCAGGCGGAGGCCATCGAGAAGCGCATGCGCCTCCGGGAGGAGGAGGCCGAGGCCGACATCAAGGCGCGCCTCAAGGAGGCGGACATCTCCGCGCGCGCGGCGGTGGTGAAGGCGAAGGAGGCGTTCGAGGCGTCCACGAAGAAGCGGCGCGCCGAATGGGAGGCGGCGGACGCACGCCAGGCGCAGCGCGAGGCGAACCTCGACCGCAAGGCCGCCGCGCTCGACGTGCGCGAAGGCGCGGTCAACGCGAAGGCCGAGGCGGCGGACGCGGCGGCGAAGACGGCCCGCGCGCGGGGCGACGCGGCGGAGGCGCGCCTCCAGGCGCTCGCGAAGATGACGCACGCCGAGGCGCGCAAGGAGATCTTGACGCGGGCGAACGCCGAGCTGCGCGCCGACGCCGCGATTCTCAGCCGCCGCATCCAGGAGGCCGCGCGCGAGCAGGGCGAAACCCTGGCGGCCCGAATTGTGGCGGATGCGATGCAGCGCTGCGCCGTGTCCCATGTGGAGGCGCTGGCGACGACCACCGTGGCGCTGCCCAACACCGAGATGAAGGGGCGCATCGTGGGGCGCGACGGGCGCAACGTGCGGGCCTTTGAGTCTGCGACGGGCGTGCAGCTCCTTCTGGACGACGCGCCGGACGCGGTCGTCCTCTCGGCGTTCGACCCCCTCCGCCGCGAAATCGCGCGCCGTGCGCTTGTGGCTCTTGTGGCCGACGGCCGCATCCACCCCGCGTCCATCGAGGCCGCCGTCGCCGCCGCGCAGGCCGCCCTTGAACAGACGTGCGAGGAAAAGGGCGCCGAGGCGGCCGCCGAAGCCGGCGTCGCGGGGCTTCCCGCCGAGACGCTGCGCCTCATGGGCGCGCTCCATTTCCGGCTCTCCCTCTCGCAGAACGTGCTGCGGCACGCCGTGGAGGTGGCGCTCCTCGCGGGCGCGATGGCCTCGGAGATGAAGCTCGACGCCGCGCGGGCCCGGCGCGTCGGCTTCCTGCACGACATCGGCAAGGCGATCACGGCGGAGAAGCGCGGCGCGCACGCGGCCCTTGGCGCGGAGTTCCTGCTCGCGCACGGCGAGGACGCGGCGGTGTGCGCCGCCGTCGCGGCGCACCACGCCGATCCGGGCACGGACGGCGGTGTGTACGGGGTTCTCTGCGCGGCGGCGGACGCGATCTCCTCCGCGCGCCCGGGCGCGCGCCAGGAGAACGTGGGCGACTACATCCAGCGCCTGGAGAACTTGGAGAAGATCGCGAAGGCGCATGCGGGCGTGCTGCACGTCTACGCCGTGCAGGCGGGGCGCGATCTGCGCGTCGTCGTCGATCCGTCCGTGGTCGGCGACTCGGCCGCCGCCGAGCTCGCGGGCGAGATCTGCCGCGACATCTCCGCGCAGCTGAAGTTCCCCGGCATGATCCGCGTGACGGTCGTGCGCGAGCTGCGCTGCGTCGAGTACGCGAAGTGAGCGATTGGTGAAATGGTTGAAGTGAGGAGGCGTTGCATGAAGAAAGTCATGAAGAAGTCCGTGGTCCTGTTCTGCCTTGTGGCGGGCGGGCTGTTCGCGTCGGAGCAGGTCGCGCCGGCGCCCGAGCTGGTCGCGACGGTGGAGCTGGCGTCCTTTGGCGACATCTCGAAGAAGGCCGTCAACCTGGGGACGATGGTCAACAACCCGCTTCTCCCCACGCTCCTGATCGGCGCGGGGCAGGAACGGCTCGCCCAGACATACGGCCGCTTCCGGAGCGACGCGCCGATGTACGGGTTCGTCTATGCGCGCACGACGAACGACGTCGCCACCGTGGTCGTCTATCCGAGTGCGGACGGGCCGGCGAAGATGCTGCTGGACCATCCCGGCGCGACGAAGGACGACGACGGGACGCTCCGCCTCCCCGCCGACGAGCAGAACGAGGCGGCGCGCTGGGTGACGTTCACGGGCGACCGGCGCTTCTGCGCGATCGCGCCGTCGGCGGCGTTGGCCCGGCGCGCGCTCGGGGACTTCGCCGCCCGCGCCGCGCCCGCGCCGGCCGCGCGCCCGCTCGTGCGCATCGACGTCACGGCGGCGGGGTTGCGGACGTGCGAGCAGCTTGCGTCCTTCGCGGGCGCGACGCTCACGCTCGACCTGGACGACAAGGGCCTTGTCGCCGAAGGGCGCCTCGCCGCGCGGCCGGGCGCGCCGGCGCCCGTCGGCGCGGGCGACGCGCTGCCCGCCGGGGCGCTCGACCGCCTTCCCGCCGGGGCGCCGTTCTTCGGGGCGATGGCGTCGCGCCTGGCGTGCGGCACGACGTCGGAGGCCGCCTTCCGGGCGGATCTGGAGGCCGCCGCCGCGCAGATCCAGACGAATCTTGCCGCGTTCGTGCAGGGAGACGCGAAGACGAAGGCGTATGCGCCGCTTGCGCGCGAGGCGGCGGACGCGCTCGTGGCGCTTCTGCGCGAGGGCGCGTCCTATCCGGCGGCGGCGGACTGGACGGGGAGCGCGCTCGTGTTCGACGCGCAGCTGCGCCCCGCGTTCGTCTCCGCCGGCGCGTCGGCGGCGGCGCACAAGGCGGTCGCGGCGACGACGGCGTTCTTCGACCGCCTTGCGCGGGCCTTTGCGCGGCAGTGGCCGGGGAGGAAGATCCTCGTGAAGGCGGAGACGGGCTTCGTCGTCGACTGGGCGGAGGCGATCGACGTCGGCGCGGCGGCCTCGGGCCTGGCGGACGGCAAGGAGACGGCGAAGGCGCTGGCGACGGCCAAGAAGACGGTGGCGGCCGTCCTCGGCGACACGAAGACGGTGCTTGCCTACAAGGCCGACGGGACGCAGATCGCGTCGCGCGTGGCCGCACCCGCGTTCGCGCTGCCGCAGGGGAAGCCGACGGGCGAGGCGCGCGTGGCGGCCGCCCTGCCGGAGACCGTCGCGGCGCGTCCCGGCGCCGCCTTCTCCCTTTCGCTCTATGCGCTCGCGCGCGAGGCCGTTCTGCCCATCATGGCGCGCGTCGCCGCCGAGAAGGACGCGAAGCAGTACGCGGCGATGCGCGCGGCGATGCCGGCGGCGGCGCCGAACAGCGCCATCGCGGGCGCGTTCTGGGCCGGGAAGGACGGCGCCTGCCGGGGGATCCTGCGCATCACGGCGAACGAGCTGAAGAACTTCGGCGCGGCGTTCAACGCCTTCACGGCGGCGGCGCTCTCGTCCACGTCCGACGACGACGACGAGGACGGCGACGAATAAGGAGGCGCGGGCGTGGACGCATGCACGGTCTTTGTCTGCGGGCACCGCAACCCCGACTGCGATTCGGTCATGAGCGCCTACGCGCTCGCCGACCTGCGCCGCCGCACGGGGCTCTCCAACGTCGAGCCGCTGTGCGCCGGGCGCCTGCCGGACCGCGCGCAGTGGGTGTTCGACCGCTTCGGGCTCGTGCCGCCCGCCTCGCGCGGCGACGTGTACGTGCGCGTGCGCGACCTCATCGCGCCGGACGTGCCGATCATCCCGGCGGACATGCCGCTCATCGACGCCCTGCGCGCGCTGGAGGCCTCCGGCGAGTCGTCCCTGCCCGTGGCCGGCGCGGACGGGCGCTTCCGGGGGATGCTCTCGCCCGCGAAGCTCCTCGCGCTCTTCATCGCGAAGGACGACCTCGCGCGCCCGACGGGCGAGGCCCCGCTCCACGCCTGCACGCAGGTACTCGCGGCGACGGACCGCGTCCACGACGTGAAGCCCGCCGCGCTCCGCAACGCCCACAACCACTTCCCCGTCGTGGACGGGGACGGGCGGCTTCTCGGCACGGTGCTGAAGCGCGCGTTCGCCGAGACCCCGCCGTTCCGCATGATCCTCGTCGACCACAACGAGACGGCGCAGGGCATCCCCGGCCTGGAGGAGATCCCCGTCATCGAGGTCGTCGACCACCACCGCATCTCGTTCACCTCCACGCCCGAGCCGATCAAGTACATGGCGGACGCCGTGGGGTCCACCTGCACGCTCGTCGCGCGGATGTTCCGCGGCGCGGGGCTGCGGCCCTCGAAGGAAGTCGCAGGCGTGCTGCTCGCGGGCGTCGTCGCCGACACGCTCCTCTTCCAGTCCCCCACGGCGACCGGAGAGGACCGCACGTGCGCGGCGTGGCTGGAGAAGATCTGCGGCCTGTCGGCGCAGGCCCTGATGGACGGCATGATGTCCGTCGCCTCCGCGCTCCATTCGATGACGCCCGAGAAGGCAGTCGATTCGGACCGCAAGGCATACGCGGAAGGCGGCTGGTCGTTCTCGCTCGCGCAGCTTGAGGAGGCCAACCTCGCCTTCTTCCACAACCGGCGCGCCGCGCTGGACGCGGAGCTGGCGCGCGTCCTCGCCCGGGAGAAGCTCGACTTCGCCGCGCTCCTCGTGACGGACCCCGTGCGGGGAAACTCCGAGCTCCTCTTCCGGGGCGCGGAGGTGGTGCGGCGCGCGCTCCCCTGGCGCACGGATGCGGGCGGGATCTTCCTGCTGCCGGGCGTCCTCTCGCGCAAGAAGCAGCTTCTGCCCGCCATCCTCTCCACGCTCGCGACGCTCTGAACGGACGGCCGCCGCGCGCGCCTACTTCAGCAGCGTCCGGAGCATCGCGGCGATGGCGTCGCCCATCTGACGGCCGCCGACCTCCGACGGGTGGACGGCGTTGACGTTCCGCAGAACCGTGGCGTCCGAACGGGCGCTGACGGGCCGCCGCGCGCGGATAAAGCCCTCGACGGGATCGATGGCATGGGCGACGGGCAGCAGCAGCAGCCTCGGGTCGCCCTTCGCCTTCACGAACGCGTCGAACGCGCGGTTGAGGGCGAAGATGATCTTGCGGTGCTGCACCGCGTTCCAGCCCGAGCCGTAGTTCGCGGCGAAGCCGTCCTGAGAGGCGCCGACGGGCGACGTGCAGAGGAGATACGTGGCGTCGGGCATGTCTTCGCGCAGGCGCCTCAGAAGGCGGTCGGCGTCGACGAGGACGCTCCGCTCGATCCGCGCACGCAGCTCCGGCGCCTCGCCCCTGAAGTCAAAGACGCTGTTCACGCCCAGCTCGACCACGACGAAGTCCGGCGCCCGGCCCCCGTTGATCCGGTCGAGCCAGCGCCGGACGTCCACGCTCTTCCTGCCGTTCTCGAACTTCACGAGCGGGCTGCGGAGAAGCCCCCGCTGCCAGGCGTGGACGATCTTGACCGGCACGCCCAAGGCCCTAAGCTGCTCGCGCTCGGCCGCGTCCTGGACGTTGGAGACCTCCTCCTCCGACACGCAGTAGCGCGTCAGGAACGTGCTGAACGTGAAGCCGCCGTAGCCGTCGTGCGGCACGCCGTTCGTCGTCGCGCTCCGCCGCGCGCCGACGGGCGTGTAGCCCGTGAAGCCGGCCGCACGCATGTCCCGGAAGAGCTGGTCCTGGTATCCGCTGTTCGTGAGCGAGTCCCCGAGAAGCGCGAGCGTCACCCGGCGCCGCGGGTCGCGCGGCGCGGCGGCGACCTCGACCGTCGTCGTGGCCGCGGCGACGAGCCCGCCGTCGTCCCAGGCGTTGACGACGAGCGCGAACGTCCGCCCCGCGTCCTCCTCCCCCGGCGTGAAGGTCCAGCGCGTGCATTCGGCGCGGCCCTTCGCGCAGAACGCCTGGTAGGCGTAGTTCTGCGGCACGACCGAGTCGAAGACGTTGCCGTAGTAGACGTTCAGCTCAAGGCCCGGCGCGGCGTAGAGGCGTTCGGGCAGATGGAAGGCGGGCGCGG
The DNA here is from genome assembly GCA_934643865.1 of uncultured Kiritimatiellota bacterium. Classification (GTDB taxonomy): domain Bacteria; phylum Verrucomicrobiota; class Kiritimatiellia; order RFP12; family UBA1067; genus RUG572. The sequence goes on from CAKUCX010000008.1 coordinate 29,450, forward strand.
CGAACGCCGCCCCCGCCGCCAGCGCCGCGCCCGCGAACACGGCCCGTCCGATCTTCGTCATCATGTCCATCCTCACTTTCCGCCTTCGACGACCTCGAAGTAGGGCGTCGCGTCTTCGAGCGCCGACGTGTCCCAGTCCAGCCGCAGGCGTCCGTCCGCGACGGAGGCCGGCATCTCCACGCCCCGCGAGCCGTCGAAGTTCACGGCGAAGACGCGCGGCGCGCGGAGCGCGCTCCTGATCGAGAAGCGGAAGCGCCCCGTCTTCATCAGCGTCTCGTAGCCGCCCGCCTCAAGCTGGGCGTCGGACGAGCATTCCCAGCCCGCGCGCGTCCAGCGCGCGTTCTCCGCCGCGAACGCCGTCGCGACGATGACGAGCAGCCGCCGGCTCGCGGCGACGGGCGCGGCGGCGTCGAGCGAGATCGCGAGGATGCTCGCGGGCGTCGAGACGCGCTCGACCGCAAGCGCGGAGAGCGTCGCCTGCGCGGCGTCCGGCTTCAGGGCGGCGGCCTGGAAGCGCGGCGCGTCGACCGTCATCGTCTCGCGCGCGACGTCCGTCACGATCTCGCCCGTGTCGCTCTCGTAGAGGCCCTTCTCCGGGTCCGTCCGGTTGCCGGCGCCGAGGATGCCCGCGCGGCGCAGCGCGGCGAACGACGCGGCGCGGTGGGCGCTGTTCCGCCGCACCTGCTCGTTCAGTTCCGCCCAGGCGTCCTTCATCGCGACGCCGACGAAGCTCTCGGGCACGAGGTCGAGGTCGGCGAGCGGGTTGCGCGCGCGCGCGTAGTCGCCGCCGACGCGCGTCACGAACGACAGCGCGTTGTGCGCGCTGCCGATGGCGCCGACGTAGGCGCGCGACGCGAGCACGCGCTCCGGCACGTGGACGCTCACCGCGTGGCGCCCGGGCGCGATGTCGCCGCGCTGCCAGCCGAACGCCGCCGCCACCGAGGCGACACGCGCCATCGGGTTCATGCCGCCGTCGAAGCTGAACGGGCCGAACGGCGCGTAGACCTTCCACTGGACGAGGTTCGCGTGCGGCGTCACGAGCTGCCAGTCCTGCAGGGCCGCGCCGGCCGTCAGCACGACCGGCTCCTCCTGCGCGTAGCGGCTCGCGCCGCAGTGCGAGACCTCCGTGACGAGCAGGGGCTTGCCGAGGACGCGCGTCATCGACGCATGGGAGATGTAGTTGTTGTAGCAGATCGAGCTGCGGCGCGAGACGGTCTGCATCATGCCGTCGCACCACGGCTCCAGCAGGTTCTTGGCGTGCTCGCCCTTCGGGAGCGGGGCGCGGTTGGGGTGCGCGTGGTAGGGGTGGATCGCGACGGCGCCGTAGTCCCTGCGCGCGTCCCCTTCGAGGTTGCGCATCGACATGTCCCAGTGGGTGACGAGCCCCTTCCAACCGCTCGCCCGCACCGTGCCGAGGAAGAACGCATTCAGCTTCGCGATCTCGCCGCGCACGAACGCGCGGGCCTTGTCGCCGTGCGGCGACGCCTCCAGCAGCAGGCCATACGAGAATTCCGGCATGTCGGCCCCGAAGGCCGCGCGGAAGCGCGGCGTGAAGTCGGCGAGCCGGCGCGTGTCGCCGCCGTTGCCGCCGAAGACGTGCTCCTGCTCGTTGCGGCACGTGAGGGCGAAGAACTGCGGGTCGTCGATCGGCCGCCTGCCCGTGTAGGGGTTCGGGGTGAGCATGAGGAAGTCGTAGGCGGCCTTCCAGTGGTTGCGCACGCGCGCGTCGAGGAAGAGCTGCATGTTGAGGTTGGCCTTGTTCCGGCCGGCCTTCACGTACATCGACTGCGACGTGAAGACGTCCATCATGTAGTAGATGCCGCGCGCGCGCAGCGCGGCCGTGAAGCGGTGGAAGCGGTCGAGGAAGCGCGCGTCGACCGTCTTGAGCAGGGCGTCGTACGTCTCGGGGAGCGGGCATTCCGAGACATCGACGTTGCGCACGGCGTAGAACTTCATGCCCGACTGGCCCGCGAATCGGCTGTCGAAGAAATGGAAGCGGATGACGTTGAAGCCATAGCGGAGGATCTGGTCGGCGAGCGCGTCCATCTCCGCGTCGTCCATCTCCGCGAAGCCGTCCCAGGGGCCGCCGTAGGTGCAGTTGAAGCCCCTGAGCCGCACGCGCCGCCCCGGCGCGTTCTCGAAGCGGAGCGTGCCGTCCGCGTCCGCGACGATCCGCCCCATCGCGTCGATGTCCGCGCGCGGCAGGTACTGCGCGAGGTCGAGGACGCTCCCCTTCTTCACGTCGTAGCCGGGGATGCGCTTCGCCTTGAAGTACTCGGGCGCGGGCGCGTTCAGCCGGAGCGGGCGCCAGTCGGGGCCGCGCACGCGGCGGACGGGGTCGACGCGCGCGAACGCCATCGGCCCGAGGGTGAGCGCCGTCCCCTTCGCGAGCGTGCCGAGCGTGAAGAACGGAAGGGAGTAGACGTTGTTCGTGACGGCCGTGCTGTCGAGATGCCACATGAGCTCGCAGCGCGTCCACGTCCCCGCCTCGAACGTCTGCTTCATCCCCTTGAAGAACGTGTACGGCGCGTGCGCGAGGGTGCAGCTGAAGGGGACCTCCGCCGCGCGGTCGGCTTTCGCCCAGAAGCGGAGGCGGTAGATCCTGTCCTGCACGGGGTTGAAGGCGGCGTTGAAGCGGACGCCGGCGGAGACGGCCGAGGCGCCGGGCTTCGGCTCGCGGGTCACGACGAACGTGAGGGCGTCCTCGCCGTCCGGCGTCCGCTCCTCAGCCGCGCGGCAGACGACGCCGCCGCTGCAGACGACGCGCGGCGCCGCGCCCAGCTGAAGCGCCGCCGCGCCCACGAAGATCCCCGCCGCCAATCCGCATGTCATCATCATCGTGCCCTCCCTCTTCCTTCCTATCGGAAAATGAGCGCCATGCCGCCCGCCGAGACGGCGAGCGCGGCCTCCTGCCAGACGAGCCGGCGGCCCTCGACGGGAACGCCGTCCAGAAGCACCTTCCAGTCCGCGAGGGGACTGCCCGTCGCGCTCGCCGCGAACACAAGCGGCAGCACGCCCAACGGCACCCTCCCGTCGATGCCGACCACGTTGAGCGTACCCGCCCCGGCCAGCCGCACGCCCTTGAGCGTGCCGACGCCCGTGCCCGCCGACAGGTCGACGGCCAGCTTCGACAGCTCCTGCCGCCCCGTGACCTGCGTGCAGTCGAGCGTCGCGCCCCGGTCGACCCGCACGCACGCGGTCGGCGCAAAGCCCGCGCTCGGCCGTTCCGCGACGCAGAGCGGATAGAACGGCGTGCGGTACCAGGCCTGTCCGCCGAGGGCCTTTTGGCCGGCCTGTTCGTCCATGGCCGTCCATGTCCCGTCCTTCCCGGACGGGCTTGATTCGACCTTCCACGCCCCGGGGAAGCGTTCCTGCCAGCCGTCCCACTGGGACTTCACGTTGTAGCCCGTGACGAACGCCCCCTCCCGCGCGGGGATGCGGTACGTCGCGACGAGCCAGGTGTCCGGCGCGTCGAGGAGCGGCGCGAAGTCGAACCGGCAGCTGTTGACGGTGCTGTCCAAGAACATGGCGACCTCGGGCGCGCATTGGTAGTCGGAGCCGTGCTTCCCGTCCGGGTAGTCCCCGGCGGGCTTGTAGGCCGTCGACGAGAACATCACCTGCTTGGGCCCAAGCGCCTCGGGCGCCGTCGTGTTGGCGACCTGACTGTACGTGGACTGGGAAGTCCCGCCGCCGTCGCAGATCGTCCCGTCCTCGCCGTAAAGCCGGAACGGACCGAGGTTCAGCTCCCTTCCGCGCACGGCCGTCTCCTTGATCGTCACGCGCCAGAATTCGTTTGTCGTACCACGCCGCGCGACGGCGAGGACGCCCGCGCGCACGTGGACGTCCGCCACCCCGGATGCAGCGTCCAGGGCGAGATAGGACGTGCCGTCTCCAGTCTTCTCGACCTCCACGCCACCCGCCTGCAGGATGCCGTCAATGAAATCGACCGCCGCATCGTCAGCTTCCCCCGCGAGGACGAGCCGGCCGCCGTTCACATACGTGACGGTTGCGGCGGCATCGAGGTTGGCGGCCCGCGCACGCACCGTCGCGCCGTCGAGGACAAGCGTCGTGCCGGCTGCCGCCGTGATGGACGCGAGCGAGATGGGGACATCTGCCGGGGCGAAGGACACCGTGCCCGCCGTCACCGCCAGGGCGTCGAAGGACGGCGTGTTCGTGATCGTCAGCGTGCCCGCGCCAACCTTTTCGACGTTGATTCCCGCCGTGATGTTCGGCGCGTTCAGGACGCCGTCGGGGCGCTGCGAGCCGAAGACGAGCGTCGCGGCGCGCGGGGCGCCGTTGGAGACGATCGACTGCGCGGCGGCCGTCAGCCCGTTGACCGCCTGCGCCGTGCCGTTGAGGTCGAGCCAATTGTATTCGTTGTCGCCGTCGAGAACCACGTCGCCGCCGTCCGCACGGCACGGCAGCGCATTCTTTTCGGAACAGGTGAGGCACATGAAGGAGGACAGGCGCAGATGGCCCGTGTGCCCCCAGGAGAAGGCCGAAGCCCCCAGCTTCCAGCCGAAGTGGTGCTCCTTCCCCGTCGCGGAATGGACGACGACATCGCCCGCGCCCGCCGTCTTCACGAGGCCCTCCGTCGGCTCCGTGCGAGGATTGCCGTACTTGTAGCCGAGCGTGATCGGCCGCCCGTCCACGCTTTCAAGAATCAGCGCGCGCCCCTTCGTGGACGAAAGGCGCCTGCTCGCGCCATAGCCGTTGTTGTCCGACAGGAAGCCGCCGTTGAAGAGGATGCGCGCGTCGCAGTTCGAGCTGAGATTCTGGATGCGGTCGGAGTTTTGGTTCTGAAAGAGCGCGCCGTTCGGATCAAGCCGGATGATGTCGAGGACGCCCGATTCGGCCGCCGCATCTGCGGGAACGACGATGTCGCCGCAGAAAAGGTGGTGGGCCGTCGCGTCGCAGAACCGGTCGTGGGCGCTCGTCGCGACGTCCGCGACGTCGACATCCCACGTAAAGACCTCTCCCGTCGTGGGGTTCTGCCAAAACCTGCGGCGCTTGCCGCCGAGCGTGACACATCCCGTCCCCCCTCCCCCGATCGTAAGCGGGCGGGCTTTCATGGTGATCTGCCCCCAGTCGCCAACCGTCACCGTCGCCGCGTCGCCCGCCGCGCCGCCGACGGCGAGTGCCTCCGTGACGGTCAAGACGACAGGCGCGTCCTTCGTGCCGCCCGCGACGGCGAGCGCGCCGTGGACGGCGACGGCGGAATGCGTCCGGGAAGCCGCGATGGCCAACGTCTCGCCCTGCGCAACCGTCAACGGCTCGGCCACATCCGCACGGACGGCGCAGGCGGCGGCAAGAGCCGCCATCAACAACGACATGTTCTTCATGGGACTGCCTCCAAGGTTTTGAGCGTGAAACGTCAGGACGTGTGATCGGCCAGCTCCAGAAGGACGCATGCCGAAGCCTCCATGCAGTTCAGCCAGTCGTAGGTCGCCGCGCCCAGCCAGTCGTTCGACCAGAACGTGGGGAGGCGCCCGTCGGGCTGCACCTCCCGCGTCATCTGGTCGCCCAGCACGCGCGCCTTGGCAAGATCCGTCGCGTTGCCCGTCGCTCGCCACATCGCGAGATAGGCCCGGATCAGCTTCGCGGCCGATGCGTCGATCGAGACGTAGCAGCTGTACTGCTCGAAGACAGACGGATAGTCGTAGCCGCCGGGGCGGAACAGCGCCGGGCATTCCCCGCGCGCCGCCCCGCCCGGCTTCGGGATCGCCTCGTCCCTGGCGCACGGCGCCTCCCAGAAGACGAACTGGTCTTCGCTGAAGCGGAGGAGGTCGCGCGCCAGCGCCATCTTCTCCGCGCTCACGGGCCGCCGCCGCAGGATCTCCAGCATGCCGTCGAGCGCGTTGTGCTTCGTGAGGCCCTGGTACGGCGGCTTCGGCTCGATGTCCTCGAACTGGCCGTCCCAGTTCATCGTCCTGAACGGCCCCCTCTCCAGAAAGGCGAAGCAGTCGTCGGCGAGCTGCCGCCAGCGCGCGTCGCCCGTCGCCTCGGCAAGCGCCGCCGCGAAGGGCAGCAGCTGCGACGGCACGAGGGCGTTGCGCCCGACGGACGCGCCCGTCGCAAGCACCATCTTGAGCGGCCAGCTGCCGTCCGCGCGCCGCACGCGCACGTACGTCTCGGCGATGCGGACGGCCGCGTCGAGAAAGCGGCGCTCCCCCGTCGCGCGGAAGTAGGCGACGAACGCATGGCCCACGGCGGCGGGATAGCACAGCATCACCTCGCGGCGGTACTTGGCGGCCCCTTCGGGATCGTTGCCGACCATCGCCTTGCGCGCCCCGCCGCCGTCCGCCTTCAGGCCGCCGCGCAGCGGCCGGCGCCCGTAGGTCGGCGGCCAGTGCGCGAGGGGCGCGCCGGCGGGTTCAAGCTCGCGCAGCAGAAGCTCCGCCGACGCCGCGGCGAAGCGCATCGCCTGCGCGCGGCTTTCCGGCATCTTCCGCGCCCACGCGAGCATGGCCGTGATGTGCGCGGCGTGCGTCTTCGAGACGTAGGCGTTGTGCTGGTAGCCCTGCTCGGGCTCGCCCGTCTCGACAAGCGTGCGCATCGCGGGCAGCGCGGTCATGTAGGCGAAGATTCTGCGCGCCGCCTCGCGGTAGGGCATCGCGGCGGGCGGGAAGGCGACGTCCTCGAAGCGCGCCGTCTTCGTGAACCTGCGCATCTGCGGCGCGCCGCGCGCCGCGCCGTCGGCCGCATGCGCCGTGCAGGTCACCGACCAGCCCGTCCCCTTCGCCATCTCGGGCCAGAACGCGACGAGCGACACCTCCGGGCGGGCGGCGGCGCAGGCGCGCGTCCAGTCGCCGCGGCGGATCTCGAAGCGGTAGCGCGCGGCGCCGGGAACCGCGTCGAAGGAAAGGACGGGCGGCGCGCGGAAGAGCGTCGCGTAGTCGTTCCAGAACGGCACGCCCTTCTCCGCGCTTCCCGGCCGAATCGGCGTGCGGTCGCCTTCTGCGGACGGCGCCGGCGGCGTCGCGCCCAGCTGAAGCGCCGCCGCGCCCACGAAGATCCTCGCCGCCAATCCGCCGCGCCGCATCTCCCGCCCCCTCACGTGCGTCAGAACCAGATCGAAAAGAGGTCGCCGCCCTCGCCGCACGGCACGTCCGTGCCGCTCGCGAAGTCGCAGACCGTCGCCTTGACCGTCGGTGCGCCCGGCTTCGTCAGTTCGAGGTCCCAGCTCCCCCACACGGGGCCGGCCGGCGCGCGCGGCGTCAGCTTCGCGCGGTAGCCCTTGCCGTTCACGGTGAACGCCTCGTTGATCTCGGCCCTCGTGCAGCCGACGAGGCGCGACTTCGCGAGGACGAGCGGCCCCCACATCACCGTGGCGGCCGGCGTCGTGCGGTAGCCGTCCGTGAGGTCGCGGTTCAGGCTCCCGTGGTCGGGATAGCGTCTGAAGGCCCAGATCTTGCGGTCGGGCCTGTTCAGCTCCGGCACCGTCTCCAGGCGGTCGACGACGCGCGCGTTCATGTCGAAGGCGAGCGTGTAGACCTGCGGCGCCGACGCCGCGTCCGCGCCGGCCGCCGCCACCTTCCGCACGTCCATCGCCGGGCACCAGCCCGGGCGGCGGAACGCGACCTTCGCCGCCGGGTCCGACACCCTGACGGTGACGACGCTCCCGACCGGGTAGTTGCCCTCGATGGCGAACGTCACGCCGTCGAGCGTGACGGCCGCGTCCTGGTAGAGGTTCACGTGGAAGACGCCCGCGCGGTCGCGCGTGACCGTCGCCTGCGCGACGTCCATGAACGTGCGCGGCAGGTTGTTCACGCAGCAGTGGTTGTAGGCGTAGCCGCACTGGCCGCGCTGCTCCGAGTGGCGACCGTGGCCGCGCAGGAAGAACGGGCCGAAGGCGCCGCCGCGCCAGATGCCGGCGAGGTAGCCGTTGAAGTAGGCCGCCTCCACCGCGTCGAGGTACTTCTTGTCGCCGGTCACGAGGAAGAGGTCGACGTTCAGGCGGATCCAGTGGATGACGTCGCAGACCTCGTTCAGGGCGTTGCAGTACTGCGGCGCGCCGATGAGCTTGTCGCCGAAGCCGACGGCGCCGAACGGGTTGGCGTCGGTCTTCGCGAGGTTGTCGCGGACGCGGCGCGCCGTTTCGAGGCAGCGCGCCTCGCCCGTCGCGCGGTAGTATTCGACGAGCCCGTCCACGCAGCTCAGGAACTCGTATGTCTTCGCCCAGCTCTCGGGCTTCGGATACCAGGCGTGGAGCGGGCCGGCCTTGGGCGCGTTGCGGAAGAAGTTCGGGCACTGCCCGTCCGCGCGGTCCCAGTCGGCGAGCATCTCGGTGGCGTAGTCGAGGTATTTCCGGTTCCCGGTTTCCTCCCAGAGCATGACGAGCGGTTTGAGGATCGACATCGAGGGGAGGCCGTTCATCGAGCCCGCGCCCGTCTCGTGGAGCCGCAGGCCAAGGCGGCGGAGCATGTCGATGAGCTGGTTCATCTGCCGCTCGACCGAGGCGAGGATCGCCCGGTCGCCCGTCGCCTTGTAGGCCATGAGCATGCCCCACATGCAGTACTTGCGGTTCCAGATGTTCCAGACGGGCATCCAGCCGTAGATCTTCTTCGTCGCCTCCGGGTCCTTGATCCAGACGAGCTCCTTGTCCTTGTACGAGCCGAGGTAGCCGTCGGGGTCCTCCAGCGCGATCATGCGCCGGCACTCCTCGGCGACGAAGCGCTTCACCGCCGGGTCGTCGAGGTAGTCGGCGACGCGCGCGGCGCCCAGCATGAGCTTGCCCCAGAACTCGCCGCGCCAGACGCCGCCGTGGCCGCGCGCGTCGTCGTCGCGCTCCACGAACGCGCGCCGCGCCTCGGCGAAGACGTTCTCCTGCGCGAATTTCGAGGTGACACGCGCGCGGAAGAGGTCGTCCATCTTCTCGGCCGGCCGGCCCCGGAGGCGCACGTCCCGCAGGCGGGGCGTCTCCATCGCGTCAGGCACCGGCGCCGCGCCCAGCTGGAACACCGCCGCTGCGGCGAAGACGGCCGCCCATGTACGTTTCTTCATGCCATCTCCTTTTTCACGTTGACGTCAAGCCGGGCTCTCGGCGTCGGCGGCCGCGGAATGGTAGATCCGGTGCGCCTGATAGATCGCGAGGAGGGCGAAGAGGGCGATCATCATTTCGCCGCCCTCCTCCAGGGCCGTGAAGAGGGAGGAGACCGAATCGACCGTATCGGATTTCGAAAGCCCGCGCACATGGCGGATCCACGCCGGCATCCGGTCGCAGAGCTGCACCATCACGCCGGATGTGCCGAAGCAGCACATCGTCCACGCGACGGGGTGGAGCGCGAAGAAGCCCTTCACGAGCTGCGGGAAGAAGTACGCGAGCAGGACCGCGAAGACGCCGAAGAACGCCCCGAAGTAGAAGACGACGAACGCCTTCGCCGCAAGCGGCGCCCCGGCGTTCGTGAGGAAGCGCATCTTGAAGGGCGTGCCCGTGAGCGCCGTGCCGTCCGGCTTCACGAGGCCATGTACGCTGCCGTTCGCGTTCACCACCTCGGGGAACAGCGCCTTGATGGCCATCAGGTGCAGGTCCATCTCCTTGACGACGGCCATGACGGCGACGCAGGAGACGGCCGCGCAGAGGAGCGCCCGCCGGCGCGGCGAGCCCGTGAACGGACACTTCCACCAGACGAGCGGCACGATCGCCGCATAGAACGGCAGCGTCGCGAGCTCGAAGGGCGAGTAGCCGTCCGCATCGAAGAAGCTGCGGAGTGCCGCCGGCTCCATCGCCGTCCACGTCGCGAGGAGCGCGAGCAGGCAAAGGACGAAGAGGATGGGGGCGACGAGGTAGGGCTTGAGTTTCATGTCCGTATTCTCCTCTCTGTTCATTCGTCGAGCGCGCCCTTGTAGGCCACGCGGCGGACCTTCTGGATGGACGTGCGCGCGAGCGGCTCCTTCGAGACGACGACCTTGCGCACACGCTTGTAGTCCGCGAGGTGCTGGCACTGCGCGTGGACGCGGCTCTGCGCGATCTTCTCGGCCTCCGGCCACGGCATCTCCACGCCGCCGTTCATCTCCTTGAGGAGGTCCAGGTTCGGATGGACGACGCACCCGACCTTCTCGCCGGGGATGCCGCCCGTCGTGTAGCCGACGACCACACAGTCCGCCACGACCGGATCGGCCCCGATGCGGGCCTCGACCTCCTCCGGGTAGATGTTCTTGCCCTCGCGGTTCACGATGAGCGCCTTCTTGCGGCCTCGGATCGAGATGAGGCCGATCTCGTCGATGGAGGCGAGGTCGCCCGTCTTGAGCCAGTCGCCGTCGAACGCCTCCGCCGTCGCCGCCTCGTTGTGCCAGTAGCCCTTCATCGTGATCGGCCCCTTGACCTGCAGCTCGCCGACGCCCTGTTCGTTCGGGTCCGCGAGGCGGATCTCGATGTTCGCGAGCTTGAGACCGATCGTGCCGATCTTCGCGACCTTCGGCCCCGCAATGGAGACGACGGGCGAGCATTCCGTGAGGCCGTAACCTTCCAGGACCGGCAGGGCGAGGCGGCGGAAGCCTTCCAGGACGTGCTTCGGGCACGGCGCGCCGCCCACGATCATGAACCGAAGGCGTCCGCCGAGCCCCTTGCGCACGTTGTGCCGCACGAGACCGCCGAGGCCGACCGTCATCAGGAAGCGGGCCTTCTTCGACGCCTTGATCTTCGCGTCGATGCGGTCGAACATCTTCTCCGCGAGGAGCGGCACGCTCATCACGATCGTCGGCTGCAGCACGCGGATGTCCTCGCCGATCGTGTAGAGCGAGCGGACGAACGCCATCTGACAGCCCCGGAAGAGCCCCAGGACGAAGTTCGTGCAGAACGAGAAGGCGTGGAAGAGCGGCAGCACGACGAGGAGCGTGTCGTTGCCGTCCACCGTCATGTCGTCGAACGCCCGCAGCGCGCCCTCGATGTCGGCGATGAAGTTCGCGTGCGTGAGCATTGCGCCCTTCGGCTTGCCCGTCGTGCCCGACGTGTAGATGATCGAGGCGACGTCCTCCTCCTGCGCGACGTGCGTTCCGTACCAGGCCTCGTGTCCGGCGGCCCGCCGCACGGTTTCCGGATCGCTCTTGAGCGCCACGTAGTCGAAGAGCGGCACGTCGCCGAGGGCGTCGGGGCCGACCTCCCCGGCGTCCACGAGGACGACGGCGCGCAGGTCGGGCAGGTTCGGGGCGATGAGCCGCATGAGGTCGAGGTGCGCCTTGTCCGTCGTGACGACGACGGCGCCGGAGTCCTTCAGGATGTACTCGACCTCGGCGCTGTGGAGCTTCGGGTCGAGCGGCACCACGCCCACCCCCGCGCCGCTGCACGCAAGGTAGGCCTCCATCCACTCGGGACCGTTCGGCAGCATGAGCGCGACGTTCTCGGCGCGTGGGCGCAGCGCGAAATGCGGACCATACGCCTCGGCGACCGCGCGCACGCCGGCGAGGAAGTCCGCCCAGCTGCGCGCATGCCAGTCCTTGGCCTCAAAGTAGCGAAGCGCCGTGGCCTGTGGCGTCTCCTGGGCAAACTTCTCAAGATATGAGCGGATTGTCATGTCATACTCCCTTTCTCTCGTCAAAATTATACCATTTCCAGGCACGCGCCTCAGGGGACGCGGCCGAACTTCGTCAAAGGATCCCGCAGGCGGTCCAGCCACGGGCGCTGCTCCCGCGCCACCCAGACGCCCGCCTCCAGCTCGCGGCACGCCGCCGCCAGCTCCCGCGCGTCGAGCGCGAGCGCGGCCGTCGAGAGCGCGTCGGCCACCGCGCCCGTCCGGGCCCGGCTCCAGCTCTGCGCCCACCGCACGGCGGGGCCGCCCCGCCGCACGTCGAAGATGTGCTCGCCGCGCACCTCGAACCCGCTTCCCGAAAGGGCGCCGTCCGAAAGGCGCAGCACCGTCTCCTGCCGCGTCCGCCCCTTCCAGCGCCCGCCAATGCCAAGCGCCCAGGGTCCGCCGCCGATCACCTGCGTCGAGGAGCCGGCATCCAGAAGCCAGTCATGGAGGTCGAACTGCTCGGAACGGAGGATCTCCGCACAGACGTCGAGCGCGTAGCCCTTGCCGATGCCGCCGAAGTCGAGCGCGACGGGGCCCTTCCGCACGCCGACGCGCACATGCTCCACGTCGAGCGTCAGCTCCGCGAAGTTCCGCCGCTCCACCGTCGGGTCGAACGCGCCGCCCGTCGCGGCGCAGACCCGCGCACTCGCCACGAGGACATCCATCGTCTCGCGCGCCACCGTCGCGATGCCGCCGTCCGGGAGGCCCCGGATCACCGCGACGTCGCTCGTGTCGTTGAAGCGCGTGAGCAACAGCTCCAATCCGTCGATCCGGGCGAAACAGGCCGCGGCCGCGGCACCGCACAGCGCCTCGTCCTCATTTAAGCCAAAGGACACCGAGAACTCGGTGTCCATGGCCTTGTGGGAGAACTTCCTCACGTCAGCGCCTTGTACCCTGCCCTGCGCCCTTCAGGCAGAGGCCGCACACGAGCGCGCTCACGGCCGCGAAGGCGAGCGCCACGCACCGGTGGCTCCACAGCAGCACGTCCTGTCCGTGGCTGCCGAAGACCGTCATCATCGGCATCACCGCCGTGAAGACCGTCCCCGCCGCGAGGAGCGTCCAGAACGCCCACGCGAGGGACATCCAGAGATTCCGCTCCGTGCGCTCCGCCGCGCGCATCCCCGCGATCAGGACGACGCCCGCCGCGAAGCCGCCGCCCGCGACCATGTGGAGGACGAGCCACCAGCCCGTCATCGCCCCGCACAGCCAGCCGACGACGCCCGACAGGGCGAGGTAGCCGAGGCAGCAGACGAAGCCGACGTCGACGATCCACTTCGCGAAGCCCCAGATGAAGTCGTCCGAGTTGTCCGAGATCCACCGCCCCAGACGGTTCAGCGCCACGGCCGCCGCCGCCGCCGCGAAGAGGCAGAGAAGACCGAACACCGTCCAGAGGAACACCTTGAAGAGCGGACGCATCGCGAACGTCGTCCCGAGCGTCGCGTAGTAGAAGCCGTCCACCCCCAGCAGCTCGGCCTGGGAAACAAACGGCGCCGCAGCCTCCTGCACCGGACCCGTCGGCGCGATCTTCCCGAGGAAGAACGCCGAATCGGCGGTGTGGCACGCCGCGCACTTGGCCGGCGCCGCGCCGCGCGCCTGGCGCGCCGCGCGCACGTCGTGCCCGACCGGCCAGGAGACCGGCTGCGCCTCGGGTGCGCCCGGCGTCTTGACGAGCGCACCGTCCGCACCGAGGGAGAAGACGAGCCCGCCCGCGACGTAGCGCACGCCCTTACCCGCATGGACAAGCGCCCGGCGCACCATCTCCTCCGTGAAGGGCTGCTCGGCGTCCCTGACCTTCGCGTACTGTTCAAGCGTCCAGGCGTCGAGCATCGGCACGAACGCCGTGCCATCCGCCGAAAGCGTCCCGACGGGGAAGGCGTTCGTCGGGGCCGCCACGCCCTCGCACGCCGTCACGCCGCCCGCGCCGTCGATCGTATAGACCTTGCCCGCGCGGCAGGCGGCGACCTTCTCCTTCGACACGCCGACCTTCGCGTTGAAGAGCGTGGCGAGCAGATTGCGGAACTCGCCCGGCGCGCGGTCCTCCGCCGCGATGTAGGGGACGTCGTTCGTGGGCGTGCGGTAGACGGGCACGCCGTCGTCTCGCAGCGTCGTCACGCCCACGGGGCCGTCCGTCTCCTTCAGGAGTTCCAGCGCCACCGTGACCCGTTCGACGACCGTGAACGCCTCGCCCGCGAGCGCGGCGGCCTCGGTGGGCGGAACCGGCTTCAGCGCGCCGCCCTCGGCCACGCGGTGGAAACCGCTCGGCCACATCATGCGGCGGGGCTCCACGACGCCCTGCGCGTTCTTCACGAAGACGGGTTCGAGGATGACCGGGCAGTCCGTCGCCCACTGGGCGCGCCCGTAGACGCCGATGCGGTTGGCGCGCGCCGTGCGCACCTGCGCGAGCCTGCCGCCCTCCGTCACGCCCGCGTGGCAGACCGTGCAGGCGAGCTTCTGGAAGTGGACGAGCGGGATGCCGGCGTGGACGGGCTTCGGCCCCGCCCCGTCCTTCTCCACGTGGCAGGACGCGCAGCTCTTCGTCGCCACGCGGTGGTCCATCCCGTTCTGGTGGCAGTCCACGCACCGCATCCCGCGCTGGAGATGCACATCGCCCGAAATCGCGTGGGACGGCATCCCCTTCTGCGACACGCCGTGGCACGCCAGGCAGTTCTCGTTCTTCGGTTTGCCCACATTGAAGACGCAGCGCCCCTTCTCGTCGAACTTCGCGGGGTCGTAGGCCGTCGTCTCGGGAACCTTGAAGAGATGGTCGTCGGGATTTTCCGCCGCCGCCCAGGTGGCCTCCAGCCGCTCGTTCATGCCGCCCACGGCGGCGAGCCCGGAGGCGGCCGTCGCGGCGCCCTGCCAGTTCTCGCGCAGCACCTGCCGCGCCCACTCGCTCGAATCATAGCCCTCCTGCTGGTGGCAGGCGAGGCAGTTGGGGCCGAGCGCGCCCGTCACGAACCAGCGCTGGCGCGCGCCGGCGACCTCGTTGAGCGCGTTCGTGTCGCACGCGATGCCGCCGCCGGGGAAGTGGCGGCCGAAGAGCTTCGTCCACTGCCAGCACGAGAGGCCCACGTCGCGCGGCGCGCGCGCGCCCGCCTGGCCGTGGAGGGAGAGCGGGATCGCCGTGCCCGTCGCCTCGTCCGCCCAGAACCACGGCTCGCCCGCGACGGAGGACGGCGCGTCGCCCGCGTCCAGCCCCGTGCGGAAGTGGCTGCCCCGGTGCATCGCGGCGACGTCGTGGCACTGCCCGCACGTCTGCGCGAGGGAGATCGGCCGCGGGAGGCGTGCGGTCGGGGAGACCTTCTCGCCGTCCGCGTCGCGCGGCGCGAGCCTGTGGACGGGGACCGTGCGCCCCCCGTTCCAGTGCGAGGCCGCTTCGGCCCCCGGACCAATCAACGACGCCGCGAGGGCAAACGCCGCCGCGCACGCGGGAAGGCTGCTCTTCATGCTAGTTCCTCTCCTCGTCCTGGGTCGCCAGGGAGAAATTCCACACGTCGGCCGCGCGGCAGGCGTCGATGAGCCCCATGAGCTTCTCGTAGGGGACGGTCTTGTCGGCGCGGATGACGACGGGCTGCCCCGGATAGAGCTTCGCGATGCGCGTGAGGCGCGCCGTCACGTCCTCCAGAGACAGCCGGTTGCCGTTCACGGAGACGTCGCCGGATGCGTTGAGGTTCAGGATGATCTCGCCCGGCATGCGGCCCGGCACCGTCGCGGACTTCGCGGTCGGCAGGGCGATGGCGACCTCGGTCTCCCACTGGGAGAAGACGCTGGTGGTCACGAAGAAGCACAGGAGCAGGAAGATGACGTCCATCAGGGACGTCATCTGCAGCGCCGGGGCGTGGCTGCGGATCGTGCGGCGGAAGTTCATCAGAACGCCTTTTGCAGGATGACCGCGAGCGTCTCAAGCCCGGCGATGCGCTTCGCCGTGCGGCGGCGCAGGAACGCATGGCACGCGAGGCACGGGATGGAGATGACGAGGCCGAACACCGTCGTGATGATGGCCTGCGAGATGCCGGCGGCGAGGACGACGGGCTTCGCGTTCGCCGCGATGTCGTTCGCGATGCCGCCGAACGCCTGGAACATGCCAAGCACCGTGCCGAGCAGGCCCACGAGCGGCGCGATCGCCGCGATGTCCGCAAGCCAGTCGACGGCCGCCTGGAGCTGCTCCGCGACGTGCGCGCCCGCCGTCTCGACGGCCGGCGACACGTCCACGCGCTGCCCCTGCACCGCGCCCCGCGCCGCGTCGAGCGCCGCGAGCGCGAGGGCCGCGAACGCGCAGGGCCGCCGCTCACAGAGGCGGCGCGCCTCGCCGTGGTCGCCCACCTGCAGCTTGCTGAAGACGTCGCTCATGAGCGTGCGCGGCGTCAGCGCCTCGCGCCGCTGCGCGAAGAGGAGATACAGCACAAGCGCGAGCGCAACCACCGAAAGGGCCGCAAGCGCCCACATGAGGGGGCCGCCGTAGTTCCACGCCTGCGCCAACGTCATACCCGTTTCATTCATCCGAGGAGTTCCTTCATTTTTGCTTCAAACTGTTCCGCGCGCGCGGCCACCGACGTCCGCAGCGCCGCCACGCGCCCCGCATAGAGCGCATAGTCGAGCCCGGCGGTGGCGCCCGCGTGCGTCTTCGCCGCGACGGCGGCGTCCGGGTCCTCCGTCGCGAGCGCCTCCAGGTTGTCGCGCACCTGATGGTAGGCTTCGCGCCAGGGCGTGCCGGCGGCGACCTTCCGGAGCGCGACATCCGTCGCGAACACGCCGGGGATGAACCCCGCGCGCAGCTTCGCCTCGTCGACGCCCAGGCCGCGCACGAACTTCGCGAGGATGCGCAGGGTCGTGCGCGTGATCGAGAGCCCCTTCATGTAGAGGCCCTTGCAATCCTGCAGGTCGCGGTTGTACCCGCCGGGCATCGCGTGGAGCATCGAGAGGGCCGCCGTCGCGAGGCCGAGCACCTGGGCGGTCTTGGAGCGCACGAGCTCCAGGACGTCCGGGTTGTACTTCTGCGGCATGATCGAGCTGCCCGTGCAGTACGCGCGTGGCAGGGAGAAGTAGCCGAACTCCGGCATCGAGAAGAGGATCATGTCCTCCGCGAGGCGCGAGAGGACGGCCATCAGCTGCGCGAGCGCCGAGAGGAGCGCCGCCTCGTCCTCGCCGCGCCCCATCGAGGCGCCGAAGACGTTGTGGAGCGGCCGCGCGAAGCCCAGGAGGTCGCTCGTCCGCTGCCGGTCGAGCGGCAGGGGCACGCCGTACCCCGCCGCGCTGCCGAGCGGACAGGCGTCGTTCAGCGTGTAGGCGGCCTCCAAGTTCGCCGTCTGGTCGAGGATCATCTCCGCGTGGCCCGTCGCCCACACGCCGACCGAGCTCGGCATCGCCGGCTGCAGGTGCGTGCGGCCCACCATCGGCACGCGGTCGTGGACCTTGCCGAAGTCGACGAGTGCCGCCGCGAGATCCGCCAGCTCCCCTTCGAGGCCCAGGAGCTGGTCCTTGATGTGGAGGCGCACGTCCACCGCGACCTGGTCGTTGCGGCTGCGGCCCGTGTGGATCTTCTTGCCGAGGTCGCCCAGCGTCTCCGTCAGGCGCGTCTCCACGGCCATGTGGACGTCCTGGTCCTGCTCGCGCACGACGAAGAAGCGGTCGGCCACCACGTCCGCGAGCGCGGCGCGCACGCGCGCGGCCTCCTCCTGCGTCACGACGGGCGGGGTGACGGGCATCTCCGAAAGCATCGTCACGTGGGCCGCCGTCCCGAGGCAGTCCCAGCGCACAAGGTCCATGTCGAGGACAGGATCGTCCCCGACCGTGTAGTCGAGGACGTCCGGGTCAACGTCACCGGTTATCGTCTTTTCTGTCTTCATCCAAGATCTCTTGCAGCTGCGCGTCCGCCTCGTCCAGCAGCCGCCCAAGCTCGCCGGGGGCCTCCCCGCGCGCCAGGGCCGCCAGGAACCGGCGGTAGGCCTCGGCCGCCTCGGCCAGAGCCGGGCCGCGTCCAAGGGCGCAGAACAGCATCTCCCGGGCCTTGCGCGCGGCGGCCTCGCGCAGGGCCGGATGGTCGGCCGAAAGCGCAATCGCCTCGCGGAAGGTGCAGGATGTGCCATTCGCGCCTATATTTCTATCAAATTCGGCTGGATAAAGCAAGAGACGAGAGGTGAAAACCTTGAGATCCCACCGGCTCGCCCGCCCCGGGGAGAGGACGGCGCGCGTAAGGCGGGCGAGGCGCTCGTCGCTCGCGCGGTCCTGCTCGTGGGGGTCCTTCTCGCCCGTCAGGTCGGCCGCGAGGCGCGCAGCGTCGAACGCCCGCCCAGCGGCGAAGCCCTCCAGCGTCTTGCGGAAGAGCTTCCGTTCCTTGAGCCACGCGACGACGTAGCCGCAGAGCGCCGCATCCTCCCCCTTCCCCGCCCGCAGGTTGCGGCAGAGGGCGGGGAAGAACGGCAGACGCGCCGCGCGCCACATCGCCAGCACCGCGCGCTTGTCGTCGTGGACCGTCTCCCCGTCGAGCCCCCGCAGGACCCCCAGCACCATCCAGCCCGGCATCGCCGCTGCCGCCGCCACGCCCGGCGGGCGGTTTCGGTCGATCCACCCCCGGAAATACGCCTTCACGATCGCGTAGCGCAGCGCCTCCAGATCCGAGAACCCCGGCGACGGCAGCCACACGTGCGTGATCGCCGCCCCCGCGCGCCGGCCCGCGCGGGAAATCACCCGCACGTCGTTCGTCGTGCCGTCCTGCGCGTGGATGAGGAGGCCCGCCCCGCCGCGCGGCATGGAGAGGCCGTAGACCCGCTCGACGTCGCGCACAAGGCGCGTCGTGAACTGGAGAATGGGCAGGCGAAACCCCACCGGGTCGCCCGGCACGTCCGCCGCCACAACCTCCACGAAGCCGTCCGCGCCGCGCGCGACCTTCGGCATGTCCGCCGCGCGCCGCCGGAGAGGCGGCGCGTCCTCCGCCGCCTGCGCCCGGACGGCGAGGGCCGCACACGCCACGAGGGCGAGGAAAAGCATCCTCTTCATGCGCCTAGCGGATCTTGACGAGGAGGATGAGGATGATCGGCATCAGGAACGCCTGCACGAGGACGAAGCGCATGAGGACCTGCGCGTTCGACCACTTCAGCTCCCGCTTGCAGTGGTCGTGGAGCGGAAAGCGGACGCTCTGGACGAGCTTGACGAGGGGGTTGCGCCGCGCGCGCTCCTCCGGCGCCAGCATCGACGGCGGACGCACGTCCAGCCCGCAGCGGCGGAAGAGGCGCAGGAGGAGGATCTTCACAAGCCCGCCCCCGCCGTTCACGAGGACGACGGGCGCGAACGCGAAGAGGAGCAGCGGGTTGCCCGTCACAAGCACGCCCGCCCCGAGGAGGAGGCCGAGGAAGCGCGAGCCCGCGTCGCCCATGAGGACCTTCGACGGCTCGGCGTTCCACCACAGGTAGCCCGCGAAGCCGCCCGAAACCGTCAGGAGGAGGACGGCCCAGCGCACGGCGAGGTAGTTGTGGGGGACGCGCAGGTAGTCGGCCATCGGGCGGTAGCCGACGAGGCCGTAGAGGAAGACGGCGAGCGCAACGAGGGAAATGACCGTCAGCGACCCCGCGAGGCCGTCCACGCCGTCCGAGCAGTTCGTCGCGTTCATGACGACGAAGAGGACGAAGGCCGCCGCCGGGACGTATGCCCACCAGGGGAGCGTCCAGACGCGCATCGTGAACGGCAGCCAGACGCGGCCCTCCAGCGCCGACCAGACGAAGAGGGCGACGCCGAGGCAGACGACGGCGTCCAAAAGCCCCTTCCGGAGCTGGCCCCACGGCTCGACGGCGCGGTCGTCGAGGTAGCCGAAGGCCATCGCGACGTAGAGGCAGAAGATCATGCCGAGCGCGGGCGCCGAAAGCGGCACCACGAGGAGGACGACCGGCAGGACGAGGAGCGTGACCCACAGGCCCGTGCCCGTCGGCTTGCCGACGGAGGCCATGCCGTCCCGGCCGAGGACGGCCTTGCCGTGGTCGCGCGGCGAGAAGCGCCACAGCCTCGGCAGCAGAAAGGCGACGGCGAACGCCGCGAGGAGCGTCCCCGCCGCGGCGAGCAGAACATGGGAGCGCAGAAGCCGAAACGGCCCCCACGCCGCTTCAAGGAAAGGGGCGAGATGGTAGAGCATGGCTGAACATTCCTAAAGCGCACAGTATACCACATGCGCGCCGCGCCGGGGCGGGCGGGCCGCCGCGCGCGCGTCGGCGCCTCACCGAACGAGGAGGAGCGTGCCGCCGGGCACGTAGACGAGGAGAAGCGCCTTCGCGTCGGCGGAGCGCGCGACCCTGAAATGCCCGGCGGCCTCGCCCGCCACCTTCGGCGCGCCCGTGATGCCGCCCGCCGCCGTCGCGAGGACGGCGCCCGACGGCCGGAGCGCCTTCATGTCGCCCTCCAGTTCAAGCGCGGCGCCCTCGCCAAAGACCAGCGCGCCGTCGGTCGCGAAGGCGCGCCCCGCCGCGAGATCCGCCGCGCGCGCGACGAGGCGCGCCGTCACCGTCACGCCCGCCTCGGCGAGCCACGCGCTCGCCACGTTGACCGCAGGGCATCCAACGAGCTCCTGCACGACGAGCGTGCGGCTCGGCGCCGCGAAGACGGCACCCGCCGTGCCGCTGAGGCGCTCCAGGCGGCGCACCGTCTTCGCCTCCTTCAGGGCCGCGTGGGCCGCCGTGCCCGGAATCGTCAGCGTGAAGAGCGGCGCGTCGCCCGTGTTCTCCAGGCGCGCGTAGTCGCCGGGATCGCGCGTGCCGCGCCCCAGGCGGTCGTAGACGAGCCCGCACTTCGCCTTGTCCGTCCACGTCGGGGCAGCCACCTTCGGCACCGACATGGCCGGCCCGACCTTTCGCCCCGACACGCCGATGCGCCACCAGAACGGGTTGGGGCCGGGCGTCAGCACGGCGTTGCCGAAGCAAATGTCGTCGCTCGCCCCCGTGGACTGCCGCCCGTAGACGCTCTTCCCGTTGATCCAGAGGGTCGAGACCGTCGTCTCGGAGGCGGCGAACGTCCACGTCACGTTCGTGGCGTCGTGGTTCCAGACGTAGCCCTGATAGCAGAAGGTGTAGCCGTTCGCCGTCACGACCTCACCGAACTCATTCGTCGCCATCTCCTTCAGCTCGGCCGTCTCGTAGGCGAAGCGGACGGACGCCGTCACCCCGTTCGTCTGGCAGTTGTCGGCGTTGTCGCAGTGGAGGTTCGCGCGAACGGCGAGCAATTCCGGGCTCGCGCCTTCCTTGTGCCAGTAGGCATACGCCTTGTGGCCCTCGTAGAGGCCGCTGTTGAAGTTCCGGTCCGGCTCTTCAAGCGCCGCCGTGCCGGCCTCAAGGTCGAGCGCCGTGAAATCCGGCGCGTCCATCGAACACGTCAGCGTCGCGCCCGCCTTCTTGAGGACGCCGGCCCACGCGCCGGCGCAGTCGCCGACCGAGACGCTCCCCGTCACCTCCAGCTTCGGCAGGCGCCAGGCGTCCCCAAGGCGATCCTGGCCTTCTGAAAATGCGAGCGCGGCGTCGTGGGCGGAGAAGACGCCCGTTCCCATCGCGGCGGGCAGCGCGCCGTCCGCCATCGCCTTCAGGACGACGTTCGAGACGGCCAGCCCCTTGTCAAAGACGTTCGAGGGCGCGTGCAGCTCGATGGTCGGCGCGTGCGCGACGGCCATGTTGTTCCAGCAGATGGCGAGCGTGTCCCGCGCCGTGACCGGCCCCCGCAGGATCGTCACGTTCTCGTTGGGCGGCGCCTGCGCCCCGTTGCCCTGCCCGCACGCGCCGATGGCGGCGCGCCCCTCGAAGAGCAGCGGCCCGTCCCATGTGCCGCCGTAGCTCGTCGTCGTAAAGGGCCACTTCAGGCCGTTCGTCTCCAGAACCCGCACCGTCCAGGGCTTCGCGCCCACGCCCGTGCTCTCGTAGAGGTCGAGGGAGGCGCCGTCCCGCAGCGTGACGGTGTTCGACGCATCGCCTCCGAGCTTCGCGTAGTTGTTCATCGTCGCCCGCGCGCGAGAAATGACGAAATGCCCCGGATTCGTGACGACCGTTCGGATGCAGAAGGCGCCAGCGCCGTCCGTGTCGCAGAACGTCAGCGTGTGCCCGTTCATGTCGAGGGAGTTGTTCGCGTTGTTGCAGGGGAAGTCCTGGTAGGTGCCCACCTGGACGATCTTCGCGTCGCCCGTCATCGTGAGCCGCGTGCCGCCCCACACGCCGTTGCGCTCCTTCCGCTCCGGGGTACGCGCGACGAGGGCGCCCATGCCGCCGACGCCCGCGCCGGCGAAGGCCAGCCGCTCGCCCGCGAAATCGAGCCTGTCGTCGGCCGTCGCGTCGAGGCATTCCGTCTCCAGCGTCGCGCCGTCGGCGACGAACGTGCCGTGATCCGTGTCGCCCAAGGCGCCCAGGGCGGTCAGGCGCAGGACCGCGCCCGCCGCCACGTGGACCTCGCCCGTGTAGCCGGCGGACTTGAGGTCGACGTCGATCTCAAGCCGCCCGCCCCCGGCGACGCGCAAATCCGCCGCCGCGTGGAGGCCGGCGCGCGTCGGCGTCTCGCCCGCCACGCTGCTCGTCACGTAGCCCTGCGCGAAGGCCTCGTCCAGCGTGTTCGTCGCCCCGTCCGGCAGCGTGACCGTGTAGACGGACGCCCCGGCGGCCGCGCCCGCGACCAAGATGCCCGCGAGGGCGCAACGCCGCCCTTGCGTGCCAAGAAACCAACGCTCCATCTCCGCTCCTCCTCTCCAAACGACACGACCGACTCAAAAAGCAGTCTAGCAAAGCCCGCGCGCCCTGTCCAGCGCGAAGCGCCCTTTGCGAAGGGCGCGGAACAATCTTCGCGTCGCCCGTCATCGTGAACCGCGTGCCGCGCTGCGGGCGGCGACGGGCCCTACACGATCAGCATGCAGTCGCCGTAGGAGAAGAAGCGGTAGTTGGCGCGGACGGCGAGGGCGTAGGCGCAGAGCATCCGTTCGCGGCCCGCGAGGGCGCTCGTCATCATGAGGAGCGTGGACTGCGGCAGATGGAAGTTCGTGAGCAGGCAGTCGCACACCCTGAACCTGTAGGGCGGGAAGATGAAGATGTTGCTCGCGCCGCTGCCGCCCACGACGAGCGGATCGCCGGGGGCCTTCTCGCGCGCAGCCACGGTCTCCAGCGTCCGCACGCTCGTGGAGCCGACGCAGAAGACGCGCCCGCCACGGGCCTTGCAGGCGTTGATGGCGTCCGCCGTCTCGGGGGGCACGCTGAACGCCTCGAAGTCCATCTCGTGGTCCTCGATGTTCTCCGCCTTGACGGGACGGAAGGTGCCGGGGCCCACATGGAGGGTGACGGCGACGCGCCGGACGCCCTTCGCGTCGAGCGCGGCGAAGATCTCGGGGGTGAAGTGGAGGCCCGCCGTGGGGGCCGCCACGCTGCCGAGGTGCTTCGCGTAGATGGTCTGGTAGCGCGCGCGGTCGGCCATCTCCTCCTCGCGCGTGCCCGCGCGGTGGACGTAGGGCGGCACGGGCGTGCGGCCGAATGCGTCGAGGAGCGCGTTCAATGGACGCGCCGAGACGAACGCGCACGTCCACATGCCGCCGCCGACCTTCTTCACGAGTTCGACGCGCAGCTCGCGGTTCGGCCCGAACACGGCGACCTGCCCCACGCGCGCGGGGCGCCCGGAGCCGACCATCACGCGCCAGGAGAGGACCTCGCCCGCGCGATCGCCGCGCGCCTCCAGGGAGTCCGCATCCGTCGCGGGCGAGACCATCAGCACCTCCACCGCGCCCGGCGAATCGCTCCACGTGCCGACGAGGCGCGCGGGAAACACCTTCGTGTCGTTCACCACGAGGAGGTCGTTCGCCGTGATGTACGCGGGGAAGTCGGCCACCGTGCGATGCTCCACCACGCCCGTGTCGCGGTGCAGCACCATCATGCGGTCATCGCCCCGCCGCGCGGAGGGGTGCTGGGCGATGAGCCGCGTGGGGAGGGGGTACCAGAACTGCCGGGTCTTCATCCCCTATTCGCCGTCTTCCGCCGGGAAGGCGGCATCGTCGGCGGAATAGCCGTCCACGGTCTGGTCCGGCGCCTGGCCGGCGGGGGCCTGCGCGAACGGCAGCTCCGCCGCGTCCGTCGCGATCTGGAACGCGGGCTCGTTCTCCTCCTCCTCCTCCAGCGGGATCGGCGTCGTGCCGAAGAGGGCGTCCAGCTTCGCCTTCGCCTCGCGGCGCAGTTCCTCCATCTCCGCATCGGAGATCGGCTCGCAGAGCGGCACGAGCTTGAGGTAGCGGTGGAGCGGGAAGCCGGTGCCGCCGGGGATGAGGTGGCCGAGGATGACGTTCTCCTTGAAGCCGCGCAGCTCGTCCACGCGGCCCATCGTCGCGGCCTCGGTGAGGACGCGCGTCGTGTCCTGGAAGGACGCGGCGGAGATGAAGGAGTCGGTTTCGAGCGCGGCCTTCGTGATGCCGAGCAGCGCGGGCTGGGCCTCCGCCGGACGGCGGCCCTCGGCCATCATCTGCTCGTTCACGCGCAGGAACGTCTGGCGGGTGATCTGCTCGTTCCAGAGGAAGTCCGTGTCGCCCGGGTTCGTGATGCGCACCTTGCGGAGCATCTGGCGGACGATGATCTCGATGTGCTTGTCGTTGATCTCGACGCCCTGCAGGCGGTAGACCTGCTGCACCTCGTTGACGAGGTACTTCTCAAGCTCCTGCGGACCGGAGACCTCCAGGATCTCCTGCGGGATGATCGGGCCTTCCGTGAGCTGCTGGCCCTTCTTCACGCGGTCGCCCTTGAAGACGACGATCTGCTTGCCCATCGGGATGAGATGCTCCTCGACCTGGCCGGTGACGTCGTCCTTGACGAGCAGCGTGCGCTTGCCGCGCGTGTTCTCGCCGAAGTCGACGACGCCCTCGATCTTGGAGATCTCGGCGGCGTCCTTGGGCTGGCGCGCCTCGAAGAGCTCGGCGACGCGCGGCAGGCCGCCCGTGATGTCGCGCGTCTTGGCCTCCTCGCGCGGCGTCTTCGCGAGCAGCATGCCCGGCGACGCCTTCATGCCGTCGCGCACCATGACGATGGCGCCCGTCGGGATGTCGTGGCTGTCGAGGAGCGCGTTGGGCATGCCGTCGGCGCCCTTGCCGCGGATCTCGATGCGCGGGTGGAGGTTCGCCTCCTTCGTGTCGAGGACGACGAGCGTCTTCGCGCCCGTCGCGCGGTCGGTCTCGCTCTTGACGGAGACGTCCTCCTCGAAGTCGACGAACACGACCGTTCCGTGCTCCTCGGAGAGGACCGGCACGGAGTGCGGGTCCCAGACGGCAACCTTCTCGCCCTTCTTGACGGCCGCGCCGTCTTCGCAGAGGAGGACCGCGCCCATCTGCAGCGGGTAGCCGTCGAGGCGGACGCCGCCCTTCTCCTCGGGCTTCGTCCAGATCTCGAGCATGCCGTTCTTGTTGAGGACAACCTCCTTGCCTTCGTCGTTGCGCACCTTGCGGACGTCGACGAACTTGGCGATGCCGTCGTTCTTCAGGACGATCTCCGGCACCTTCGCCGTCATGGAGGCCGTGCCGCCGATGTGGAACGTGCGCATCGTCAGCTGCGTGCCCGGCTCGCCGATGGACTGGGCGGCGATGATGCCCACCGCCGTGCCGATCTCGACCTGCCGGCCCGTCGAGAGGTCGCGGCCGTAGCACTTCGCGCACATGCCGTGCTCGGCGTCGCACGTGAGCCCCGAGCGGATCCACACGGTCTCGACGCCCGCCTTCTCGATACGCGCGCACGCGGCCTCGTCGATCTCGGCGTTGGCCTCGACGATCGTCTCCTGCGTCTTGGGGTCGACGATCTCGTAGAGGGCCGTGCGGCCGAGCACGCGGCTCGCGAGCGTCGCCTTGACCTCGTCGCCTTCGACGATGGCGGAGACCTCGATGCCGTTGACGGTGTTGCAGTCCTCCTGGGAGATGATGACGTCCTGCGACACGTCCACGAGCTTGCGCGTGAGGTAGCCGGCGTCGGCCGTCTTGAGGGCCGTGTCGGCGAGGCCCTTGCGCGCGCCGTGGGACGAGATGAAGTATTCGAGCACCGACAGGCCCTCGCGGAACGAGGCGGTGATCGGGCGCTCGATGATGTTGCCGGACGGGTCAGCCATGAGGCCGCGCATGCCGGCGAGCTGGCGGATCTGGAGCTTCGAGCCACGGGCCTTGGAGTCGACCATCATGAAGATCGGGTTGAGCTCCGTCGGCTTCGGGTTCTCCTTCGAGATGTTGCGGTCGATCGTCTTGTAGAGTTCGTCGCCCACCTTCTCGGTGGCGGCGGACCACACGTCGACGATCTTGTTGTGGCGCTCGCCGGCGGTGATGATGCCCTGCTGGAACTGGCCCTCGATCTTCGCGACCTCGGCGGCGCTCTTGGCGATCACGTCGTCCTTCACGGCCGGGCGGATCATGTCCTTGAGGCCCATGGACGCGCCGGAGACGGTCACGTAGTTGTAGCCGAGGTCCTTGAGGTCGTCGATGAGCTTCACGGCGGCGTCGTGGCCCGCGACGCGGTGGCAGTCGAGGATGAGGCTGCCGACCGTGGACTTCGTCACCTTGTCGTTCCAGAAGCCCATTGCCTCCGGGAAGATCGCGTTGAAGATCACGCGGCCCGCCGTCGTGACGATCGTACTCTTCGAGGGGTCGCCGTGGGGGCGGCCCGCCGTGCCGTAGTCGGGGTTGCGGAAGCGGATCGGCGTGTGGTAGCCGATCGCCTTCTCGGCGATGCCGAACTCGACCTCGCCGATGTCGTTGAAGAGCGGCAGGTGCTCGTCCGCGAACGCATACTTGCCGGGGATGCGCCCGGAGAGCTTCTCGGCCTGACCGGGCGTCGTGAGGAAGTAGAGGCCGAGGCACACGTCCTGCGTCGGGGTCATGACGGACTTGCCGGACGCCGGCGAGAAGATGGACGTCGCCGCGAGCATCATGAGGCGGCTCTCCATCTGCGCCTCGATCGAGAGCGGCACATGGACGGCCATCTGGTCGCCGTCGAAGTCGGCGTTGAACGGCGTGCAGACCATCGGGTGCAGGCGGATCGCCTTGCCCTCCACGAGGACGGGCTCGAACGCCTGGATCGAGAGGCGGTGGAGGGTCGGGGCGCGGTTGAGGAACACCGTCTTGTCCTTCGTGACCTCTTCGAGGATGTCCCACACCTGGTCGTCGTGGCGCTCGATCATCTTGCGCGCCGTGCGGACGGTGTGGCAGATGCCCTTGTCCTTGAGCGAGCGGATGATGAACGGCTCGAAGAGGCGCAGGGCCATCTCCTTCGGCAGGCCGCACTGCGGCAGCCTGAGCTCGGGGCCGACGACGATCACGCTGCGGCCGGAGTAGTCGACGCGCTTGCCGAGCAGGTTCTGGCGGAAGCGGCCCGTCTTGCCCTTGAGGATCTCGGAAAGCGACTTGAGCGGGCGGTTGCCGGGGCCCGTCACGGCGCGGCCGTGGCGGCCGTTGTCGAACACCGCGTCGACGGCCTCCTGGAGCATGCGCTTCTCGTTGCGGATGATGACGTCCGGCGTCTTGAGCGCGAGCAGGTTCTTGAGGCGGTTGTTGCGGTTGATCACGCGGCGGTAGAGGTCGTTGAGGTCGCTCGTCGCGAAGCGGCCGCCGTCCAGCGGCACGAGCGGGCGCAGCTCCGGCGGGATGACGGGCAGCACGTCGAGGATCATCCACTCCGGCTTGCCGCCGGAGGCGAGGAAGCCGTCGACGACCTTCATGCGCTTGGCGATCTTCTTGCGCGTCTGCTTGGAGCGCGTGTTCTGCATCTGGTCCTCGAGCTCGACCATGAGCTTCTGGAGGTCGATGCCGCGCAGGAGCTTGCGCACGGCGGCGGCGCCCATCTCGGCCTTGAACTCGTCGCCGTACTTCGCGCACGCCTCGCCGTACTCCTCCTCGTTGAGAATCTGGCCCGTCTGGAAGGGCGTGCTGCCGGGCTGGGTGACGATCCAGTCCTGGTAGTAGAGGACGCGCTCAAGCTCGTTCGACGTCTTGTCGAGGATGAGGCCGATGCGGCTCGGGTTGCACTTGAAGAACCAGATGTGGCTCACGGGCACGGCGAGCTCCACGTGGCCCATGCGCTGGCGGCGCACCGAGGCGAGCGTGACCTCCACGCCGCAGCGGTCGCAGACCATGCCCTTGTTCTTGATGCGCTTGTACTTGCCGCACGCGCACTCCCAGTCGTGGGTCGGCCCGAATATCTTCTCGCAGAAGAGGCCGTCCTTCTCGGGGCGGTAGGTGCGATAGTTGATCGTCTCGGGGTTCCTCACCTCGCCCTTCGACCAGGCGCGGATCGTCTCGGAGGAGGCCAGCGACACCTTCACCGCGTCGTAGTGGATGGACGCGTTGTACTGGCCGCCGAAGATTTCGCTCGTGTTGTAGGGATTCATTCCAGTGTTCTCCTGTTCGCGAAATTAGAGGGAGATGCCGCCGAACTCGGCGACGGCGGCGGGCGCAGCGGACGCGGCGGCGGGCGCGGCGGCGGGCGCGGCGCGGGCGGGCTTGTCGGCGTCGCCGCCGAGCAGCTGCATGTCGAGGCAGAGGCCGCGCAGCTCGTGGATGAGCACCGAGAACGACTCCGGCATGCCGGACTCGAGCACGTTCTGCCCCTTCACGATCGACTCGTAGATGCGCGTGCGGCCCTGCACGTCGTCGGACTTGACGGTGAGCAGCTCCTGCAGCGCGTAGGCGACGCCGTACGCCTCCAGCGCCCACACCTCCATCTCGCCCATGCGCTGGCCGCCGAGCTGCGCCTTGCCGCCCAGCGGCTGCTGGGTGACGAGCGAGTAGGGGCCGATCGCGCGGGCGTGGATCTTGTCCGTGACGAGGTGGTGGAGCTTGAGCATGTAGATGACGCCCACGACGACGCGCTGGGCGAAGGGCTCGCCCGTCATGCCGTCGTAGAGCACCGTCTTGCCGTCGGCGTCGATCCAGGCGGCGGCGCCCTCCTCCTTCTCCTGCACCTTGCGCGCCGCGCGCAGGGCCTCGTCGATCTCGCATTCCTGCACGCCGTCGAAGACGGGCGTCGCCGCGTGGAAGCCGCAGAGGCGGCACGCGAGGCCGAGGTACGTCTCGAAGAGCTGGCCGAGGTTCATGCGGGACGGCACGCCCAGCGGGTTCAGCACGATGTCGACCGGCGTGCCGTCCGGCAGGAACGGCATGTCGCAGCTCGGCAGGATGCGCGAGATGCAGCCCTTGTTGCCGTGGCGGCCGGCCATCTTGTCGCCGACGGAGAGGTTCTTCTTGTCGACGAGGTAGACGCGCACGTTCTTGACGACGCCGCCCTCGTCGCCCGCCTCGTCGTCGAAGTCGTCGGCGGCGGCGGCCGCGTCGGAGATGGCGGCGAACTGCGGCGCGAACTGGGCGACGATCTCGTCGATCTTCTCGCGCATCGGGCTCTCGGGCATCTGGTAGCGGTCGTGCGCCTTGGCGAGCTTCGCGAGGAGGGCCTTCGTGATCTTGCGGTTCGCGGGCACGAGGATCTCGCCCGTCTCGGCGTCCGTCACGTCGAGCGGCGTCTTCTCGTTGAGGAGGACGTTCGAGAGCGCCGTCGTGAGGTCGCCCTCCAGCTTCCGGCGCTGGGCCTCTCGCTTCTTCTCGGCCTCGCGCTGCGCCTTGCGCGCGCTCTTCTCGTCCTCGTCGCCGGCGGAGGTGCGCGCCATCTGCTGGGCCGTCGTCACCTTCACCGCCATCACGACGCCCGCCGTGCCCGGCGGCACGGTGAGGGACGTGTCGCGCACGTCGGCCGCCTTCTCGGCGAAGATCGCGCGCAGGAGGCGCTCCTCGGGGGAAAGCTCCGTCTCGCCCTTGGGCGTGACCTTGCCCACGAGGATGTCGCCGGGGTGGACCTCCGCGCCGACGCGGATGATGCCGTCGGGGCCGAGGTTCCGCAGCGCGTCCTCGCCGACGTTCGGGATGTCGCGCGTGATCTCCTCGGGCCCGAGCTTCGTGTCGCGCGCGCCGCAGTCGAAGGTGACGATGTGCAGGGACGTGAGCACGTCCTCGCGCACGAGGCGCTCGTTGACGAGGATGGCGTCCTCGAAGTTGTACCCGCGCCACGACATGAACGCGACGAGCAGGTTCTTGCCGAGCGCGAGCTCGCCCTGGTCGGTCGCGGGGCCGTCCGCGAGGCAGTCGCCCGCCTCCACCTTCTGGCCGTGCTTGACGATCGGCTTCTGGTTGAAGCAGGTGCCCGCGTTGCAGCGGCGGAACTTCTGCAGGTTATAGCGGCGGATGCCCTTGGCGGGATTGTCCTCGAACTTCGCCTTGCCGGGGGCGAGCGCGCCGTCGGGCGTGACCATGATGAACTCGGCGCAGACGTAGGCGACCGTGCCGGGCGCCTCGGCGCAGACGATCACGCGGCTGTCCTTGGCGGCGACGCCTTCGAGGCCCGTGCCCACGTAGGGCCGTTCGCTCTGGAGCAGCGGCACGCCCTGGCGCATCATGTTCGCGCCCATGAGCGCGCGGTTCGCGTCGTCGTGCTCAAGGAACGGGATGAGGCCGGCGGCGATGGAGATGACCTGCATCGGCGCGACGTCCATGTACTGGACCTCGGCGGCGGGCTTGTCGCAGAACTCGGTGCGGTAGCGGCACGTCACCTTCTTCTCGGCGAACGTCCGGTCCGCGTTGAGCGGCGCGTTCGCCTGGGCGATGACGTACTGCTCCTCCACGTCGGCGGGCAGGTACTCGACCGTGTTCGTCACCTTGCCGCCGCGCACGACGCGGTACGGGGTCTCGATGAAGCCGAACTTGTTGATCTTCGCGTAGAGGCCGAGCGAGGAGATGAGGCCGATGTTCGGGCCTTCCGGCGTCTCGATCGGGCAGATGCGGCCGTAGTGCGAGGGGTGGACGTCGCGCACCTCGAAGCCCGCGCGCTCGCGGGAGAGGCCGCCGGGGCCGAGGGCCGAGAGGCGGCGCTTGTGGGCGAGGCCGGAGAGCGGGTTCGTCTGGTCCATGAACTGGCTCAGCTGCGAGCGGCTGAAGAAGTCCGAGATCACGGACGAGAACGTCTTGGAGTTGACGAGGCGCTGGGGCGTGAGCGGCCCCTGGCTCTGCGCGTCGTGGATCGTCATGCGCTCGCGGATGAGGCGCTCCGTGCGGGCGAGGCCCACGCGGCACTGGTTCTCCAGCAGCTCGCCCGTCGTGCGGACGCGGCGGTTGCCGAGGTGGTCGATGTCGTCCACCTGCTCGCGGCCCATGAAGATCCTGAGGAGCAGGCGGATCGCCTCGATGACCTCGATGCCGCTCTCGTGGAGCGTGCGCAGCTCCTCCGGCACCTGGCCGGAGAGGCCGAGCTTCTTGTTGATCTTGTGGCGCCCGACGTAGCCGAGGTCGTAGTGGGCGAGCTCGAAGAAGAGCTTGTGGATCATCTGCTTCGCGTTGACGGCCGTGGGCGGGTCGCCCGGGCGCATGCGCTTGTAGATGTCCTTGAGGGCGTCCTCCTCGTTGTGGATGCCGATCTTGGCGTCCTCGCGGAGGGTCCGGATGAGCGTGCCGTTGTCCACGGAGACGTCGACGACCTCCACGTGGCCGATGCCGGCGGCGGCGATCTGCTCCATCAGCGCGGGCGTACACGGGTCGTAGCGGCGCGCGAGCACGGCGTCCTTCGACTCGCTGTCAACGAGGTCCGACTTCATGACGAGCAGGTGGAGGTCCTTCTCGGTCCACTTCTTCCCCGTCTCCAGCGTCCTGAAATCGTAGAAGAGCTTGAGGATCGCCTCGTCCGACCCGTAGCCGAGCGCGCGGAGCAGCGTCGTCGCGAAGAACTTCCGGCGGCGGCGGCGCTGGTCCATGAAGCACCACATCACGTCGTTCGTGTCGAACATGATCTCGATCCACGAGCCGCGGTCGGGGATGATGCGCACGGAGAGGAGCGGCTGGCCGTTCGCGTGGACGGTGCGCTCGGTGCTGATGCCCGGCGAGCGGTGCAGCTGCGAGACGATCACGCGCTCGGCGCCGTTGATCACGAACGCGCCGTCCTCCGTCATCACCGGGATGTCGCCGAGGAAGACGTCCTCCGTCTTCGTGACCTCGCCGTCCTTGAGGACGAACGTCGCATGGAGCGGCTTTGCGTAGGTCTCGGCCTCGTAGAGGGCCTGCTGGTAGGTGAACTTCGGCTCGCCGAGCTGGTACTTGGCGAAGTCCAGCACGTAGCGGCCGTCGAAGCTCGCGACGGGGAAGATCTCGTGGAAGATCGCCTGCAGGCCCTGCTCCGCGCGCTTCGCGGGCGGCACGCCCTCCTGGAGGAAGTCGTTGTAGGACTTCGTCTGGATCTCGATCAGGTCCGGCGGGTCGTACGTGTTCTGCAGCTTGCCGAACACCTTGCGCTCTGCTTTCATGGCTTACCTTTCAGTTGTGCGTCTGCACGGAAGTGAATCAAAACGGACGGATGCGGAAATCAGCGGTTTCGCCGCGAATGAAGTGTGGTAAGCGACCACTTTGTTAACTGTTTCGGCGGTGAAGCAAGCGAATAGTATAGCACATCCCTTCGCTGGAAGATAGGGCGAAAATGAAGAAATGAAGAAATCGGCAAGCCGCCGCCGCGCGCCTATTCCGCAATCTCCAGGACGACGTGGGGCGTCGCCGTGGGCGGCGCCTTCTCAAGTACCGCCCCCGGAATGACGAGCGCCCCCTTCGCGTCGCGCGCGCAGAGCGCCGTCACATCGCGGCGCGTCCCCTCCTCCAGCAGAGACCGCGCCCAGATGCGCGCGCCGACGGGCACGCCGCCCGTCAGCGTGACCGAGCGGAACGTTCCGAAGAGCCCGAGCGGCCGCCCCGGCTCGAGCGCCGTGTCGAGCGCGACGTCGGCGGGGCAGACGACGGAACGCCGCCCGTCCAGGACGCGCGGCAGGAACGCAAGCGCCACGGCGCCGTTGGGGTAGCGCGCGCCGCACACGAACGGCCGGGGGCCGTCCGCGCGGACGGCGGGCAGGGGCAGCCCCCGCGTCACGACGGCGGGCGCGCGCTGGACAACCGTCTTCCGCGCGGCGGCGGCATACCAGGAACAGTCGTTCGTCGAATACGTCCAGCGGTCCTCCAGAACCTCCGCGCTCGTGCGCGTCACCGCCTCCGTGCCGTGGCCGAACGGCGCGGCCAGCTTCTGCCAGGCAAGCGCCGTGTAGACGTCGTTCGTGCGGCGCACGCCGCGCCACCAGTCCGTCGACATCGCGCCCAGGACGTGCCCCAGCCCCACGGCGATGAGCGGCTCGTCCTCGACGTTGAGGAGGACCGGCAGCTTCGCCGCCTCGGCGATCGGCGAATAGTACGCGCAGCGCTCCAGCGTCGTCACATGGTCGAAGGGGCCGATGACGTCGTAGGTGCGGAAGACGTCCGAGGCCGCGAGGACCTCCGCCACCTCCCCGCGCCGACCCTCCCAGAGCGGATCCCCGACGAAGCGGCCCGTCCCCGTGACGGAGCCCGTCTCCTTGTCAATGGAAAGGCCGTTGAGCGGCCCGCCGGGGAGCCGGCAGTGCTCCAGCCGCAGACCGGGGTAAACGCGGTCGCGCACCTCGGTGACGAGGCGGCGGAAGGCCGGCTCGCCCGCACCATTGCGGAAGCCCCAGTCGATCTTCCAGTAGTCGACGCCCGCCTCCCGGCAGATCGCCATCCGCTCGGCGAGCACGCGGCGCGCCGCCTCGTCCGCGAGCCGCCCCTTCGCCCCCGGCATGTCGCCGTGGACGTGGCAGGGCACCCACACGGCAAGCCCCAGCCAGCCGCGCGCCTTGACGGCGTCGCTGAACGCCTTCAGGCGCCCGGCCGGCGTCCCGCGAAACGACGGGAAGCGCTTCGCGTCCGGCACAAGCGAACCGCGCAGCGAGAGGTCGGGGCCCGCGCTCGCCGTTCCCTCCGGGATGTCCCACCCCGCGTCCACGAGCAGATACAGCCCCGCGCGGACCTGCGGGTACATCACGTTCGCCCAGCCCGTCCCGTCGAACAGGACGCGCTCGTTGAGGTTGTCGCGCTGACTCTGCGTCCCCGCGTCGATCGGGCAGCGGATCTTCCCCGCCTTGAGGTTGTCCGCCAGCGTCGCGCCCTGCGTCGCCCACGTACACCAGTAGTTGGGAACCGGCCGAAGCTCCGTCGCACCCCCCATCCAAGTTGCCATGAACACGGCCACCACAACTGTCATTGCCTTGATTTGCATGCACGCAGTATAGCAAACCTCTCGCGGCCCGTACACAGCGAGGCACGGATACAGTGTCATGCGTCACTGAACAGCGAGGTATGGAAACTCCGCTGTTCAGTGACGCATGACCATTTTCGGGGCATGTTCGGGATATTTTCGCCTGTTGCTTCTCGGGGAAGTCCCGGCCCCCATAGCGCGGCGGCGGCTCTTGTGGAGGCCAGGGCGGTGTGCTATACTGGCGTTAATCCGTGTCTTCCAAGGACGCACGGGAAATTGAAAACCATGCCCGGAACGACATCTCCAGACACCCGCCCTTCCACGCGGATTCCGTTGACGCGGAGCCAGCTGAAGGCGGTTTTCGACGCCGCACGCCACGACGCCCTTCTCTACCCGCTTCTCGTCGCAGCCGCCTACACCGGCCTGCGCCTCGGCGATCTCTGCAACCTCAAATGGGCCGCCGTCGATCTTGCGGCGGGGCTCGTCACCGTTCCCGCCACGACCGCACGCCAGTTCGCCACGCTCCCCATCCTCCCCCCGCTTCGCGCCGTCCTCGAAGAACAGCGCGCCCGTTGCGACACGTCTCGCGTTTTCGTCTTCCCGGAAGCGGCCCGGCGCTACAACTACAAAAACGGCCATGGCATCCACTCGCTTCGCGGTACCCTTCTCGTCGGGGCGAAGGTCTTCATCGGCCAGGCTCTCAACGCCCCGCCCCCTTCTGCCCGGCTGGATGCGGCGACATCCCTCCCGTCCCTCCCGGATGTCATGGCCCACATCCAGAAAGCACGGTTCGCCGCCGCCAAGGCCGCCCGCATGGCCACGACCTACCGCCTGTTCCTGGAAGGCCGCAGCTACGCCCAGATCGCCGCCGTCACGGGACGCGGCAAAGGACAGTGTTCGGAAGACCTGCACGCCGTCGAAACCCTCGTTGGACGCCGCCTCCGCCCCGGCCGTGTGCGCCATGCACGGAACGCCAGGGCTGCGGCCGACCTCATCCAGCTGACGCGCCGCGCCTCCGGCGGCGCGTCCCGGCAGACGAGCCTCTACGGCTGGCGCTCCTTCCGCCCGGCGTTCTGCCTTCTGGCGCTGGAGGCGGGCATCCCCACCGGGACCATCGAGCAGGTCGTCGGCCGGGCGACGATGGCCCAGACCCTCAAGGACCTCCACGACGCAAAGGACGCCGACACGGCGGGCGGGTTCGCCTCGCGCGCCCTTGCGCTGGCGCGCGACGTGATCACGCCCAAACAGACGGCCCTCGTCAACGCCGTCCTCCACGCGGCGGGCATCGAGGCCGAGGAAGCCGACCCGAAGCGCGCGCTCTCCCTTCTCGGCACGGCGGTCGTCAACAAGACGCGCGCCCGCATCGCCGCCGCCCTCCGATCCGCCGGGATCAAGACCTAACGGCCAACGCGGCCGCGCCTCACGCGCCTCAGCCACCGCAGCCAGGCGGCCGGGCGGCGGTGGACGAGCAGCGAAACGGCCGCGAGCGTCAGGGGAACGATTCCAAACGCCGCCGCGCCCGCGCGTTGCAGGAGAAGCGCCCCGGCAACGACGCCCGCGACAAAGCACACGATGACGAGCGCATAGTGCCGGGCCTTCGCGAGCTCGTTCGGATCTGTCCGGCGCAGCCACAGGTAGGCCGCGTCCGCACCGCTCCGCAGGTTGCCCGTACACATCGTGGACGCGAACGGAAGCCCCCGCACCCGGCGGAACGCCTGCACCTGCATGGCGCAGACGAACGAGATCAACGCCGCCACCGCGAAGTCGAAGGGGCCGGCGGGCATCCAGACGACGGCGAGCAGCAGCGCGGCCTCAATCCACAAGACGACCTGATGCCACCCGAAGCGGCGGGCGTGCGCGCAGCGCGCGTGGACGGCGTTCGCGAACATGACCCCGGCCCCGTAGGCGACGACGGCGCAGACGCCATGCGCCGCCCCCCACGCATCGCCCGCCGCCAGCCGA
Organism: uncultured Kiritimatiellota bacterium; assembly: GCA_934643865.1. Lineage (GTDB taxonomy): Bacteria > Verrucomicrobiota > Kiritimatiellia > RFP12 > UBA1067 > RUG572. The sequence continues at coordinate 64,998 of CAKUCX010000008.1, forward strand.
AGGCCGATGATCACCAGATTGCCGGTGACCGCGTTCGCGAACACGCCGCCCCGGAAGAGGTAGGCGTAGACATCCGTGAACCCGCCCGCCGCGCTGAGCAGGCAGGCCGCCAGCAGCCGCTCCTCTCGCAACGGCATCTGCGACGCGCCCTGTAAGAGTCTCTTCGCCATGGCCTGGTCACAGTATACCATAAGCACCCGCTGCCGGGCATCCGCGTCCGACTTGCACCGAGGCCGGTGCGCGCCCATACGGACGGAGACCGCCGCGATTTAACCCAATCCTCACGGAACGCATATCGGCCTCTAACGAAGAAAGCGGATACTCTGCGGCGATGAACACACATCAGGCCACATCCAGGCTCTCGGTCGACGCGCTCTTCGCGTCCGCCTGCCTTGCCGGCGCGGCGCTGGGGCTCGTCCTCGCGGCCGCGCTCGTCGCCGAGCTGGGCGCCGCCTCGGCGGACATCTGGCGGGCGGAGAGCCTCCGCTTCCTGTTCTCGTCAAACTGGGACCCGGCGGCGGCATCGCGAACGCGCTCCTCGGCACGCTCCTCATCACCGGCGGCGCGGCGGCGCTCGCAGTCCCCCCGGCGCTCGCGGCCGGCATCGGGCTTGCCGAGTTCGGCGCGGACGGGCGCTTCGCCGCGCTCGTGCGCTTCACGGTGAACGCGCTGATGGGCGTGCCGAGCGTCATCGTCGGCCTCTTCGTCTACGGCGTCCTCGTCGCGACGACGGGGCACTTCTCCGGCTTCGCGGGCTCCGTCGCGCTCGCGATCCTCATGTTCCCGGTCGTCGTGCGCACGACCGAGGACCAGCTCGCGGGCGTCCCCGTCACGCTGCGCGAGTCGGGCCTCGCCCTCGGCGCGACGCGCACGCGCGTCACGCTCGGCCTCGTCTGCCGCGCGGCAAAGGGCGGGCTTCTCACGGGCGTCCTCCTCGCCGTCGCGCGCGTCTCGGGCGAGACGGCGCCGCTCCTCTTCACGGCGCTCTACGCGGACGCCTGGCCGACGGGCTACTTCACGGGGCCGACGCCGTCCGCGCCCGTCTTCATCACGAACGCGACGATGGACTCGCCGTTCGAGGAATTGCACCGCATGGGATGGGGCGCGGCCCTCGTCGTCGCCGCCGCGATCCTCGCGCTGAACGTCGCCGTCCGCGCGCTCGCGCAGCGCAAGGGCCGGTGAGGGGCTTCAGCTCCGCCAGGCCCTACGAGAGCCGCCCGCCGAGGGCATCTGTCCGGGCTGGGCGCGAAATTAACGGAATCCTGACGGAAGGGCCATGCGATCCTAACGAAGAAAGCCCATACTGCGCGGCGATGGAAAAGAAGTACAAGATCGTCGCGAGAAGGCTCTCCTTCTTCTATGGCGCGCATCAGGCGCTCTTCGACAACGACCTCGCCGTCGAGGCGAACAAGATCACGGCCGTCATCGGCCCGTCGGGCTGCGGCAAGTCCACGCACCTGCGCGTCTACAACCGCATCTACGAGCTGCACCGCAGCCAACGTGCGACGGGCGAAGTCCTCCTGGACGGAGAGAACGTCCTGGCGCCGGGCGTGGACCTCCTGGAGCTGCGCCGCCGCGTCGGCATGATCTTCCAGAAGCCGACGCCGTTCCCGATGAGCGTCTTCGACAACGTCGCCTACCCGCTCCGCCTCCACTTCAAGACGAACCGCGGCGAAATCGCCCACCGCGTCGAGGAGGCCCTGCGCGGCGCGGCCCTCTGGGACGAGGTGAAGGACAAGCTCGCCGAGCCGGGGACGGCGCTCTCCGGCGGCCAGCAGCAGCGGCTCTGCATCGCCCGCGCCCTCGCGGCGGAGCCGGAGGTCCTGCTCATGGACGAGCCGACGAGCGCCATCGCCCCCGTCGGCACGCTGAAGATCGAGGAGCTGATGGCGCGCCTGCGCGCGCGCTTCACGATCGTCATCGTCACGCACAACATGCAGCAGGCCTCGCGCATCTCGGACGTGACCGCCTTCTTCTACAAAGGCCGCATCGTCGAGGTCGGCCCGACCAAGGACATCTTCACCAATCCCAAGAACAAGCAAACGGAAGACTACGTCTCCGGGAGGTTCGGCTGACATGACCATGAAAATCCACTTCGAGGAAGCCATCGCGGCGCTCAAGGGCGACCTGCGGGAAAACGCGGAGCGCGCCGAGGCGGCCGTCAAGGCGGCCCTGCGCGCCCTGGAGCGGGAGGACGCGGCGCTCGCGGACGCCGTGCTCGACGGCGACACGGCCATCGACCTCGCCGAGAACGTGATCGAGGAGAAGTGCCTCGACATCCTCGCGCTCTACCAACCCGTCGCGACCGACCTGCGGCGCGTCGTGACGATCCTCAAGACGAACGGGCAGATCGAGCGCCTCGGCGACCTCGCGACGAACATCGCCGAGGACGTCATCTACCTGAAGCGCGCCGAGATCGTGCGGCACGAACAGGGCCCGAACAGGGCCTGACGGCCCGGCGCGCGACGTCCGAACGGGCCCGGCGCGGGCCCTGACATCCCTTCGCCATACTCTGCGCCAGACAACACCAAGAAAGAAAACACAGCAATGAAAGCACGCAAGATGAAACAAGGGTTCAAGATGGCGCTCGCGGCGGTGGCCGTCGCGGTGGCCGCCCCGGCCGCCGCCGCCAACAAGCAGGCCTGGTTCAAGCAGACGCTGGAGGGCTCGCTCTTCAAGGAGGGCGATTGGAAGAACCTCCTCTTCAAGGTCGAGCAGGAGGAGAAGTTCAACGAACATCGGTTCATCGACTCCGAGACGCTCCTCATGCTCGGCTGGAAGATGAACCCCTACTTGAGCGTCTACCTGGGCAACCGCTGGGTCTACGAGCGCGCGAAGGGGAAGGGCCCGCTCAAGCCCGAGCAGCGGCCGACGCTGGACGTGTGCCTCGCCGCGCCGGAGTTCTGGACGCTCAAGCTCGACCTCCGCTCGCGCTTCGAGTACCGCGACAAGCACGCCTCGGACGCCTACATGCGCTATTGCGAGCGCATCCGCCTGCGGACGAGCTGGAGCGTGACGGAGTTCAAGCTCTCGCCGTTCGCCAGCAACGAGTTCTTCTTCTCGGACAAGACGGGGACGGACTCGTCCGACCTCTTCGACCGGAACCGCGCCCAGGTCGGCGTCTCGTTCAAGCCGGTCCCCTCCCTCAAAGACCTCTCCTGCAACCTCTACTACATGGTCCAGCACGACATGTCGAACAGGTCCTCGACCTGGACGCCGACGAGCGTCTGCGGCCTTGAGTTCACGTACAAGTTCTAGGCCCAGATTTCAAGCGCCGCCGCTTCGCGAGGCCACCTCCTCTACGGGGTGGCCTCGCCATTCTCATCGCTCGCTTGACGCGCTCAGGATCATCGGCCCGCCGAAGAAACCGCACGACGCCCCTGCCGGGCCTTGCTTTCGCCCCCCGTCCGGCTGCGAAGCCGCCGCGCCCAGTCCACACCGCCCGGCAGGGGTTGTCCGCAGGCCGCGCGTGCGCCGATGTCGAGCGCGCGAACACCGTTGGCGGCGGTCGCGCGCTCCGCCGCAAAGGCGAGCCGTAAAAGGAGATGGAAGCCCGCTGAGCATGTTCACCGAAACCTAACGGAACCTTCGTCCGTTCCTGACCGTCGTTTCCCATACTATGCGCCGGACAACGCAAGGAAGGCCGCGCTCGCGGCCTACTTCGACTGGTGCTTCGCCCACGGCGGCCCGACGGCCAAGGCCCTGCACGACCTCCCCGTCGCCCGGTGACGGGGAACGGCGCGCGGGCCGCGCCGACGTCACCGGCCGCCTTCAACCGTGATCTTCCCGACTGGGTAGACGCGGTCGATGCCATTCTCAAGCGGCAGGGCGACAAGCGGCCTGCCGTCGGCGCGGCCGACGGAGACGGCGAGCGTGTACGCGCCGGGCTTCAGCAGCTGCACGGACGCGCCCGGGTCGTTCACGTGTTCGCGCTTGCAGTAGTTGAGGATCGCGTCGTTCCCGTTGTCCGGCACCGCCGCCGTGTAGCCGAACGTGCAGGGCGAGTCGACCGTGACGGGCTTCTCCACGCCGTTCCACTTCGGCTCCAGCGCGCGGAAACCGAACGCCGGGTCCGTCACGCTCCAGCAGACCACCCCTCTGTCGTCCAGGAGATTCCACGTAAGCGACGAGTCCGCGTACTCCGGCGCGACGCCGACGTTCACCCACGTGGATTTCACGCGGACGCGCTCGGAGACGTTCACGCGGCCGGGATACTCGACCCGGCGCAGCTCGAAGCGGTAGCCGAGGCGGTTGGCGAAGTCCTTCCAGACGTGCCGGTTCGTCTTCCAGTAGAGGTCGGGGAAGCCGTGGATCGAGATGTACGAGGCGTGGTAGTCCTCGATGCACTTCTGGAGGTACTCGGGCTTCCAGTTCTTCTTCTCGAACCGCTTGGTGATGTGCCCCGTCTCGATAATCACCGGGCTTTCGCGGGCGAAGAGACGCCCGAAGTGGTCGCTCGCCCACGGCTTGTCCGGGTTACACATGATCGAGTCGTCGCGGAGCCCATAGCCAAGCGCGCGCGCATAGGCGAGGACCGGATGGTCGTAGAGACGCCGCGAACCGTCCGCGAAGAAGCCGTTCGACGGCACGCCGGCGGAAGCAGTCCCCTCGATCCAGCCCCCGCCGCCGATGTCGTCCGAGACGACGAGGTACGTGCGCGGCAGCGCGCGGCGGAGCATGTCGAGATGGAGGCGGCAGAGCCGATCGAACTCGGCCGGATCGCTCGCGCGCAGCTTGCCGAGGAAGGGGCTGTGCCCCTCGCCGTAGAGGCCGAACGACCCGAGATCGACGAACGCGACATCGGGGTTGCCGTCATACCGCTTCGCAAAGACGTTCAGGAACTTCTCGTGCTCGGCCAGGAGGATCGGGTCGTCCCACTTCGGCTCGAAGATGAGCGCGTTCTTCGGATTGTTCTTGTAGTGGTAATACTCGCCTTTCACGCCCTTGTCCAGAACCCACTTCGGCGTCGAGACGAGCGTGTGGTCCATGCAGGAGATGCGGAACGCGACCTTCTTACCGGCCTTCAGCCACGGCCGCGCCTTCGACTCGACGAGATCCCAGCGGAAGACGCCCTCCTCCGGCTCCAGATAGCACCACGGCAGGCGCATGTAGATGACGCTCGTGCCCGGCATCCAGTCGAGGACGTCGCCCGGCTCCTGCTGGGAGCCGTACGCCCAAATGCGGCTCGAATAGTAGAAGTGGACGATGCCCATGCCGGGATTCGCCAGCACCTCGTCGGTGTTCGCCGGCTCGACCTCGACCGTCGCGTCCGCGCCTCTTGCATCCGCGCCGCCAACCGGTCCGAGGGCCAGGCACGCTGTCAAAAGAAGAGCGAGTGGTGTGGCTGTAGAGGGTTTCCCCGTTGTCATGGCTTCTCTCCTCATCATTGTTTGATCCGTAACGGCAGTTGACCATCAGATTCGCGCCCGTGTGCGCATGACCGCGGCGGCGCTAGTTCCCCTTCGGGGCCCGCGCGCGGATGAAGGCCCTCAAGGCCGAGACCATCTTCTGCGGATCGGTCTCCTGAGCCACGCGCGCCTCAAGGGGGCACGAGGCGCTCTGGTCGCGGTTCAGGATCTTCGGCACGAGGCGGTCCGCCGTCGCGGGCACGTTGTGCGCCGCAAGAAGGCTCTTCGCCTCCTCGCTCATCAGAAGGGCATGGACGCGCCGCGCGCGGCCGACGAGGCAGACGGCCGCCGCCGCGCGCCCGATGACCTTGTCCACGACGAGCGCGTGGCGCAGATGGCCGTCGTCCAGCAGCTTCAGGAGCGGCAGGACGCCGCGCCCGCTCTCGCGCGCCTGGATGACGCCGTCCCGCGCCGTGACGGCCGCCGCGTCGCCGCGCCGGACGAGGCCCGCCATCTCCGCGAGGAGGTCGCCCTCGTTGAACGGGCGCACGACGCGCTGTCGTTCGAAGCCCTTGACGAAGATCGCCGGCAGCGGCCGCGCCGGGCAGACGTGTTCGCACGCGCCGCAGCCGATGCACGCGGCCTTGTCGATGACGGGGACGCCCGCGACAATCGCGATCGCCTTGACCGGGCACTTGCGCTGGCACGCCGTGCAGGAGACGTCCTCCGTCACGCGCAGGCAGCGGTCCTTCTTCCAGATCGCGTGGCCCATGTGGAGGTCGCGCCGCGCAACGTGGTCGAGAAGCCGGAGCGCGCCCGCCGGGCACGCCGCCGCGCACTTCTGCGGGCAGGCGAGGCGGCAGTGGCTCCGCCGGAAGTCCATCTTCGGCTGGCCGAACGTCTTGAGCGACGTCGAGGGGACGAGGCATTTCTCCGGGCAGGCCGCGATGCACGCGCCGCAGCCGACGCACAGCCGGTTGAAGAGCGAGCGGTCAACCGCGCCCGGCGGCAGCACCTCCGCCGGACGCGCCGGCACGCCGGGCGGGGAGACCGGCGCATAGCCGCCGTCCGTCGTCTTCTCCACGACCTCCGCCGCCGCGAGGAGGCCGATGCCCGAAAGCGTCTCGCGCCGTGTCACGCCGCCCGCGGCGTCGCCGGCCTTCGTCTTGGCGGGCGGCGGCGCGGCGAAGCACCTGCGGCAGGCGCCGCACCCCTCCTTCAGGTCAATCGTGTGCGGATACCGCGCCTTCTGCGCAAGCAGGTTGAAGAGCGTCCCCATTGGACAGACCCAGTTGCACCAGGCGCGTCCCGAACCGACGGCTGCGAGGACCAGCACGACGCCCGCGAGGACGAGTCCCGGCGCAAAGCCGATCAGGGCCTTGCCGACGATCGAATAGGGCGTGAGGGCCCAGCCGAGCGCGCCGAACCCCGCCGCGACGAGTCCCGCCGCAAGCGCGAAGACGCTCCAGCGGACGATCCGCTGGACGCGCGTCTCGGGGAGGCGCGTGCAGACGCGGCGGACGTGCGATCTCGGATGCGTGAGGAAGTGGACGACGCTCTGCAGCACGCCGAGCGGACAGAGCCACGCGCAGAAGAAGCGTCCGAGGAGCGGCGCCAGCATGAGGACGGCGAGGAAGAGGAACGTCGGCGTCGGCTGGATGCGCAGGGCCTTCGCCGTCGGCAGCCCGTAGAACGCGCCGCAGACGGCGGCGAGCGACACTAGCGCCAGCAGGCGCAGCGCAGCCGTTCTGAGCTTTGACTTGACGTGTGCTTTCATGAGTTCATCTCCTTGATTCCAATGCCATCTTCATTTTTCAACGCAAAGTTCGCAAAGCCCCTTCGTGTTCTTTGCGTTCCCTCTGCGTTCTTTGCGTTAAAACATACCCACACCCCTCTTTTCAACGCAAAGGTCGCAAAGGGTTCTGACGCAAAGTTCGCAAAGTCCCTTCTCGCTCTTTGCGTTCCCCTCTGCGCTCTTTGCGTTAAAACGTCCATCTCTTCACAACCTCCTGGTCCTTGAGCGCGTCGATCCACTCGTCGATCGCGGCAATCTCGCGCGGGATGTCGATCATCTGCGGGCAATGCGGCGTGCAGCGTCCGCACCCCGTGCAGTGGTCGGCGCGGCGCAGCTCCTCCGGCACGGCCTTCGCGTAGGCTTTCAGCACCTCCTTTGCGGTCGGCATCGTCTTCGCCGTGAGGACGCTGTTGCGGAACTGGAGGAGCGAGACGATGTCCAGCCCATACGGACACGGCATGCAGTAGTTGCAGCTGTTGCACGGGATCGTGTTGAGCGCGAGCATCCGCTGCGCCGCGCGCTCAAGGGCGGCCAGCTCGTTCGCGCGGCACGGCTTGAGCGGCGAGAAGGTGACGAGGTTCTCCTCGATGTGCTCGGTGCGCGTCATGCCGGAGAGGACGGTCATCACCTTCGGATGGGTGCCGCAGAAACGGAACGCCCACTGCGCGAGCGTCGCCTCCGGGTCGAGGGGGGTGAGCTCCTGCGCGAGCGCGTAGTTGTAGCGCGCGAGGCGTCCGCCGAGCAGCGGCTCCATGATGACGACGGGGATGTCGAGCTTCGCGAGCGTCTCGTAGAGGTACTTGGCGTCGAGGTTGCGCGCGTTCACCTCCTTCGCGTGGCGCCAGTCGACGTAGTTCATCTGGATCTGCACGAAGTCCCACTTGTACGTGCCGTGGCGCTCGATGCACCACTCGAACGCCTTGGGGTCGCCGTGGTAGGAGAAGCCGAGGCGGCGGATGCGGCCCTTCGCGCGCAGCTCGGCGCACCAGTCCAGGGCGCCGTTTTCGAGGTAGCGCCTGGAGAACGTCTTGAAGCCGCCGTTGCCAATGGAGTGGAGGAGGTAGTTGTCGATGTAGTCCGTCTGGAGGAACTTGAGCGAGTCCTCGAACATCTTCTTGCAGGCCGCGAGCGGATACTGCTGGGGCGCGAGGTTGGAGAGCTTCGTCGCGACGACGTAGTCCTTGCGGGCGTAGCCGCTCGCCTTCAGGGCCTTGCCGAGCGCGACCTCCGACTCGCCGCGGCAGTAGGCGGGCGAGGTGTCGAAGTAGGTCACGCCGCCGTCGAGGAGCATCTTGACCTGGCGGTTCAGGAGTTCCTGGTCGATGGCCTTGTCGGAATAGCCTTCCTTCTGCCACGGCACCGCGTGCTTGCCGTCCGTCGTCGGCAGGCGCATCGCACCGTAGCCGAGCAGGGAAATCTTCTTCCCGTCGAGCGTGTAGTGTGTCGTCATCTTTTCGTCTCCTTCACGTCCTGTAGCTTCAGCTTACGGTCGCCAGCCTGATTGTTCTGCCGTTGACGGTTGTTCGCTGCTGCCGCCAGCATTATACCAAATGACAGGAGACGCCTGCCGCCGCCCCGGAGCCCGGCGTCCGTTTCGTCGTTTTTGACTCACGCAGAGGTGCGGAGAGGCAGAGAGCGCAGAGATTGATTGGGTTGAGAGGGGCGTGAAGTTGACAGGCAATCCAAGCGGGAGATTCATGGCGGCAAGATACGTCTTGAAATGTCGCCGGCTCTCTCGCTCTCCGTCATCGTCTCAATCTTCCTCTCCGCGTTAAAACATACCCGCACCCCTCTTTTCAACGCAAAGTCCGCAAAGGGTTCTGACGCAAAGTTCGCAAAGGCCCTTCGCGTTCTTTGCGTTCCCTCTGCGCTCTCTGCGTTAAAACATACCCGCACCCCTTCTTTTCAACGCAAAGTCCGCAAAGGGTTCTGACGCAAAGTTCGCAAAGGCCCTTCGCGTTCTTTGCGTTCCCTCTG
>CAKUCX010000009.1 GCA_934643865.1 uncultured Kiritimatiellota bacterium
TTGAGGCGCGCAGGCCGCCCCGGCTCCCCTCCCCGTGTCCCGCCTCCCTTCCGGCAGGGCCGCCGGGCGCGTCCCCCTGTCGTCTCAGACAGCGTGGGATCTCGGCATCGTAAATCCGCATCGAGTTTTTCTCGGTGCGGTTTTTGTTTGTCTACGAGGCGGATGTCTACGAGGCGGAAAGCAACGGGTGGCGAGAACCTTGCTTACACGCCGGACGTTGTGCTAAACTATGCGCCGATTTTTTCCCGACTTCACAACCAAGAGGAATTTCATGAAAGACCTGAAAGCCGCCTACCGAACGATCGAGGCCGACCACTTCGCGCCGCAGATGGAGATTTCGTTCATCGACGGCGGCCGGCGCGAGACGCTGCGCTATGAGAAGGTGACCTGGAACATCGGCGGCGTGGAGAAGGGCCTCCGCTACGGCGAGAACCCCGGCCAGGAGGCCGCGCTCTACAGGCTCGTGAACGGCAACCTCGCCCTCGGCGACGTCGAGATGCTCCAGGCGGGGCAGTACCTCGCCTCCGTGCCCGAGCTGCTGCAGAGCGGCAAGCACCCCGGCAAGACGAACGTCACGGACGTGGACAACGCGCTCAACATCCTCCGCTACCTCATGGACAGGCCGTGCGCCGTCATCGTCAAGCACAACAACCCCTGCGGCGTCGCGCTTGGCGGGACGCTCGCCGAAGCCTACTTCCGCGCGAACAAGGCGGACCGCCTCGCGGCGTTCGGCGGCGCGATCGCCCTCAACCGCGCATGCGACCTTGAAACGGCGAAGCTCATCGTCGAGAACTACGCCGAGGTCGTCGTCGCCCCCGAGTTCGCGCCCGGCGTGATGGGCCTCTTCGCCACGAAGAAGAACCTGCGCGTCTTCCGCATCCGCAACATGGCGCGCCTCGTGGACTTCGTCGCGCGGCCCGTCGTCGACTTCAAGAGCCTCATCGACGGCGGCCTCGTCGTCCAGACGAGCTTCGTCGCCCAGACCCGCCGCCCCGAGGACCTTATGCCCGCCGCCTGCACGCGCAAGGTCGTGGACGCGGCGACCGGCGCCGTCTCCTTCCGGGAGTACAGGATCAAGCGCCTCCCAACGGAGCGGGAATGCGCCGACCTCCTCTTCGGCTGGCTCGTCGAGGCGGGCGTGACGTCCAACTCCGTCCTCTACGTGAAGGACGGCGCGACGGTCGGCATCGGCACGGGCGAGCAGGACCGCGTGGGCGTCGCCGAGATCGCGCGCGACAAGGCGTACACGAAGCGCGCGGACTGGATCGCCTGGGAGAAGTACGGCAAGCCGTTCAACGACCTGCGCCTCGTCTTCGGCGACGCGGACGGCGCGCGGAAACAGGCCGAGGTCATGGAGCAGACGCGCGCCGAGAAGGGCGGCCTCCCCGGCTGCGCGATGGTGTCCGACGCGTTCTTCCCGTTCCGCGACGGGCTGGAGGTCGGCATCCGCGAGGGCATCACCTCGGTCGTCCAGCCCGGCGGCGCGATCCGCGACTGGGACGTCATCGACTGCGCGAACGACGCGAACGTCGCGATGGTCTTCACCGGCCAGCGGTCGTTCCGGCATTGAGGCGGCGCGGCGGGCGGTCAGATGCAAGTGGTCAAGTAAGGCAAGGGAAGGGACGCGGATGAAGATCTTGATTGTCGGCTCGGGCGGGCGGGAGCACGCCATCACGTGGCGCCTCGCGCAGGACGCGGCGGGGCATGAACTGTTCTGCGCGCCGGGGAACGCGGGGACGGCGGCGCTTGCGACGAACGTCGCGATTGGCGCGGAGGACATCGCACGCCTCGTCGCCTGGGCCGAGGCGAACCGCCCGGATCTCGTCGTGGTGGGGCCGGAGGCGCCGCTCGTGAAGGGCCTCGTCGACGCGCTGGAGAAGGCCGGCGTCACGGCGTTCGGGCCGGTCGCCGCCGGGGCGCGCCTGGAGGGGTCCAAGCGCTTCGCGAAGGAGGTCATGGACGCGGCGGGCGTGCCGACGGGCAAGGCCGAGACGTTCACCGACGCGGCGGCCGCCAAGGCCGCGCTGCCCGCCTACGGCCTCCCCGTCGTCATCAAGGCGGATGGCCTCGCGGCCGGGAAGGGCGTCGTCGTCGCGGAGACGGCGGCGCAGGCCGAGGCCGCGATCGACGACATGCTCGTGGGGAACAAGTTCGGCGCCGCCGGGGCGGAGGTCCTCGTCGAGGAGTTCCTCCACGGCGAGGAGTGTTCGATCCTCGCGCTCGTGGACGGCAACGACGCCGTCCTGTTGCCGAGCTCGCAGGACCACAAGCGCGCCTTCGACGGCGACAAGGGCCCGAACACGGGCGGCATGGGCGCCTATTCGCCCGCACCGGTCGTCACGGCCGACAAGCTGCCGCTCATCAAGGAGAAGATCATCATGCCCGTCGTGCGCGAACTTGCGCGGCGCGGCATCGTCTACCGCGGCGTCCTCTACGCGGGGCTCATGGTGAACGACGAACGCGCGCACCCGCACGGCCCCCTCGCGAAGAGCGGGTCCGTCGTGAATGTCGTCGAGTTCAACGCCCGCTTCGGCGACCCCGAGACGGAGGCCGTGCTGCCGCGCCTCGGCGGCGACTTCGCCACGGCGCTCCTCCACGCCGCGACGGGCTGCCTGAAGGCGGAGGACGTCGTCGTGAAGGATGCCTGCGCCGCGACGGTGATCGTCGCCTCCGGCGGCTATCCGGGCGGCTACGAGAAGGGGAAGGCGATTGCGGGCCTCGCGGGCAACCCCGCGCTCGTCTTCCACTGCGGCACGAAGGCGGCGGGCGGCGAGGTCGTCACGGCGGGCGGGCGCGTCCTCTCCGTCACGGGCCTCGGCGCGACCCTGCGCGAGGCCGTCGACAACGCCTACGCGGGCGTTGACCGGATCGCCTTCGACGGCGCCTTCCACCGCACCGACATCGCCCACCGCGCCTTCGCGCGCGGGTAGGCACCCCAGCCCCGCGCGCGCCGGACGGATTGAAATCTGGATCTGACCCCGTTTTCAGGAAAGGATCGACCATGGACAGCGAAAAGCCCCTTGTGGGCGTTGTGATGGGCAGCGACAGCGACTGGCCCCTCGTGAAGAAGGCGTGCGAGACGCTGGATGCGTTCGGCGTCCCCTACGAAACGCGCGTCATCAGCGCGCACCGCACGCCGGAGCGGGCGATCGAGTATGCGCGCACGGCGGAGGGGCGCGGCCTCAAGGTCGTCGTCGCGGCGGCGGGCGGCGCGGCGCACCTCGGCGGCGTCCTCGCGGCCGGCACCGTCCTGCCCGTCGTCGGCATCCCCGTGGCGGGCGGCGCCCTGAACGGCCTCGACGCGCTCTACGCGACGGTGCAGATGCCCTCGGGCGTCCCCGTCGCGACGGTCGCCTGCGGCAGCGCGGGCCCCGTGAACGCGGCCCTCCTCGCCGTCCAGATCCTCGGCACGGCCGACGCGGCCCTCCGCGAAAAGTTCCGCGCCCACAAGGCGGCGCTCGCGGAGAAGGTCGACGCGGCCAACGCACGCATCCACGGGTAGGCGGTGACGCTCAGGGTCTTTGCAAGCGGCTCGAAGGGGAACTGCCTGGCGGTGCGGGGCGGCGGGAAGCTGCTGCTCGTCGACTGCGGGCTCTCCTGCCGCGAGCTGACGCGGCGCATGGCCGCTTGCGGTCTGTCGCCCGACGAGGTCGATGGCGTCCTCTTCACGCACGACCACAGCGACCACTGCGCGGGCCTGGCGACGTTCCACCGGCGCCACCCGCAGGTTCCGCTCTACGCCAACGGCGAGACGGCGGACGCGATCGCCTCCGTGACCGGCGTGGAGGACGGCTGGTGTACGTTCGAGACGGCGGAGGCGTTTGCCGTCGGGGCGCTCGCCGTCTCCTCCTTCTCGGTGCCGCACGATGCGGCGGACGCCGTGGGCTACCTGATCGGAGACGGCACCTCCTCCCTCTTCGTCGGCACGGACATGGGTGCGGTGGCGCTGGGCGCGCAGGAGGCGCTCGCGCGCGCGACCTGTGCGGTGCTGGAGGCCAACCACGACCCCGGGCTCCTCGCCCGCTCCGCGCGCCCCGAATCGCTCAAGCAGCGCATCCGGGGGCGTAGCGGCCATCTCTCGAACGACCAGGCCGCCGACGCCGTGCGCGCGCTCAATCCGCCCGCCCTGCGAACGCTTCTGCTCGCGCACCTTTCGCGCGAATGCAATGCGGACTACCTCGCGCTTGAGACGATGGCGCGCGCGCTGCGGGACCTCCGCCGCACGGACGTCGCGCTCGCCGCGCTCGCCCAGGATGCGCCGAGCGCGCTTTACGAGTTCTGAGAATATCGGTATAATGCCCTCCGCCCAAGGTTCGGGCCTGCCCTGGCCCTGCCGCGTTTCAACATCTGATGTTTGTTCTCCGCGCCCCTGGCGGGCGAAGAAGGAAGGAAGAGACATGTCGATCAAGAAGACAATTGCCGCTGCCGCGTGCATCGCGGCGGCCTCTCTGGCGGCTGCGCCGCGCCCGCTTGACCTCAACGGGTCCTGGGAGTTCCGCTTCGAGGAGGGGAAGAGCTGGAAGGAGGCGGACCCCGCCTTCGCCGCGACGGACCGCATCGTGGTGCCGGGCTGCTTCGACGCGCTGCCGAAGTGGTTCATGAAGCGGGGGACGGGCCACTACCGCCGCACGTTCACGCTCGACGTGCCGGTGGAGAACGCCTGGCTCGTCGTGGACGGGCTGGGGCTCTACGGCACGTTCCGGATCGACGGGCGCGACATCGGGACGGACGCGCTGCCCTGGAGCCGCGTCGAGATCCCGACGGGTCCGCTCGCCGCCGGCGAACACACGCTCTTCGCCGCCGTGGACAACCGCTTCGACTGGAGCTACCAGAAGCTCGTGCGCACGTACTACGACTTCCACTGCTGGGGCGGCTTCTTCCACGGCGTCTCGCTCGCGTTCGACAACCGGAAGCTCTTCGTGCGGACGCGCGACTACCGGACGGGAACGGTCGAGATCGAGGCCGTCAACTTCAAGGCGGCGGACTTCGACGCGACGCTCGTCTTCGACGGCACGAACACGCTCGCCGCCGCCTTCCGGGGCGGCCGCGCGACCGTCGCGGTGCCGGGCTTCCGCCTCTGGTCGCCGGATTCCCCCAACCTCCACACCGTCGCCCTGCGGGAGGCCGACCGCCTCGCCGTCTCCACCCGCTTCGGCATCCGCACGGTCGAGGCGAAGAACGGCGGGCTCTACCTCAACGGCGAGCGGATCTTCCTGAAGGGCGCGAACCGCCACGACCAGTTCCTCCTCCAGGGCGCCGCGACGCCGGAGGGCGTGATGCTCACCGACATCCTGAACCTCAAGGCGATGGGCGGCAACTTCTTCCGTGGGGCGCACTATCCGCAGGCCCAGCGCTTCCTCGACCTCTGCGACGAGCAGGGCGTGCTCGTGTGGGAGGAGTCGCTGGGGTGGGGCAACGGACAGAACTACACCTACAAGCGCATCGACGGCAACAACGAGCTGAAGGACCCCGGCTTCGTCGCGCGGCAGTTGGAGCAGACAACGCTCATGGTGCGCAACAGCTTCAACCACCCGTCCGTGATCATCTTCGCGTTCATGAACGAGTGCAACAGCGGCACGCCGGAATGCAAGGCGGTGGCGGACCAGCTCATCGCGGCGATCAGGAAGGAGGACTCCGGCCGCCTCGTCACGTTCGCCTGCAACATGATCTCCTCCGACATCTGCAACGAGAACACCGACCTCATTGCGTTCAACACCTACCCCGGCACGATCAACGGCTATCCGGGCCTCCACGACGAGCTCGTCGAGAAGATGCACAACATGAAGGGGCACGGCATCGACTGGGCGGTGGCGCACTTCCAGAAGAAGTACCCCGGCAAGACGATCATCATCTCCGAGATGGGCACGGCGGGCCTCTACGGCCACCGCGACCCCTCCGCCCCCGTCGAGAGCGAGGACTTCCAGGACGAACACAACGCGATTGTCGCCGAGGCGGTGTGGGCGAATCCGGGGCTTGCCGGCATCGCCTACTGGCAGTACTTCGACACGCGCACGTGCGGGCGCGAGTGTACGCAGGACGGCAAGAAGCACGTCGCGATGAGCTTCGCGGGGCTCTTCGACTGCTACCGCCGCCCGAAGCGCGCCGTCCGCACGCTTGCGGACTGGTTCCGCGGCAAGACGCCCGCCAACCTCGCGACGCCGTGAGGCAAAGGAGCTTCTCGCCAGAGTGGTGAAACGGCAGACACAGGGGACTTAAAATCCCTTGCCCGGTTTCGGGCGTACGGGTTCGAGTCCCGTCTCTGGCATTCCTCCGCGCGGTGATTGTCCGGCATGCGGCGTCGGCCTTGGCTCGGACAGGGGCAAGGCCGTCTTTGTTCGTTTCGCCCATGTCGGCACCTCGTTATGTAATTGCTAAAAATCAGCATAAAATCATATAAAGACATAATTACCCCCCCCCCCCTCAAAGAAGATCATGTTTTCTCTTGCGTCAAGGGCAAGAGATGTGCCATAATTAACTTGTTGAGCCGTTCGGTCGTGCAGGGTGGTTTCTGCTGGTCTCGTCAAGTCGTGTGGCTTGGCTCGCGAATGGCGCAAAAGAGAGGTTTGCCTCAGGAGGCGTCGCCATGAATGGAAATGGAGCGAAAGCGGTGCGTGTGGGCTTCGGAAGATGCGCGTTGGCGTGGACGCTGCTCGCCGCCGCCGCGCGGGCGGAAACGGTGGCGATCGAAGGGCGGGCGGCTGAGGCCGTGGAGGCCCAGACGGGCGACGTGGTGACGCCTGCGTCGGCGCGCCAGGACGGCTACCCAGAGGCCGTGGGGACGCCTGCGTTCTGGCTGGACGCCTCGGACGCGGGCAATTGGACGCGCATGGGAGATGACGTGACGTTCATCCCCTCGAAGACGGTGAGCGCGGTTGCGCTGAAATGCCGTCCGGACATGGAGAAGGGGCTGCCGCCTGTGTTTGTCTCGGACGAAGCCGAGATCGTCGCCGGTGGCGGAACAGCCCTCGACTTCGGGAAGACGGGATCGAAGCGGGGGCTTTGGTTCGTGGACGCGGCGAACGGCGACACGCCCGTCGCGCTTTCCCGCATTGGAACCGTGGCGGCCGTCTACGGCTCGCAGAACGGCGGCGGGTGGCTGCTGGGCGGTGGCGGAAGCGGGTATGACTTCCACCGCATGCTCGATGCGAAGAACCCGCTTGACCCGAATGCCGACGGCGCGCACTTCGCGACACCGCTCTTCCATTGGGCGGTGGCGCAGGATTTCCGAGAGGGGAAGGTTCTGGAGGAGGGGCGGTGGGGATCGCCCCTGTACATGGGGTTCTCCGGCGCCTGGCAACCGATCGTGGTCGTGGGGAAGACCGCCGTGGCCGCCGCCCAGGGCATGGGCGTCGGCGACACGCGCCCGGGCTATCTGACGCGCTCGGGCGGCATGAAGATCGCCGAGATGCTGGTCTTCGACCGCACCTTGACGGATGAGGAGGCGCTCAAGGTCTACGCCTACCTGGCGCGCAAGTGGTTTGGACGCAGGACGGACGGCGTGACGGTCCGCGAGGTGTCCGTGTTGAAGGACAAGGCCCTTACGTCGGGAGTCCCCGGGACGGGCGTCCGCTACACGGTGGATGTGCCGGCGGGCGAGACGCTGGAAGTGAAGACGCTTCTGGGCGGACGCCGGGACGGTGCGTTTACGAAGACGGGAGGCGGCACGTTGGCGCTTGGCTCGGCTTCCGGCTACGCGGGAGACGTGACGCTTGCGGGCGGCACGGTCGAACTCGGTGGACGCGCGGAGGATGAAGGGGGACTGCCCGCGCGCGGCATGCTCGTCCATCTGGACGCATCGGCACTGGATTCCCTGGAGACGACGGTCGCGGACGATGGAACGGAATACGTGGACGTGTGGCACGACCTCGCAAAGTTCGGCTACCACGGCGTGGACGACCTCCGGGCGGTGGCGCCGGCGGCCACGAACCGCCCTGCGCTCGTGCGCAACGGCCTGAACGGACGCCCCTACGTGGACTTCGGCAAGTCCGTGCGCTGGGTGACGGATCAGGGCGCGGAGGCGTTCGAGGGATGCTACATGAACTTCAACGTGGCGTTTGGCGGCGTCGCGAGCGCGTTCTGGGTCGTCGGCGCGCAGGAAGGCGGCGGCAACCTGCTGGGGGCGGCGCCGTTCATCCGTCCGGGCAATTCCGGCTATGGCTGGGACTGGAAGCATGCGATCTTCGACACGGGCGGGTCTTTCAACGGCCTGAATGTCGGCGCGACCGCGCAGCTCTACGTCGACGGGCGGCGCGTCCCCGTCACGTCGCCGTTCCCGGCGGCGGACTGGTGCTGCGTGGGCTATCTTCCGCCCTACATGAAGCCGTACGACGACGCCTATGCGCCGGGCGACGAAACCCGGACGAAGACGATTTCGCTATGCGGCCGCCTGTTCGCGAACGGCACGCGCGGCGCGAAGGGCGGACAGCGCCTCGCGGAGATGGTCCTCTACAACCGCGTCCTGACGGAAGACGAGATTGCCGCCGTCCACCGCCATCTGCGCCGGAAGTGGTTTGCGGCCGGGGAGGACGTCTTCAGGCACGACGCGGCGCCGGATCTCAAGCGGGTCGTGGCGGGCGCCGATGCGGCGACCACGCTTCGCGTCAAGCGGGACGCCGTGATCGGCGCGCTGGCCGGGACGGGGACGCTCGTGAAGGAGGGGGCGGGGGCATTGCGCATCGATGACGTGGACGCCTTCGGCGGCGCGCTTGGCATCAGGGAGGGACAGGTCGAGTTGGCCGCACGCGATGTGCCGGACGCCCTGACGCCGGCCGCCGCGCCCTGCCTGCGCATCGATTCTTCCGAGGCGGAATCCTACGAGTTCATTCCGGGGACGATGGATGGCACGAACTACCTCGCGTGCGTGCGCGACCTGTCGGGGCATGGAAACGCCTTCATGCCGTCCGAGCGCCACAACGCGGGCGTCGCGCCGTTCCTGAACGCCGACGCGGACGCGCGGCTGAACGGCCGGCCGGTCTTCGACTTCGGCCCCGCCGGGTCGGGCCGGTGGCTCGCGTTCCGCGACGCGGTGGACACGGTGCGCGCGGCCTACGTCGTCATCGGCTCGCAGGCGGGCGGCGGCTTTCTGCTCGGATCGTCCGGCGGGAACAACTACGATTTCCACCGCCACGATCCCTCCTCCAACGACGATCCGCTGGATGTGAAGGTCAAGAACATGTCCAACCCGTCGAACTACGTGTTCATGCTCTGGAACCGCCATGTCGTGAACAACGACCAGAATCCCGGGGACACGTTCATCGACGGCAAGAAGGTGACGTGGCAGACGGGCCTGAACGGCGGCTATCAGCTCGTGGAAGTCCATACGCCGTTTGCGGCGCATGCCTCGGCGTTCGCCTGCGACCGGGGCTGGTATGCCTATCGTTCCGGCGGCCAACGCCTCGCGGAGGTCGTTCTCTACGACCGCGTGCTGAACGAACGCGAGCGCATGGCGACGCGTAACTACCTGATGGGGAAATGGTTCAACCGGGCGCCGCAGCCCTTGCCGGAGGAAGAAGGCGACGCGCCTTACGTGCGAGCCGTCGAACTGGCGGATGGCGCGGGGTTCAAGGCGACGCGCGCGGTGGAGGTCGAACGGCTGGCGGGTTCGGGCGCGGTGACGGTGGCGGGGCCGCTGTCCGTCACCGACCTGGGCGGCCTTGCGGGGACGGTGCGCGTCGCGTCCGGCACGCTCGCGCTGTCCCCCGCCGCCGGAACGGCAGGAGAGGCGGAACTCGTGACGGACGGGCTCGTGTGGCAGGCGGACGCCACATGGGGCGTCGAGACGAACGGCGCGGGGCAGGTCACGCGCTGGAAGAACCGCGCGGACGGCGGCGCGACGTCGCTCACGCCGTTCTCCTCCTCCGCCGGCGTCACGTTCGACCCGATGGGATTCCACAGGCGTCCGAAGGTGGATCTGGCCGGCGCGGGGCTGGCCTTCACCTCGGCCGCCGGCGAGACGCGCATGCACCTGACGGCGATCCGCACGGTCTTTTGGATGATGCCGCGCCACGAAACGGGCGCCTACCTGATGGGCGGCGGCACGAACGCCTTCAACACGGGCCACTACAACTTCCACCCCGGCGGGGATCAGAACGGCGAGTTCACGGAGGACACACCGTTGATCCATGCCAATGCGGGCGTTTCCGACAAGGCCGTGCGCGAGGCCGACTGGCGCAAGAACGGGGTACCCGTGGATCCCCTGACGGAGCCCTACGCGCAGAAGATGCTGCTTTCGATGCGCGTCGCCTCGCCCGAGGCGTATACGGACGCCGAAGGGTTCGCCTTCGACGGACGTGGATACCGGTTCGGCGGCCTGAGCCTCTGCGAGGCGCTGGTGTACGACCGGGCCCTGACGGACGAGGAGGTCCTGAAGGTCGAGCGTTATCTGAACGAAAAATGGGGACTGGCCGTCTACCGCCGCACGGAGGCCCTGCCCGCGCTGGATCTCGCGGCGGATGCGACGCTGGACCTTGGCGGCGGCACGTGGGCGTTTCCGTCCCTGACGGGCGCGGGCGACGCGAAGAACGGCACGCTCGTCGTCTCGAAGATCGGCGGCGATGCCCTCCGTTCGGTCTCGTGCCGTGTACGGTTTTCGGAGGCGTTGGATGTCGTGCCCGGCAGCGACCTTGCCGAGGGGGTTTTCCCGCTCCTGACGGCGGCGGGCGGCATTGAGAACTCGGACGTGCTGGAGCGCGTGAAGATTGCGGGGCTGCCGCCGGGGCTGGTCGCGCGCCTTGTCGTTCAGGACGGCGCCATCGTCGCCCTGCGTGTCCTGCGCGGCGGGACGGTGCTCCTTCTGCGCTGATTGCCAACAACAAGGAATCGATGGCATGAAAAAGATCGTTGCCCTTTCCCTGCTGGCGTTCGAGACGGGACTTGCATGGGCAGGCCCCGTCAGGACCTTCCCCCATGCGATGGACCCGCGCGCCCACCCGGACGACGCGCGCCGTCTCGTGAAGCCGCCGGACAGCCGGACGTTCGACGGGCGCATGCAGTTCATGGCCCTGCGCCGGATGGATGCGAAGACCTACAAGGCGGACCTTGACCGCTACGTCGCGCAGGACCGCCTCGGCGATATCGTGTGGGCGCACTACGGCATGCTCTACAACGCGAACGTACGCGAACAGGTCGAGGAGTTGAAGCGGCGCAACCTCTACCTCTTCGACCTGTGGGGCTTCGTGCCGGGCTCCGGGCCAGGCGAGTGGTCGCAGTTCCGCCGCCCGGACGGCGTGACGGAGATGTTCGAGGAGGTGCTGGGCGAACGCTGGCTCGGCATGGACAACGGCGAGCAGGACGGGCGGTATGTGGGCGGCTTCTCCTCGCAGATGGTGCCCTATGGCGGCGGCCGCTTCCACCAGTACCTCAATTTCCAGCGCCACTTCGAGCGGCTGGACCGTCTGCTCGGCAACAAGATGGCGACGCTCGTCTCGCTCAACTTCGGGCACTACTTCCTGCGCGAAGGCTGCTACACGATGATCGGCGCGGAGACGGCGCAGGCCCTGCCGAACGCGCAGGTCTACTATTCCTTCATCCGAGGCGCGGGCAAGCAGTACGGCGTGCCGTGGTTTGGGAACGTCTCGGTCTTCAACCGCTGGGGCTGGAAGACCTACCTGCAGAACGCCCCCGTGACGTCGGGGCGGCGGACGGGATCGCCAGTGGACGGGACGTCGCTCGCGCTCATGAAGAAGCTCATGTACGCGCAGATCTTCTACAATTCCGTCGCGGTGGGCTTCGAGAACGAGTTCTACTGGCGCGGCCGCTACACGCCGGACGGCAAGACGGCCCTTTCGCCGATCGGCCGCATCCAGCGGGGCGCGGTGGACTGGTGCGCGCGCAACGGCACGCCGGGCGTGATGCATGTGCCCGTGGCGGTGATGGTGGACTTCCTGAGCGGCTGGAGTTTCCCGCGCAGCCTCTACTCCGACCGCCACCATACGGTTGGCGTCTACAAGGTGTGGGGGACGCAGCCCTATGACGCGGGCGACTATTTCACCGATGGCGTGCTGGACATGCTCTACCCCGGCTACCAGGACGCAAGCTACTTCCGCGACGAGCGCGGGTTCAACGCCGACACGCCCTACGGGGACATCGCGGATTGCCTCCTGAGCGATGCGCCGCTGTGGTTGCTGCGCCAGTACCCCGTCCTCGTACTTGCGGGGCGGCTCGCGCCGACCGACGAACTGCGCGACACGCTGCGCGCCTACGTCGCGCAGGGCGGACACCTTGTCCTGACGCGCGGCAACGGCGACGCGCTGCGTCTCGGCGACGTCGCGGGCGGCCGCATCACGTGCATCCCTTCCGCCTGGGGCGTCGCCGAGACGCCTGTCTGCCGGGTGGCGGAGGGCACGCGCGAGGAGTGCCCGCTGCCGAAGCCGTTCCCGCTCCTGCCTGAGGCGCGCCGGATTCTGGACGGGGTTTTCCGCGAACAGATGATCTTCGGCACGTCGCCGGAGCCGTCGGCGAACGGACTTTCGCTCGTCACGTGCCGCCGGGGGAAGGGCGACTACACGGTCTGCGTCCTCAACAACACGTGGACGGCGCGCCCGTTCGCGCTCACGGCGCATGCGGGGCGGATCCTCTCGGTCGAAGAGCTGCCGATTCCGGCGGACGAGCGGGGCGCGGTCGGCTTCGCGCCGAACGCGCTCTCGAACGTCGTCGTCGGCGCGGACTCGGACGGGACGATCGCCGGCGGCGGCGTGCGGACGTTCCGCGTGCGGCTGGACGAAGGCGCCGCCGTGTCCGAGATCCCCTATCAGGCTCCGCCGCCCAACCCGACGAACCGCACGCTCGTGCTGCGCGACCTTGCCGGGCCGGTCAAGGAGGCCGTGATGGCGCGGCCCACCTTCTTCCGCCACTACGACGGC
The DNA here is from genome assembly GCA_934643865.1 of uncultured Kiritimatiellota bacterium. Taxonomy (GTDB): domain Bacteria; phylum Verrucomicrobiota; class Kiritimatiellia; order RFP12; family UBA1067; genus RUG572. Next base: position 12,861 of record CAKUCX010000009.1, read on the forward strand.
GTGATGCTGGAGGGACGCTACCTGATGGCCCGCGACCGCGCCGACCTCGTCGCGCAGACCGACTGGCTGCGCAAGCAGGGGTTGCGCGTGTCGGTGGACTTCTCGGATGTCTTCAACCTCTTCCCCGGCTATCGCCTCGTGGAGAACGACACGAACGAGACGGCCCGCGCGGCGGCGGCCTTCGCGTCCGCCTTGGACAAGATGGCGGCGCTTGGCGCGCGCGACATGGTCGTCGCCCTGCACCGCGCGCCGGAGAACAACATGAAGTGGTCCGAATTTGAGCGGAACATGCCACGTGTGCTGAAGCGTCTCTGCCGGGACGCGGCCGCGCGGGGCATCACCGTGTACCTGCGGGAGTCGCCCCTGCGCCTCACGGGCTCGCTTCCCGTGTTGCGGCTGTGGATCGAACGGATTGGCGAGCCGAATCTCCGTCCGGCCCCTGCGCTTGCCGCCGAGATGCTCGTCCACGGCGGCGACGCCGCGAAGATCGCCCAGGCAATCGCGGACTTCGATGCGCCGTTCTGGTTCGTCGCGGGCGCTGCGCGGGATCTCCACGGGCAGCTCGTCTCGCTCCACGAACCGCTGGCGGCGCAGGCGTTCGCGAAGGACGTCCGCCCGCTCGTCGAGGCGCTGGGGCGGAAGGGCGCGGGGCTTGTGTTCGACGCCCTCTATCCCGACGCGGACGCCGAATACCGCGACGCGCGCCTGTTCGAGCGCGGATTACAAATCCCTAATCCTTCGCAACGATAGACCGTGGACCGGGGCGTTGTCGGCACGGGCCAGGACGTTGACAGCCGTCCGGGTCCGGATCTTTTATCCTGAGGTTTTTGCGGACGCCCCCTTGCCTTTTGCCAAAGAAAGGTCTCTGCGGCATGATACCTACCGTCGAGGCCCCGGCGATGGACTGTCCGCACCGCATCGGGCAGAAGAAGACCGTCTACGTCGTAGACATCCGGTCGATTGTGGGGCCCCGGTTTGTCAAAATAGAAAAGACACTCTGTAGGCAACTTGGTGGTTTCTGTGATTGAATGGTCCAGTCGCCGCTGCCCGTTCGGGAATTATGCTATACTTCCCGCCATGGACGAGAGAGTGGCAGTTTATCCCGGTACGTTCGACCCGATGACGCGGGGGCACTTCGACCTCATCGCGCGCGCGGCGGGCCTCTACGACCGGCTGATTGTGGCCGTGGCGGCAACGAGCGCGAAGAGCGGGGCGCTCTACGACGCGGCGCATCGCCTCGCCATGATCCAGGAGGACGTCGAGGGCGCGGGGCTGAAGAACGTGACGGTGGAGCTTCTGGACACGCTGCTCGTCGACTTCTGCCGCGCGCGCGGCGTGCGCGTCGTCATCCGCGGCGTGCGCGTCTACTCGGATTTCGAGTACGAGTTCCAGATGGCCCTCACGAACCGCCGCCTCGCGCCGGAGATCGAGACGCTGTTCATGATGCCGAGCGAGAACCTGGCTTACGTGACCGCCTCCACCGTGCGCGAGATCGCCCGCTACGGCGGCGACACCTCCCCGTTCGTCACCCCGGCTGTCCAGAGGCATCTCTCCGCCCTCTCCCGCCCCAAAACTTAACCACTTAACTACTTAACCACTTAACTACTTAACCACTTAACCACCCATGGACACCCGGCTGATCGTCGATGTGGCGCGGCTTGACCGCGAAGGTGAAAACCTCGCGGGCGTGCTTGATGACGCTGTTCTGGAACTGGACGGCGCGCTTCTGCGCGCGTTCGGCGGCATCCGCTACGACCTCTTCGTCCAGCTGTTCGGCACGGAGCTGCTCGTCCGGGGAACGCTTGCGCAGGACTTCGACGCGGTCTGCTCCCGATGCGGTGGCGACTTCGATTTCACGGTGACGGTGGACGATTTCGCCACAAGCGTCGAAATCGGCGAAAAAACCGAGTTCGCCGATTTGACGGATGAACTCAGACAGGGTATAATATTGGCTTTGCCGTCATACCCGGTTTGTCGGCAAGACTGCCGCGGCGTGTGCCCGACGTGCGGGAAGAACCTCAACGAGGGGCCCTGCATGTGTACGCACGTCGAACGCGACAGCCGCTGGGGGGCGCTCGACGCCCTTGAACCGGGAAAGAAGTGAAGAGAAAGAGAGAGCATCATGGCATCACCTAAGAACAAGAAGTCCAAAATGCGCAAGCGCCAGCGCGTCGCCCAGCTTGAAAGGGCCATTGTCGCGGCTGTCCAGGCGTGTCCGAACTGCGGCGGCATGAAGCAGGTACATCACGTGTGCCCGAACTGCGGCATGTACAACGGCCGCAAGGTGCTCTCCGTCGCGGCCAAGTAAAGGGCTTATGACGCGCGTGGCGCTCGATGCGATGGGCGGCGACAAGGCCCCGGGCGAGATTGTCCGGGGCGGCGTCGAGGCCGCTGTCGGCCTGGAGGACGTGAAGGTCATCCTCGTCGGCCTGGAGGCGTCGATTGAAGCCGAGCTGGCCAAGCACCCGAAGGACGTCGAGAAGGCCCGCAAGGCGGGACGGCTTGAAGTCGTGGGCGCGACCGAAGTCCTTGAGATGGACGACGAGCCGGCCCGGTCGGTGCGCGCGAAGAAGGACTGTTCCATCAACGTCGCCATGCGCCTCGTCAAGGAGGGGAAGGCGGATGCGTTTGTGTCCGCCGGGAACTCCGGGGCGGTGTCCGCGAGCGCGATTTTCAATCTTGGGCGTATCCGGGGCGTGCATCGCCCCGCGATTGCGGCCATTTTGCCCACGCGGCGGCCGATTCGTCCCCTTCTGCTGCTGGACGCGGGGGCGAACATGGACTGCCACCCGGACTGGCTTGTCCAGTTCGCGATCATGGGCAGCGCCTACTCGAAGGCGGTGCTGAAGCGCACGAAGCCGCTTGTCGGGCTTCTGTCCATCGGGACGGAGGACTGCAAGGGCAACGAGATGACGAAGGAGACGTTTCCGCTCCTGAAGGAGGTCAAGGGCATCGACTTCCGGGGGAACGTCGAGGGCCATGACATCTTCCAGGGCCAGACGGACGTGGTCGTGTGCGACGGCTTTGTCGGGAACGTCGTCCTGAAGACGGCCGAATCGCTTGCCCACGCGATTGGCTACTTCCTGAAGAAGGAGTGCTTCAAGGGGGTTTCGCGCATTCTCGGCGCGGTTCTCCTGAAGGGGGCGTTCAAGTCGCTCAAACAGCAGCTTGACCCGGACATCTACGGGGGCGCGCCGCTTCTGGGCGTGCCGGGCGCGGTGATCATCACGCACGGGTCGTCTACGCACAAGGCGATTTACCATGCCGTCCGCGTGGGCGCCAACGCCGCGCGGAACGACGTCACGGGCCTCATCGCCCGTGCCATCGAGGACTACGAGTCCTCGCGCAAGACACTTTGACGGCGGGCTTCTTCCCGTCCGTTCGTTCGGGGCGTTGCACAGTCTGGTAGTGCATCTGCTTTGGGAGCAGAATGTCGGGGGTTCAAATCCCTCCGCTCCGACCATTCCCGAACAGGGGAAAAATGCCGCAAACCCAATAGAATCAAGGGAGTGCGGCGTTTTTCATGCCCGTGAAGATTTTTCGGGGTTGGCGGATTTTTTATCAGAATCGGGGGTGTTTCTGTGTGGCATTTGTGTGGCGCGGACACCACGGACGGGCCGCGAACCATCCGCCAGCAAGGACATGAAAAGAGGCAGGCGGCGTAAAGAAAGCGAAGCGCCGCCTGCCCTAAAGAAGTTGCCGATCCGTCAGTCCTGCATGAGCATGAGAAGACGCCCGACGCGCTGATTGATGTTCTGCGCGCTCCACCGCTGGTGGAACGTCTCGACCCCGCACTCCTTCACGGGGACGAGTTCGCCGCCAAACGATATGAGCGCGTTCACGATGTCGTCCTTCGAGACGCCTTTCAGCAAGCCGAGGTACTTCTCCTTGTCCTCCGCGTCGAGTTCAGACAGTTCCTTGCCCGTGAGCGCAGACGCCGCGTAGGCGATTCCGCGCTGGCGGTAGTCGTCGCGCGCGTTGAACGTGCGCACGATCTCGTTTGCCTGCTCCGCGACCTCGTTCACGCGCCTGTCCTGCTCCGCAAGCGGCATCGACTTGTCGGCGCGGATGGCGCGCATTTCGTCGAACTTGGCCGTCAACTGCTTCTTGACGCCGTTCTGCGAGGATAACTTGCCGTACTCCTCCAGCGAGATCGTCCCGGAACCGAGTTTGCGCTTGCCCTCCACGCCGAAGTTGTAGAAGTCCTCGATGAGGCGGTTCGCCTGCGGACGCGCCCGGAGCGTGTCGAGCATGGAGAAGCCGCGCCCCTCCTGAAGCCGCGACGTGTCGCCGATGTTCTCGGCCATGAGCGCCGTGCGGCGGTAGAGGCCGCCCGTATAACTGTCGAGAAGGTATTCCAACTGCGCAGGCGACGCGCCGACGAAACCGCCGATCTTCTTGGAGAGTTCGGTCGTGTACTGCGTGTACCAGTCCTGCTTCTCGCGGTTGTCCATGATGTGTTGCGGGACGATGGGCCTGCCGCGATAGTCCTGATTCCGCAGTAGGCCGATCCACGGCGTGAAGAGCGAGATCGACCCAACGGCGGTGTCCGGGTTCACATACTTCGACGGCATGGCCTGATTGAACGCCGCAAGGCACTCCTTCATCGCGCCCTCGTCGCCGTACATTTCGTAGATCGCCGCCTTCGGGATCGCGCCGAAGACGAAACCCAACTCAAACGGGAGCGGGAAGCGCCAGTCGCCGATATGCGCGTACTCCCATTTCTCCGTCACGGACTGCTCGAACGCCTTGCGCCTGTCCTTGTCGTCGCCGGACATTTCAAGCATGGCGAGCGCCGTCACCCACGACGTGATGTAGGCGAGGCCGCGCCCGATGTTCCGCGCCACCCTCTGCGGATTCCTGTCCTCGAACTGGTGCGGCAAGGCCGGAAGCAAGCCGAAGTTTCGCGCCGTCTGCTCCGTGCCGCGCCACATGGCGTTGGAGAACGGAATGAAGTGGTTGATGTGCTTCATCAGCCGCCCGGCGCGCTGGAAGTCGATGGATATGTCCTTCGCGTGGCTCATGGCGAGGATCGCGCAGGCGTCTTCGCTCAATCCGGCCTTGCGGCACTTCGCCATGACCCCGGACATTTCACGGACGCGCGGCCCGAGTTCCGGGAACGAGAGGACGTCTGCGCAAGCCTTTACTACGGGCTTCATCAGCACCCAGTCTATCGGCGAATACGCACCGACGGTCTGGAGCGGATTCTGCGCAAGCGCGACCTTGCCGCCGTGGTTCCACTTCTGCTCTTTCGTGATACCGACGAGATCGCTCATGTGTCCGCCCATTGCGCGAAAGAGTTCAGCCGCCTCGCTACCGAGCAACTGCTGGAGCATACCGTTGAGCGTGGATATGCCGGGAAGCGCGCCAGATTCAGACATGACGGCAGAGTGCAGGCTGTCGCGGATTCCGTTGCGGATCGCGAAACCGGGGTTCACCGTCGTCGCGCCGAGGCGGATTCCGGCAGTTGCGAGACCGAAAGTCTTTTCAAGCGCGCTGAACTCGCTCTTGTCGTACACGTCGGTGAGCATGTTCGCCCACTTCATGTCGGGCAGTTCGTAGGTCTGCAATTCGCCTTCCACGTACATGGAAACGAGATTGTGCTTGCCGTAGGACGGCTTCTCGCGGAAGATCGTCAGAAGCGATGTGTTGTCCTCCGTCAAGTCCTTCACGAAATCGCCGAGAGGTATGGGGTCTGCGCCTGTCGCGGCGGCGAAGTCCTGCGCGGCTTGCGACAACTGCTTGCCGAGTTTCCCGGACGAGAACTTCACGGCCTCCTGCGCGTTCGGGACGCGGACGGGCCAGTACGCGCCGACGGGGTTGTGCGCATCGTTCTGCGGGTTCATGTTATTCCTGTTCGGGCCGCCGTTGGCCGTGATGGACATTATGTTTTCCGCCTTTGCGCGCTCTCCCGCATTGATGATGAGTTGCAGGGTCTTCGCCTGAAAGCAGGCGCGGAGATACTTCTCCTGATCCATGAGCGCCGCGTCGATGGGGTCGAGGATGTGGTCGAACCCTCCCGTCCTTCTGTTGATCGCCTGTCCGCTTTGCCGCGTTCCGGCGCCGTCCTGCGCGTAGCGGCGCGTAATGCGCACGTAGATCGGGTGGTTCGCAACGATCTTGTCGTAGGTGTCCTGCGAGATAAGCCCCGCGTCAACGCCGAGATGCAGGATGCGGTGCGAGTAGTCCGTGTAGCGGCGAAGCGCGTCTTGGAACTTCGGCGTCTCGTACTGCTGTACCACCTCCTCCAGCACGTCGCGCGGCAGGCCGAAGTCGAGGCCCTTGTCGAAGTAGTTCACGATACCGTGCTTGGCAATCGCGTACTTCTTCCATGCGTCGCGTTCGGCAGGCGAGAAGTCCGCGAAGATGTCCTTCAGGGATTCGCCAGTCTTCTTGTTGCCGAGAAGCGACGTCGTGCCGTGACGCGCCATGTCCATGACGCGCTGGCTTGCCGTGCCGCGCGTGATCGTGGCGAAGATATACGGGTGGTTCTCGATCTTGTCGCTGATGACGTCCGCAAGCATACGCCGCTCCGCGTAGTCCTTCGACGCCTCCAGTTTCCTGAAATCGTCCTGCCAATGGTAGAGCCGGGCGATGCCGGACTTCTTCATGCCGCGCAGGATGATGGACGCCGAATCGTTCCAGTTCTCGCCGGAGAAGAAGTCGAGCGTCTTTTTCCATGCCCTCGTGACCGTCTCGGTTGACGGGCGCATGAAGCCGCCGACGGTCTGTGCGGCAGACTGCTCCTTCATGGTCTGAACCATGTCGCGCAGTTCGTCGAGTTTCTTCACGATGTCGGGATGCTTCTGCTTGAACGCGCCCTTAAACCAGTCGTCAAGGTCTGGCGCAACCTGATGGAGGTTCGGCGCGTTGACGATGTAGCCGCGCACGTACTCCGCGAATCCTTCGCCAATATATGACGGCGGCTTGGGCGTTCCGGGGCCGTAGAGTTGGTGGCCGAGGTCTGACAAGTCGCGTTTCACGGCAGGAAGTTTCGGCACGTCGTAGCGCGTCAGATGCTCGATGTCGTGGCCGAGTTCGTGCGAGACGTCGCCAATCGCGTTCATGTCCTTCGCCCGGATGAGGCGAATCGCAGGCTCGAAGTGCGCCGCCGCCCATGTCTTCATGCGAGCCGTACCTTTCCTGCGGAAGGCAACGTCCGGGAAAAGTTCCTGCGCCCTGCGGAGGAACGTCTGCGGCGTGACGATCTTGCGCCCCTTTGTTCCGGGGCCGTGAGACTTCGGCTGATCCTGCGGGAGCGCGCCCGTGCCGCGTCCGCGCGGCGCGTTGGCCGGAGCGGCGGGGTTGCCGCCCTCGGCCTCCTCTGCGTCGATTGCCGCGTCCACGTCGTCTGCAATCTCCTTGGCCTCGTCACCGATGGACTTCTGCTCGACGCCAGCCTCGCGCTTGGCCGCGTCCTCCACGGTCTCACCCGGCTTCAGTTCGATCTCGTCGAACGCCTTCAGGATTTCGTCGCGGCGCGTCTTCAGGAAGTTGTCGGCGAACTGCCGCTGGTACTGTCGGAACTGGTCGGCGAGAACCTGCCTCTCGCCCTCGCTCTCGGCCTTGCGGTACTTCGCGTCGATTCCCTGCGCGCGGCTGTCGGCGCGGAAGGCGTCGCTCATCATCTTCTGCAAGCGGTCGAAGAAGATGTCGGGCGCGTTCACGCCAGTCTCGTCGATGTTGCCTTTCGGCCAGACGTCCACGTTGTACATGGCGTCGCGCACGTCGGCAATCGTCGCACCGTCGCGCGACACGACGGACTTTGCGTAGTCGCGGAACGTGTCGAGTTTCGACTGCGGCGTGATGGACGTCGAATCGTTCGCCTCGCGCACGGTCTGGTGCATGGGCTTGACTTCTTTCCTCGCCCCGGCCATCTTCAGCAGAATCTCGTTCACGTTGTAAAGGTTGCCGCCAGCCGTGACGCCCGATTCTATGTCGCCCTCGATCTTGCCGAAGTTCTTCTCGATGTAGTCGCGGAGCGTCTTTTCGTCTGGAACCTTCACGGCGTAGTTCCCGTCGCGGGTGGCGAGATAGCGCCAGCCGTCCGGCGGCTTGCCGTTGTCGCCTTCGAGCGCGCGCCGCGCCTCGATGACGCCGCCGGGAAGGAAGTCGCCCTTTGCAGGCGTGGTCGTCGCGCCGTCCTTGGCGCGTTTCGCGATGAAGTCGTCCATGTACTCGAACGCCTTGCCGTCGATCCTGAAGTAGCCGCTACCGTCCGGCGCTACGAGGTGGAGGTTCGTGACGGCGCCGCGCTTGGCCTTCTTGATCGTCCATCCCGCCTCCAGAAGTTTCTGCGCGGTCGTGACCTCGCCTGTCTTCAACTTGACGCGGGTTCCCTTTGCGATGCGTTCGCCATCGGCAAGAGCGGTCGCCTTGCGCTCCGCCTCCGCCTTCGCCTCGGTGTCGGCCTTGCGCTCGGCCTCCATCTTCGCGCGCGCCTCCGGCGTGATGCCGCAATACTTGTCGATTGCGATGTGCTGGTCGCGCTGTGAACGCGGCATTTTGATCCCCGTCAGAACCTCGAACGCCCGGAGCGATCCGGGATTCAGGCCGTTCGCGACGGTGCTGATGAGGGCGTCGGCGTTCTTGGCGCGGATGTTCTTCAGCAGAAGTTCAGCCGTCTTCATGTACCTCGACGGCTCGGCGTTCTGCGGGTTCGCGTCCTTGGCGTGGAGTTGATTGTAGCGGTCGGCCATGATTTGCGCCACGTCTTCCGGCGTCGCGTTCTCGACCGTGACGGACTTCTTAGCCGTGCCTTCCGCCTTTGCAGGCCCGGCAGGCTTCACGGACGTCTCGGCCTTCGCGCCGTTGACGGGATTGTGAACCCAAGTGCCGTCGCGGTCGATCTCGATCTCGAAGTCCTCCATGAGTTTCTGGACTTTCGCGCCAGCCTTCTCGCGCTCGGTCGCGGCCTCCTTGCGCCATTGCACCGCATGTACGGTTCCGGCCCTTTCTGCCCGGATCGCGTTGGCCTCGTTGACGTGCGCCTCCCAATACGCCTCATACGCATCGGCGAGTTGCGACGCCTGCGCCTCCGTCAATCCGCTTGTCGCCTTTTCGATTGACGCGCGGATTTTCGCCTTGGTCTCCTTTGTCGGCTTTTCCGCCGCCATCCACTTGTTGTACGCCTGCGTGATGCGCCTGCGCGTCCCGGACGTGGCAGGAACCTTCTCCGCCGTGGTCTTCGGCGCCTCGGTCACGGCAGGCTTCCCGGACTTGGCGTTGCGCTTGGCCGTCTCGGCGTTGAAGATCGCCTGAATCTCGCCAACCCTGTCCATGTCCTCGCCGTTGTCGCGCATGGTCTGCTTGAACGACTGCTTCACTGAATCGAACTCTTCGTCGGTGAGTGACGAAAGGCGGTCAACGAGCGCGGACTTCGCCTTCGCCTTCATCGCGCGCCCGTCGGCGTTGTTCTTCGCCGTGCCCTGCGCCAGAAGATGCTTGCTGATGAGGTCGCCAATCTCCGTGTTGACCTTCTCGATGTTCGCCTCCGCTTCGTCGCTCTTCTTTTTGAGACGTTCGCCTTCTTCGACATCCTGCATGGAAGCGTCGCGCGCGGCTTTCTTTCTCGGCTCCATGCCGTACATGGCGCGCGCCTCGTCCTCGTTCATAAGTAGCGATTCAACCTCGTCCTCGGCGGCGATGCGCTTCTCGATCTTCGCAATCTCCTTCGGGTCTTTGTCGATCCAATGGTTCGTGGACACATCCGGCATTCTCCGCGCTATGTATTCAGACATCTGCCGTGCGAGTTCCGCTTCTGATCCCGCGTTGATGAAGTCCATGAAAGTCTTCTGGGTCTCCGGCGAAAGAGAATCGAAATCCTGTTCGCCGTTGAACCCCTTGTATATGGCTCTGGGATCTTTCTCGCCGTTCTTCCACGCATCGGTTATGATCTTGAACAAATTCGTGTTCCGCGCCTCGGCCTCGGCGCGCTTCCAGTCTCTCGCCACGCCATCGCGGAGCGAAGTCAGCCATTCCTCGGACATCATGCGGTTCCCGACGCCCATATCCGTGCGTTCCGGCGCACGGATGATGCGCCCGGTGAGGCCGTCGAACGCGACGTTCGCGCTGTCCTTTCGTCCGACGGAACTAAGTCCGCCGCCGCGCAAAGGCATGATGACGATGGTGGTGTCGGCGTTCTTCGCCATCAGCGGCCTCGTCACGCCATGCTCGCCCTTCGTGTCCTGCGTCCGCAGTTCGGTGATGCCGTTTGCCTCCATCGCCTTCGCGACGGTCAGAAGGTAGTTCGCGTCCAGAATCGAATATCCGCCGTTAGAGTTCCGCAGGATGACGTGCGGAGTGCTGTGCGCGTCGCTGGGCTTGATCCCAATCGCGCGCGAAAGGCGTATCGCGTTCTGGCAGACTTTCGCAAGTTCCGTGGGATTCACCTTGATGCTCGCGGTGAGGTCTTTCTCCTTCGGGATGACAATCTGCCAGTTCGGGTACGGTTCGCTCGGCTCCTTCGCGTTCGGGTCGAAACCGTGCTTCGTGGCTATGATGAATCTGCCGTTCGTGGCAACCACGACGCCGTTCTTCTTGTCGTGGTACGGATTTGTCAGCGCCTTGCGCGTCGGGTCTGTGGCGACGAAATCACCAACGATCTTCGCCGCCTTCTTCGGGTTCGGCTTTATTGGCTTGTCCGGCAGGGGTATCGGCTTTGTCGGCTCGCGCAGGCTTTCGATCTCCGCTTCCGCCGCCTCGATCTCCTTGTCGAGTTCTGCGGCAAGCGCCTCGTGATCCTTGCGCAACTCGTCTGCGTTTTCGCCAGTAAAGGCGGTGCCGTTCATGCCGTCCCGCCTTTCGCGGAGTTTCCCAAGGTCGCGAACGGCGGTCTTCAAGTCCTTCTTCGGCGCAGGAGTTCCGGCCTTCGGCGCCTCGGTCGCGACAGGCTTCTCCGCTTCGACGGGCTTCTCGGCCTCGGCGGGTTTGTCGGTCTTCAGCGGCCCGGCTGATTCATTAGGCTGGTGTTCTTCGACGAACTTCTTCAGCGCGTCGGCGGCGCCTTCCTCGCCCTTGGCGTAGTTCTCGTGAAGTTTGCGGAACTTCATGAGGTCGCCGTTCGACAGGGCGGTTTCATCGAAAACGGCGCCCGTGAGTTTCTTCACGTCCTCGTATCGGCGGTTCCACGCCTTCAGGGCCTTGTCCTTCTTGGAGAGGTTCTGGCTTGCGACGGAACCTTCCCTGTCCATGATCGCGTTCACCGCGTCGCGCATTTCGTCCTGCGGCTGAACCTCGCCCTGGTGTTCCCAAAGTTCGTTTATCCGTTTCTTGTACTGGCTGTTGAGTTTCTTGCGCTTCGCCTCGTCGGTCTCGGCGGCGTACTGCTTGCGCAACTCGGCAAGTTTCTCGTCCGTCCTGACGCGGTGACGGAAGAAGGCGCTTACTGCGGAACCCCAGCCGTCGTTGTAGTTCTGGGCCTTGAAGATTTCGGCAACGCCGTCGTCGTCGAGCCAGTCCGGGACGTCCGTTCGGTCAACGGCTACTGCGCCCTTGTCAGCGCCGCCGCCTTCTCCTTGCGCTTCTCGGCCATCCGCTCGCCCTTGGTCTCGGTCAATTCCCGCTTTTCCATCGCCTTTTTGCGCTTCCGCTCCTTTGACTTCGCCGCCGCCGCCAGCAGGGCCTTTCGCCCCGCCGTCACCGACCAATGCTCCATACTGGCCGAGGACTTCGTTTGCCCGTTTTCTGATTTCTGCATGGTCTGGTATTCCTTTCGCTTCAAGTTGTTCAAGAGTTATCTCCGGCGATCCCTCGGCGGAGCCGTCAATGACATGGACGGATATTTTATCACCATACTCGTCCGCAAGCAACCGCAGGTTCTTGATTCCCTTCGTGTGGGAATCTGCGAACGAGAGCGGCGAAACAACGTGTCCACCGTTCTCCACGCGCTCCATGACGCCCTCCAGAGCCTCTTCCGGCGCCCGGTAAACGTAGTCGATGACTGGCTTCTGTCCGTTCGCCAGCACGGCGTCGATCTGCTTCTTCGCGGTCTTCAGGTTCCCAAGGGTGGAATCCACGATGAAGTCCGGCGTCGAGCCGAGGCCGCTCACGAACGTTGACTTGCCGCTCCCGTTGCCTCCAGCGAGGAAAACAACCTCTCCGTTCCCCTTGCCCTTGCGGGTCGAAAGGAGTTCCTGAAACTGCTTTTCCATGCGCGGAGCCACATAACCGCTCTTATCGACGTGTGTGCGCCAGTTTTTAGGGTCATATCCGGGCATGGTCTTCCGCACCTCGTCGCCGCTCAACACGGGCGAATGGGCTTCTTCCGGGACTTCAGGGGCCGTTTCGGCAGGCTTGACGGCGGCTTTTTCGGCTCCTGCCGCCAAAGCCCCCTCCACAGACGCGCCAGAAACGGCCTCTACGGGCTTCTCCGCGCCGGGGGTAGTCTCGCCCACCCTCGCCACCTCGGACGCGCCTACGGGCCGCACAGCCCCCGATTCCGGCGATTCTACGCCCTTGGGTGTCTTGGCAGGCGGTTCTACGCCCGTTTCCGGCCCCGTAAGGGCGGGTTTCGGGGGTTCCACCACCTCCGCCTCGATGTCGGTTGCCTTCGGGCCGGGCTTCTTGGCCTCCATTTCGGTCTTGATGCGCTCCGGCGTGATGCCGTCACGCAGGAAGTCGTCGGCAATCTTGGCTCTTTCGGCGGCAGAAAGGTTGTCGGGAAGGATCATGCGGTCGGCCTGCTTCCGGCTGGGAGTGCCGCCGTCTTCACGCGCCTTCAGGAAGTCGTAGGTGCCCTTGGGGTTCACCTTCGACATCATTTCGCGCCCCTGTGCCGTGTTAATGTTCCTCATGGCGAGATCGCCGAAGGCCTTCTTCATGGCCTTGTGGTATGCCCGGAACTCGCTTGCGGCGGTCATGCCGGACGCCGTGCCGAACATGAGGCCCATGAGCGCACCCTCCGTGCCGCCGCCCTTGCCAGCCTCCCACACCTTCGTCCAGTTGCGCTCCTCGCCGTCCGCGTCCTGCCGAAGGAGTTCCTTACCCATCGCGTCGGTGCCCATGATCGCGCCCGTCGAGAGGATGTGGCCCGTGGTCTTGGCTGCGTAGTTCCGCAGGGTGCCGACGGTTAGGCCGCGAGTGATGCCGGAGAACGTCTGCTTCGTCAGGTCGATTGTCGGCGTGGCCGCAAGTTTCTCGGCGCCCTTGTACATGGGCTTGATGCCGCCGTTGATGAGGGTTCCCTCCAGAATCGCGTTCCACATGAAGCCTTCGGTCGCAATCGCGTTCGCCTCCTCCGGCTTCGCGCCGCGCGCGATTGCGCGGTCGTAGTTGTCGATGTAGGCGTCTGTTGAATCTATTGCAACGATTGTAGGCGCGCCTGCCGCGCCCACACCCCCGGCGAGCGTGAAGTTGAACAGCGTGGAGGACATGTTCTGAACCTTGTTGGCCCATTCAAGCGCGTCGCCGTCCATGAACTCCGCCTTCTTGTTCTGCGGAAGGTTGCGGTCAACCGCCGCCTCAAATCCCTGCGCGTCGTTTATGAAGTAGTTTCCGGCCTTCGTGGTTCTGCCGCCGAGCGCAAAGCCGAACATCTTCTCGATCCCGGACGGAATCTTTATGACGCCTGCGACAAGCGCGTTGGCCGCGTCGTTGGCGCCCGTAAACATCTGGGTGCCGATATTGTCGTTGTCAAACTGTCTTCTGTACTCTTCCGCCGGATTCCAGAGATAGCGGCCAAAACTTTTGAACCCCTCTTTCACGCCTGCCCACACGGGCGAATCGGCGTCAGCGTTGATCTTGTCGAACTTCGCCTTCAGTTCGGCTTTTTTCGCATCGCGTTCGTCGCGGTCGGCCTTGTACTTGTCGTCGGTCTCGTAGCGGTCGAAGAACGCCTTCACCTCGTTCGCCGGAACGTCCTCGGTCGAGCCGTCGGCGAACTGGAAGCGCCGCACGGGCTGGGCGTTCGGGAAATCCGCGAGGAAGTCCTTCGATTCGCTTTCCGGGATCGCGTAGTCCGTCCCGTCCTCGGTGCGATAAAGGTACTGGCGTTGCGCGCCAGTACCCATGTCGGACTGAAAGTCTTTCAGTTCGTTGTTCGGGATGTCATATTCAGTGCCGGAATTGTCGATCATCGGCGTAATCTGATTCATGGTATGTCCTTTACGTTTTCATTTGGGGTTTCAGGTTCTCTGCTTCAGGTCTTATCTGCGCCGGACGCGGCCCTGCCACTTCTTGCGCTTGCGCTCCATTTCGAGTTCGGCCTCGGTTTTGCCGCCGTTCGCGCCAGAGGACATGCCGCCGCCGGACTGCTGGGCACCGCCGTTCGCGTCGGCGGCCATGCCGCCGTTGCCATTGTCTTCGGGTTGCTCTTGCGGAGGCGGAGGCGGAGGCGCGCCGCCACCGCCGTCACCACCGTCACCACCGCCACCTTCGCCGCCGCCAGCATCGACAGGAGCGCCGCCGCCTTCATCGCCGCCCTCGGCAGGCGCGGCTCCACCGCCGCCGCCAAAGTCAAGTTCGCCCTGCTGTTCGCCGCCTGCCATTCCGCCGACGGAAACAGGAATGTCGCCGCCGTCCTCGATGCCGGGCGCCGGAGGCGGCGCAACCGTGCCAGCCTGAATCGGCGGCTGGTTCTCGCCGCCGGGCTGTGAGGGTTGCTCCGGCTGTTCAGGCTGTTCAGGCGCGCCGGGGGGCGGCTCGTTCCCATTTGGCTGGTTCGTGTTCACGTCTGGCTGGTTTTCGTTCGCAGGAGCCTTGCCGTCGTTCGCAAACACATTCATACCGTTCGCAAGACGCATCCTTGCAAAGTCAACCGCTTTTTGTGCAATCTCATCCGGCACAGGCTTGTTATTTGGAATGATGTCATTTACCATCGTGTCAACTTCATCTTTCGTCAACGTAGGAACGAGCGTAGGGAAGTCAATTCGCTTCCCGTCGGCGTCTTTTACGGCGTCAGACTGCATCGTGTACTCTGTCGCCACACCGCCATTTGGCAGTTTCAGTTCGCCGAGCCAACCAGTTCCCTTGTAGGTCTTTCCGTCGTTGCGAAGTCCGTATTGCGGCGAAGACACAACAGAAGGATCGCGGCCATCGGCGCTCGTCGCCGGGTCTTCGCCGCCCATGTTGTCCTTGTAGAACTGCACGGCCTCGTCGAACTGCATCTTCGGCGTGGGCATGAACGGATCGCCCACGTTCTTCGCAAGCCCGTTGTCCACGTCCTCCTGCGTCGCTTTGCGAGGCGCGCCGAAGTCCTTGAAGTGGTAGAGCGCGTACTTCTGCGCGGCGTCGAGCGACTTCTGGCCGAGCGCCTGCGCGAACTTCGCCTCGGCGAGCGCCTGCTTGCGGTACGCGAGATCGCGCTTCCAGTCGCCGCCGCTCGCAGGATCGACGAATCCCTGTTCGAGACGCTGAAGCCCGGCCTCGTCGAGACCTTCAAGCGCAGTCGCGTTCAGCCCAGAGTAGGTGTTCACCTCCTGCGTGGAGAACTTAGAATCCAACATGCGCTTGCGCCACGCGGCGCGGTCGGCGTTGTCGAAGATTCCGGCCTGCCCGTAGTACACCTGACCCTGCTGTTCAAGCGGCATGGTCGAGGTCTGGCGCGCCAACTGCCCGTTCTGATCTTTCGACAGGAAATCGACGAACCACGTTCCGTCCGCCGCGAATCCAGCGCCGCCGATTGCGCGCGTCTTCCCGTCAAACCCGAACTGCCTGTTGGCGAAGTTGAGCGCGGCCATCGGCGCACGACCGCCGTTCGCCATCGCCACCTTCATCAGCGCGGCCATCGTCGCCTGACCGTGGGCCTTCTTCGCCGCCTGCTGACGCTTCTCCATGCCGACGACTTGCTCGAACTGGCCGAGGACGGAGTTCTGCCCCTCCAGTTCGGCGAGCCGCCTGTCCTGCGCCCTCTGCCGCGCCGCCGCGAGCATGTCCGTGTTCGAGAACGCAGATATTGGGGAACGGCGCTCCGGCGTTTCCGGCGCAGGCTTGTTGCGCTGTTCCTGAATGTCGAGCGCGCGGTTCGCCCGTGCGTCCGCCATGTCGGCCTGCCTCGCCTGTTCCGCGAGTACGGCCTTCTGGTGCTGTTCGTGGGCCAACTTCGCCCTGCGGCTGTTGGCGATCTGCGCGGCCTGCATCCGCAGTCTTGCGCGCTCCATGTCGCCCTTGTAGGCTCCTCCTGCCATGCCCATGACTTTTCCTCCTGTCTTGAAGTTTGCGTTTGAAGTGGATTAGAAGTATTTACGTGCGCCGGAACCCCATTGCGCGTAGGGGAACAGGCCATTCATGAGATTGCCAGCGCCAGCGAGCGCACCCCAGTCTGAAGCCTGCTCGTTATAGTAGGCCGCCGCCTGCATCTGCGCGTTCGCAAGCGCCGTGGCCGCGCTGACGCGAGCGTTCACCATCGACGTCTCTGCGGACGTGACGCCGTTGAGCGCGCTGATCTGCGCCTGCGCCGCCTGCGTGACGGAGTTCTGCGCGTTGATCTGCTGTCCGTAAACGGTGTTCTGGAGATTCGCCGCCTGCAACTGCTGGTTGTTTGCCTGAAGCCATGCGTTCTGCACGTCTATCTGTCTGCCCTCTACGTTCGCCTGCGCGTTCGCGTTGGCGATAGCCGTCTGCAAGGCGTTCGTCTGCGCGTTCGCCGCGCCCGTCTGCGCGTTCGCCGCGTTGACGCGGAGCGCCGCGTTGTCGAGCGCCTTGCCAGCCGCGCCCAACTGGAGATTTCCAGCGGACGTCTCCAACTGCCCGGCGTTCGTGTAGGCGTTCGCCTGCGCCGCGAGAAGTTGCCCCGCGTTCGCCTGCGCACTTGCCGCAGACGAATTGAGCGCACCCTGCTGGGCGAGAACGTTCGCCGCGTTCGCAATCGCGCCTGCGCCTGCGTTCTGCGCCGAGATTCCGGCGCCGACGATGCCCGACCCCGTCCCGGCGAGCATGTTGGCGTCAGCCGCCGCGCCGCGCATGGCCGCAAGGCGCTCCGCGTTGCCCGTCTGCCGGGCGCGGAACTTCGACGCCGCCGTGGCCGTGGCCTGCGCCTGCCCCAACTGCTGTGCGAGAGCCGCCGAGCGGACGGATCCCGCATCGACGCCGGAACGGGCGAGTTCGCGGTTCTGCTGGGCCATCTGGTTGGCGAACGCGGCAGTCACGTCAGCCGCCGCCTGCGACACGTACTTGTTCGGGTCGATTGCGGAGATCGCGCTGATGTACTCGCCGATGAGGCCGCCGCCGGAGGCGTCCATGTTCATCAGCGCCTGCGCTTGGTCGAGGAAGCCCTGCCCGTAGTCGATGAGGCCGCCGCCCGTGCGGAACATCGACTGCCCGTACTCTTGCAGGAGCGGGGAAAGTCCGCCCAACTCGTCGGCGATGTTCGTGATCCTGTCGGCGGATGCGTTGACGGCGTTCACCTGATTCGTGATGCCGCCTG
The DNA here is from genome assembly GCA_934643865.1 of uncultured Kiritimatiellota bacterium. GTDB lineage: Bacteria > Verrucomicrobiota > Kiritimatiellia > RFP12 > UBA1067 > RUG572. The sequence continues at coordinate 30,223 of CAKUCX010000009.1, forward strand.
CCGCGTCCGCAGCCTGCCGCGCGAACTGGTTGATGCGCTGGGCGTTTTCCGTCGCGGAGGTCAGGTAGTCCTGAATGTCCGCGCCGTTCGTGGCGAGCGGGGAGAGGTTGTCGCCGATGCCGCCGAGCGTCTGGAGAATCCTGTCAACGGCGTCGTAGTTGCCGTTCAACTGCGACGATATGCCGGAGAGGTTTCCGCTGATGCCCGTGAGCGCCGAGAACACCGGGTTCACGTTGTCTGAAATCTGGCCGATCGTGCTGTGAAGCGCACCGAGTTCGTTGGCGTAGCCGCGAAGCGTGTCCTGCGTCCCGCCGAGGGAGCCGTACACGTCCATGAGGCTCGATGTCGTATTCGACACGGTGGAGTTCGCGTTGTCGCCGGAGAGCGACTGGAGAAGCGACTGCAAGCCGCCGATTGCGTCGTTGTACTGATTTTCAGCCGCCGTCTGGTAGTTCGCCGCGATTGCCGCCTGCGTCTTGCCCTTGTCCGGCGCCGATTCGTATGTCACCCACGAATAGAAGCCGGGCTGTCCGTGTATGACGGACTGCTGGGAGTACTGCGTCCGCGTGTTCGATGCGATGCTCATGACCTACCTCCAAATCCTTACGAAAACCGATACGGAGCTTTCCGCGTTGTCGATGGTGAACGTGCCTCCGCCCTGCACGTCAACCGTCGCGGACGCGACGGCACCGTCCCCTCCGGCGAGAGGCACGGCGGCCCCGTTCACGCGGCACGTCCTTGCCGTCTCCGTCGTGTTCATGAACGTGACGTTCACGTTGTACGAAGCAGATGCGTCGCTCACGAGCCCGCGCATCGGGAATGAGGAGCCGTCGAGGCGGACGTTGACGTGCGCCCACGCGACGTTCTCGTCCGACGCGATCTTCTGACGGACGCGGCGGATCTGCTCGGAGAGGCCGTCGCAAGTCTTCCTGATGAGCTCATTCTGGAAGAGCGAGTTCTCCAGCAGCTTGAGGATCGCCTGCTGGACCTTCGGCTCCGCGATGCCGAGGACGCTGATGTTTGAGTTGAAGCGGCTCACTTCAGCGCCTCCATGCTCGATGCGATGCCGACGTGGTTTATCCGGGCGTAGCCCGTCACGCGGAACGCGAAGTACTTCTCCGGGCGTAGCATCGGCAGGCGCCGCGCGTTCTGGTTCGTGATCGTGACCTCCGTAGTACGCGCGTTGTCGCCGAATATGCCGTCCGGCGAGGACGACATGAACACCTTCAGCGTGACAGGGTATGCGTCCGCGTACACGCGACAGCACGTGAGGTTGAAGAACTGCGAGCCGACGTACACCTTCGACTGCCATTCGCACGTCTTAGCGACGGATGCGTTTCCGTTCCACTCCTTCACGTTCGAGACGGTGGACGCGACGAACTGCGCGTAGTATTTCGTCATCGGCGACGTCACGTAGTCGATCTCGTAAACGGCCTTCGCGCCGTCAACGGCAGTCCACACGCCCTCGGCGTAGGTGAACCATCCGGCGAAGGCGTAGCCCGGACGGGGCGCGGCCATGATGACGGCCTTCTTCTCCTTCTGGACGAGAGCCATTGCGCCTTCCGCGTTCGTGGTGTAGGCGTCCATTTCCGTTGAGAAGATGCTGACTTCGCCCATGAGCGTGGTCGATAGCCGCAGGCCGACGCGCATTGCCGTGTAGCCCGGAACGTGCGTCTGCGTGAGGACGAGCCGCACCTTCATGTTGCCGAGCATCCTGAACGAGCCGTTCTGCGTGAGAACGCCGTCGTCCCACGTCGCGTTCGGCGTGGCGTAGTCGTCGCCGACGAGCGCGACGTCAACCTGAACGGGCGTCCACTTGTAGGCGTCGCCGTCTTCGTCGTATGCCGAGCCGTTGACCGTGTAGCCGATCTCGATGTCGGTGCCGACAAGCCAATGCGTCGCGTCGTACTTGTCTTCCGTGTTGTCGATGGCGAGAAGGTACTTCGCCTCGTCTGCGGATATGGCCGTGATTGTCTCGCCGTCCTTCTTCGCGTACTCGATTGTGATGGTGCCGTTGCTGCGCGCGTTGTACGATGCGTAGCGCACGAGCGCGGACGCGGAATCGTTGATGACGTTGAGCGTCGTGTCTGTCGCGCCGGGAATGGCCGACGATCCGTCGCGCCATCCCGTGAACGCATAGCGCCGCGAGAGGTAGTCGCTGACTGGCGACACTACGAGGGCGTATTCCTCGCCCTTGTAAACCTGAAACGTCTTCGCCACGCCATCTTCGCCCGTAGAGCCGATCACGATGTTCGGATACGTGCGAGACGCCACGCGGACGGTGCCGGGGATGTTTGCCGCCTCGCCGCCTGCAAGGTTCACGACGCCGACGGTGAGCGAATACTTCTCCTTCGCGCCAAGCGTGAGCGAGACGGAGCAGTTCGCGGACGGCATGTCGAACTCGATTGAGGAATCCGTCTGCACGGGCTGTGCGATCTGCGAGGACGGCTGGATGCGCACCGCGCGTCCGCCGTACTTCTCGTAGAACACGATTGAGACGTGCGACCCTTCGCGGAGCCGCCCGGAGTAGCCGCCCGTTGCGAGTTCCTGATCGTTCACCGAGACGATCACCGTGCCGAAGTCGGCGCTGTTTCCCGGCGCGACATCGACGGTGAGGTTGAAATAGGTCGGCACGACGTGCGCCGTCACGGTGACGTCGCTCCTGTTGGCGACCTCGACGTAGTAGAGGTTAGCCGCCGCGTTGTACTGCGGCTCGATGCCGTCCTGCGAGCCGACGGAGAACGACGCGACCTTGTACTGGTCGGCGTAGGCGGCCTTGATCTTGCAGATTACGACGGGGTTTGCCGTCACCGTCTTCAGGTAGTAGGCGCTCGACTGCGCCGTGTCCTGCATGTACACGTCGCACACCGTGGGCGCGTCGCTCGTTCCCGTGATGCGGAAATCGTTGCGAACGAACGAGGCCGCGACAGTCGCGTTCGCCGCGCTTGCGAGTTGGACGTTCGCGCCGCCCGTGCCGTAGTTGGCGAGATTGTTCTTCGTCCATGCCGAGAACTGGTAGTGTTCGGCTGGCGACGGCGAAAGGGCGAGATATTCGGCGGCGGTGCCGGAGCGGAGGTAGATAGTGCTGGCCGCAGTCCCCGAAGTCGTGACGGACGCGACGACGGCGCCGGAGGAAATTGCGATGCGCCGCGCCGTCACCGTGCCGTTGCCGCCGCTCGATACGGCGACGGGCCACGCCGTCTGCTTCGCCGAACAGGAGATCGTGAGGTCGGTCTTGACGTTCGACGGCAGGGCGTAGGTGTACGAGTACGTCCCGTCCGCGCCGGATATGGTGCGTTCCGTGCCGACGGCGATGGAGTTTACCTGCGGACGCTCCTTCAGGTCGTAGGAGGTGTCGCGCACGAAACGCATTGTGATGGTCGTGCCCGGCGCATAGTAAGCCGTCGTGGTCGTGCCGCTCGTGCCGAGGTAGAACTTGCCCCATGCCGCCGCGCCTGAATCTGAACGCTGTATCGTCACCTTGCGCCAAGCCGACGCAAGGTAGGCGTAGGCCGTGAAGTTGGCCGACACTTCGCCGAGCGTGACCGTGACGCTCGACGATCCGTCGCTCCCGGATGCAGGCGAGGACGTCTGCATGAGGAACGTCCAATGGTCTATCTGCGGGTGGATCGTCGATGCAAGCGACGAATCGGGCGTGAACTTCAGGTCGATCTGGTCGCCCGTACCGACATAGAGTTTGCTGGAAGTCCCGGTTGTCCACGCCGAATCGCCGTGGCGCTTGAACGCGATCTCGCCCCAAGAACTCGTGCCGGACGTTCCGTAGGCGAGGCCCATCTGCCACTTCGTCTGCCGAAGGTACATCGTGGCCGTGAGCGAGGCATTTACGGTCGTGATCGTGGCCGTGTTCCAGCAGGAGGTGGTCGTGCCGTTGTAGTTTATCTGGTACGCCGAGGGTGCAATCGTGCCGGACATGGCCGAGACGAAACGCACCTTCACGCTCGTGCCGTCCGCATACCAGCCGCTCGTGTTCGTGCCGCTGTCGCCGAGGTACACGGAACCCCAAGACGAGTTCGTACCGTTTGCGACGTTCAACTGCCACTTCGTCTGCCGAAGATAGAGGTAAGCCGTGATGTTGGAGGTGATTGCGCTCCCGGTGGTGAACGACGTCGTGTAGTTGGAGCCGCTGATGCTCCAGTAGTTCACGACTGCCGCGAGCGTGCTGGACGTCGCGGACGTGAAGCCGAGCGTGTACGTCGTGTTCGGCTTCAGGACTACCGACGAGGACGATCCGTTGATCGTCGGCGTTCCCCAAGAGGTCTGCCCGGACGTGGCGATCTGCGGCGTGATGAGGAACTGCGTACCGCTGATCGTGAACGTCGTCGCGGCGGAACACGTCTTCGTGCCGCTGACAGACGTCGTGCCGTTCCCGTTGATGCTTCCGTAGCCGCCTTCAGAGGACGTGACCGCGTTCGTATGGAACACGTAGCCGTCTGCGGCGGTCGCGGAAATGGAGATCGTCTGGCCGGATTCGACGTAGAGTGTGCCGCTCCCGGAGAGCGAGAGAGGCGAAATCGTCGTCGTGACGTAGTTGCCTGTCGAGTGCTTGCGGCTGTAAGAGACGGTGGACGACTTCGCGCTCGCCGCCTTATCCACCTTGATCGCGTATTTCGAGCCGTAGTTGACGACAAACGGCGTGGTGTTGTCGTGGACGGTGAGCGTGTAGGTCGCGGTCGATTTCGCGAACGTTATGCTTGAATCGGCCACGTTCGCGCCGTTCGCCGTAATCCCGTCGAAAAAATACGCGGCGTGCCAGTTCTTCTGGCTTGTAGTGGTCGTTCCGACGACGGCGGTTGCAACGACCTTGAAGCGAGCGGATGTCGCGGTTGTCTCGATTGTCGCGCTGTACTGCCTCGTGCCTGACGCCGTTGCGCTGGACGTCGAGCCTGCGAGAAGTTCGTCCGTGTCGGCGTTGTAGATGGCGATGTTGCCGACTTGCTTCCCGCCGACTGGCGTTGTGGACGCCGACAGCGTGAGCGCGTAGTACGTCTCGTCGTATGTGACGATCTGCCCACGTGCGACGGAACCGCCTGACATGTCGTACCAGTTGCCGACAACAAGTTCTATGTTCGACGGATTCGTGCTGTTGGCGTACCGCTGGGCGTTGGACTGCATCATTTCCTCCGGCCCCTTCAACTGGCCGGAAGTCGTGATCGTGATTCCGTTTACCGTAATCGACGCCGTGAAGTTTACGTAGCCCCTGTAATGGTACAGTCCGTAGCCTATCGATATGTTCCCCACCCAGCGCTTCGTCACGGTGTAGTTCGTGAAGTGCGCGGGTTGCGTGAGGCCGAGACGGTGGATCGTCCCGTTCCCCGCCGGAGAGAACTCCTGTATGCCGATGCGCTTTCTTGTAAGAGCCGTAAGAGCCATTGCCTACACCCCCACGAAATAAATCTTGTCGTTTTCGACGTCGGTGAACGCGCACGACGCATGGTCGTCGTGAAGCGATATGATCGGGTTGCCGCCCACGTCGAAGTCTATGACGTAGGCTTCATGCGAGCCGTCCTTCAGGGTGAACCAGAGAAAGAGCGCGTTGTCATAACTCTTCATCATGCAGGAGGACGGGTTGAGGCGCGACCATGACGCCTTGTCCCAATAAGCGCGAGTGATCACGGTGGACGTGAGCGAATCCTCGGCAAGCATACACACGCCGTCCTGCGAGGCGTAGTACACGCGGCCCTCGAACGTGCAGATGGAGCGAGCCGACACGCAGGCCTGCTCGCTGACGATCTGCGCGGCGGTCATGCCGTTCGGGTCGGAGCCGGATATCGCCCACGGATAGCCCTTCGTGAGGACGAACGCGGTGTTTCCGGCCACGGCGATGCCAACGGCGTAGTCGCGGATGGAGTACTTGTAGGCGTCCGGGAATGACGTCGGGAGGTTCACGTCTGAAAAGCAAATCTGCCGGGGGTTCGAGCGCGGGAAGCCGACGTAGAAGTTTCCCGGCATGGTCGTCATCCAGACGAGATCGACGGGAATTGACGTGATGCTCGACGTCACCTCGCCCGTGTCCTCGTCCTTGACTATGATGTTCGGGTAGTCTGGGAAGTTGGTGGAGCCAGCGACCATCTTCTGTTCGATGACGAACTTGATGGAATCCGTATCTTCGCTCGATCCGGCGATTGTCTTGTACAGGCGGCGCGCAACGACGCCGGACGGTATTTCAGCCGCCGCGACGCCGCTCCACGTGACAGAATCTCCGTCGTTGTACTGGACTTCGACCATATTCCCCAGCGCGTCGGTAAGGACGGGCGACATGCCGCTTTCGTAGCCGTACTCATCCACCCACGTCTGAAAGAAGTAGGCGTAGCGGAGGTTCGATATGTCAAGGTCGGCGAACGGCACGGAATCTGTCACAGTCGTAGGAGGGGGAACCGTGATGAAGATGCGGTGGCGGTCGTAGGTCTTTCCGTCTTTGGACGAGACGAGCGCGCACGGCTGGTTTTCGCCGTTCGCGTCGCTCACCCCCGTGTCGCCCGTCACGAACAGGCGGAAGCGCTCGTCGGCGCGGATGTTCGACGGCGCCACGGTCACGAGGCCCGGCCACGCGATGACGTCGCGCAGTTTCTCGCCGCGCGACCAGATGGCAATCGTCTTTGCGTAGGCGACGTCCGTTAGGCCGCCCTCCAGCCGGATCGGGAAGTCCGTGACGTTCCGCGCCTGCTGGATCGGGCAGAGTTTCGTCGTGTGCAGACGGCAATTCTTCGCCAGCGTCGCCTGTGAATCGCCAAGCGACGTCGGGTCGAGACGGGGCTGTATGCCGCCGAAAGAATCTATCTTTATTGCCGTTGACATTCGGCTCACCTCATTTCCGCTTCAACGGTGACAGTCTCGTTGGTGTCGGCCTCGCTCATCGTGGGGGTGAACGTGGCCGACATGTGCTTTACCGTGTGCGACGTGTAGATGCCGCACAAGGACGTGGTGTTCGTGACGCTGTAATTGAACTTGATCCGGGCGTTGCGGTCGAACGAAAACCGCGCGCCGGACAGATAGTTCAGCATCTCAAACTGCATCACGCCGTCGGTTATCGGCATGTTCACGCCAACGAACGCATCCGTCCCCTCGACAACCTTGCCGCCCTTGTATGCGGACTTGCAACCGACAAGAGCCGCGCAGAGCGCAACTGCAACAAGAATCTTATTCATGGCAACGGTTCTCCTCTTCTTTCCTTCGGTAAGCGGACATGGGCCAGTCGAACGGCAGGAACGCCGTGTCGGCAACAGCCTCGCAAGCCGCGTCGCACAAGACAAGACAGCCGAGCGGGATGGTGAAAATGTTCTCCAGCATGAATCCGCCGACGCCGGGACAGTCGCTCATCGCCTGCGGGAACGCGACGAGAACCGCACCTCCGACCATCATGCGGGAAGACTGGTACACGGAGGTGATCTCCGTGTCCGTGAACGGGTTGCGCGTCCAGAGGTTCATGCACCCCGTAAGCGCCGTGCAGAGCGCGGCCATTGCGAGTATCTTTTTCATGTCACTTGAATCCGTTCAGACAGTTGGTGAGTACGGTGCCGTACATGAACTGTTCGCGGAACGCCTTCCACTCGATGAAGCCGAATCCGCCAACACCCCACTTCTTGCCCCAGGAGTTCTCGATCCAGACACCGCCGGGGTTGTAGCCGCAGACGAGAACGGCGTGTCCGCCGTAGGACTGCGCCTTCTCGCCACGGACGTTCGTGCGTCCGTCCTTCGCGAGTTCGTACCACTCGGACGTGATGTTGAACCCGCCAAGAAAACACCCGAAGCGGTGGATCGCCGCCTTGACGTCCTGAATGTCGGTGCCAAGCCAACTGCTTCCCACCATGCGCAACTTGCACGTCTTCCTGTCGAACACGCCCTTGTCGAGAAGCGCGGCGAGAACGCAGTCGAGCGTCGTGCCGTCGCCGTCGGGATCGCCGTCGTGCGCCTTGGCGTACTTGTAAATCCAGTCCGGCTCTATCTGCTTGATGCGACCGTCGCGGCGCCAGAGGACGTTCTCGGCGAACGCGGCGGCGGTATATGCCGCGCACCACGGCTTTGCGCCCTGATCCTCGACCTCCGTGCAGTACGAGCGGTTGTCAACGTACTCCGGCACGTCGAGTTTTCCCAGTTTCAGCGCAGGCAGTTTCGCCGGACGCTCCGGCATCTTGCACCACCCCATGACGGGATGCGCCTTCTTGAAACTCGCTATCGTGTTTTTCATTTCCGTGTTCTCCTGAAGCGGCGGCGCGGCGCTAACCAAACCGCGCCGTCGCAAATCCGCTTAGATGTGGCAGTCGTCGCAATCGGCGTCGATGCAGTCGATGCACGTATCGTCGTCGGGCGACTTCCACGCTTCGACGGCGATTGCGAAGTCGTCGCGAACCTTCTCCAGTTCCTTCGCCGTGATGGTGAGGTCTTTGAGCGCGTCGATGACCGTGCCGACGGCGATGATCGTCTTCTTGTAGGAGGTCTGCCACTTGGTCGGGCAGAGCCATTCGAGGGAGACGAGAACCGACAGCACATGCTCCGCCGTGTTGAGGACGGCCTGCAACTTTATCTTGCTGGAGCCGTCGATCTTCGAGAGTGCCGTGTTGAGAAGGTCGAGAAGGTAGTCCGCGACGGAACCCATTCCGCCCGTGAGATACTTCCAGACGATCTTCAGTTTGCTTACGTTCATGGTTTGCTCCTTTGTTTTTTTGTTGTTGACTAAAGATTGACCTTCACGCCGCAGATCGCGCCGACGATGATGATGATCCAGCCGCCGTACTTCAGCAGAAGCATCGCCACTTCGCGCCAGCCGCCGTCGGCGGGGACGGGCGATTCGGCCTTCTTCTTCGCCGGGCATTCCGCGCATTTGCGCTGGTGTTGCTCGTCGAAGAAACGCATGAGGTCGCTTGGCTTCCATAGGTTTGACTTCATTTCAGAAACGGTGCTTCCCAGTTTCTGCAAGCCAGACAGGAGCGCGGCTGTGGCGCGGTCGCGCACTTCATTCGTCGCGTTCCCCGTGAGAAGGATCGTGATCGTGTTCTCCGTCTGGTTGTCTGCAATGGGGTCATTCATCGTCCGTCACCTCCAGAAGCCCTATGAGCAAGTCGTAGAGAGCGGTTTCCTCCTCGCTCGTCGCCTTTTTTCTGGCCTGCTCGATTGTCTTGACGATCTTCGATATATTCTTCTCGGCGCGTTTCACGGCCTTGCGGACGTCTTTCGTCACCTTGGCGTCGGCCTCGTTGGCCTCGGCGGCGGCGCGCCACTCATCGACCTTCAGCCGCATGGCCTCCAGACGATCCTCGAAGGTGTTTGTCTGCCGGGCGCTGATGACCCTGCGCTGGACGTTCGTGTTCGCCCAGACGTAGTTGCCGCGCTTCCACGTCTCGATGACAAGGTTGCCCTCGGCAACGCGCGAAATGCAACGCGCCCGTCCGGCGATTGTCGCCAACTGGTCGTACTTCGTGGGAGCGGCCAGAGCGACTGCGGCGGCCAGCGCCGCGACGGCAAAGACAAATGCCTTCATTGCGAAACCCTCCTGTTGAAGCGACGGCGCTTCGGCGTCTCGATCTTCATGTCCTTCGGCGCCTTGTGGCGGATGATCTCGCCGTCGCAACGGCGATAGCACCGCGTGGCCGTGTTGGTGTCGTAGCCGACGAACACGAGCGCGCCGTACTTCTTCTGCGCCTCTGCATACCACTTGTTGTGTTCGTTCACGGCGGCGGTATGCTTGGTGCGCTCCTCCCGGATGCGCGCGTTTTCGCGCTGGAACTCCAGCGATTCGAGGTCGGTTGTCCTCTGCCTGTTCACGAGTTCGCGCACCTGCTCCTCAAGAGCGGTGATGCGGGCGTCAACGAACCGGCTTTCCTTGGCGGCGGCGAGCGACTGGCTTCTGCTCTCGTCGCATCCGGCGGCGAGAGCGGCAATGGCCGCGACCGCTATTTGCATGAGCGTTTTCATGGTACGTCCTCCTCGATGTCTTCTTCCCCTTTGTTCACTCCGTTGTCGAAGTAGATTCTCTTGGTTCCGTTCGTCACGTAGCCCGTGAACGTGAGCCGCCCGTTGACTGTCACGACGGCGTTGCCGAAGTCGAATCCGCCGTTCGGCGAGCCGATCTTGGCGTGGGGATTCGGCACAAGCGTCACGCCGCGCGCGAACTCCGGGCGGACGAACTTCACGCGCTTGCAGTTGGGGTAGCCGTTTGTCGTGATGCTGTCGTTCTTCCAGTCTATCCATTCGCCCTCGACGAAAGTAGTCTGCGTCTCGCCGTAGTAGCGGCGCTGGATGTGTGGCATTGCGGAAAGCGCGTAGGACGAGTAGTACCACGCAACGTCGTTCGTGCCGTCGCTCGACTGCGCCGCCGCATGAAACCAGATGTTCGTGCGCCCGACGCCCGGATTCATCGTCAGGCCGAGGATGATGCCGTGTTCAGGAATCTGGTTTGTGACGCTCCAGAGGCGCTGGAGGCCGTTTGTCATGCCGGAGTACGCCGCCGCCGTGATGTTCGTGAGGCTCTCGGCCGTGATCTCCATGTTCTTGCCACGCGCATGGGATATGAGCGTCCCGGACGGATCGACAAGTTCGCCGAAATCGGAAAGCAGGACGTACTGGCGACGCCATTGCTTCAGCGTTTGCACGTTGGAGTTGATGTTCGTCACGGTGATGTCGGCTGCGCGGACGCCTTCGGCTCCGCACAAGAGCGTCGAAAACTCCGCCGCAACCAACAGGATGCGAATCGCGTTAGTTGTCTTCGTTCTCGGCATTATCAACTCCTTGCGTGTTGACCTTCCATTCGGTGTCGCGGTCGATGAAGAAGCCGTTCACGGTGATGTTCGTCGCGCCGTCAATCGCCGCAAGTTCCACCCACATTGCGTCTCTCGTCTTGTACCGGTAGAGGATGTGGATCGTCTGGTTCGTGTTGCCGCCTGACGCCTCCCAGCGGAGTTTCACGTCGCCGGACGACGCCGTGACCTCATAAAGCGTGATGCCCACTACGTCAACCACGTTCGTATCGGGAACGTCCACGCGGATGCGGTAGTTGTACTCCTGCGCGTTTGCGAATGAAGCCTCGAAACTCGTGTTGGACGTGACGCCGAGTTCCTGCCACGCATCGGGGCTGTTCGTCGGCGCGTATTCAATGATGAACGACGTGTCGCCCGGCATTTCGCCGGGGTACGACCACGCGAACGAAACGCCGTTTTCGGTCACGGTGTCTTCGACCTTCTCCAAGGGCGCAACGAACTTCACGGAGCCGTAGAGCCACATGCCAAACGCGAATGTGCCGATGGCGATGACTGCGCCGATGCCTTTTTCGCGTTGCAACTTCCTCATGGAATAGCAGACGTGCTTCCACATCCATGCGGCGAACAGCGCGCCGAGAAGCACGGCTACCGAGGCGACGCCGATGTAGGCCGTCCATGTGCGCATCTGATCGACAATCTCTGTCATTGTCCTTCCCTCCCGTTAGTGTCCCGGCGCGATTGCGAGGCCGCCCACGAAATTGATCGTCGTCTCGCCGTAGGTGACGGTTCCCGTAAAGCCGTCGCGGACGCCATTCACGATGTCGATAACGGAGCCGTCGCCCTGTTGCGCAGTGATCTCCGTGAACACCTTGATGAACGCCGCGTTGTACGAGTGAGGAATGTAGATGCGCATCTTGTAGCAGTAAGCGTACACGTCGCCACCATGCTCGAAGGTGTGGCTCTGCGGAACGGACGGGTCTGCAAGAATCGTTTCCCAGTCTATCGTGTCGCCGCCGAGCGAATCCTTGAATTTCGCCTCCGGCGTCAGCGAGCCGATGTCCTCCGTAAAGCCGTAATAGACGTCGCTTGCGTCGTAGTCGATGCCGTCGATGTTGTAGATTCCCTGCTTGGCGTCGAATCGGTAGATGCGGCACCGCGCATTCGTCGAGACGGAAACGGTCTCGCCGAGCGAGTAAACGTAGTCGTCCTGATAGATCGTGATCGCGTTGTCAACGATTGCGGCAGTCAGGTCTGCCACCACCTTCGACGCCGACGCATAGGTGTTCGACTGAACGATTGCGGCCTCGCGGGCAACGATGAGTTCGTTCTCCGTGGTGACGGCCTGCGCAATCGTATAGAGGACGTTCGACGGCGCGACGTTCCCGTTTTCGTCCACCATGACATACTGCCACTTGCTTCCGGGCGTCGCGGCTGGAACGGCTATGTCGTACTGCGCCGTCTTTCCCTCCGGGCCGTCGTAGTCCGTGTCATCGATGTAAACCTGAATGTACGGCGAGACGCCTTTCTCGATCCAGCAACGCCCGTACCAGAGGTATTCGTATTCGACGCCGCCGACCTCGCCGTTGCCGATGTTCACGGCCTCGTCCTGTATGGCGCGTTGCCATACCGGGTACGTAGGCGAGCCAACGTATGTGTAGCGGAGGAACGGATGGTAGCCCGTCGCGTCCCAGTTGCACGTCCAATAGACGTCAGACGCGACATACGCCGTGCCGTTGATGTTCGTTTCGGCCGCGTTCACGAGATTGGCGTAGATGGCGACGACCCTGACGCTTGCGTTCGACGGAGCCAATGCCTTCAGCGACGGCAGGCGGCCCGGCGCGCGAACGGTTGCGTCCACGCCTTTCGGCCTGAAGGCGTCGCCGTCCAGAACGTACTCGACCATGTTGCTGTCGCGGATGTCGGACGCTATCGGCCCGGAGAGCGGCGGCGCCTTCTTGGCGGCAAGGGCCGCGACGGACGCGGCCACGAACAGAATTGCAAGTGCCTTTTTCATCGTCTCAATTCTCCCGTGACTATGACGTTGACGTTGGAGTATGCCGTCTCGTAGAAACACCCGCCCTCGGCAGACTTCTTCCACGCGAGGTTCAGCTTGGAATCCCATGTGAGGTTCGGCAGATTGTTCGTGACGACCGACATCATCACGGAGTGCGCGATGTTCGAGCCGAAGGGCAGAAGTTCCTCCTGCGATATTCCGCCGCCTTTGATGTCGAGCGAATTGACGACGTTCTTCACGACGTTGGTTATGGAAGTCTGCCTGATGTAGCGCGAATCTCCGTATGCGGTGATCGTCACGCCGTTCACGTTCAGCCAGTTCCACGAGCCGAGCGTCAGCAGGGCGCCGATCTCCAGTTCGTCGATGTGGCCGAACGTGGAACGGATGGTGCCGACGGTGAAATGCGCCGTGTTGGTTCCCTCCAGCGGCATGTACCTCGCAAGCGCCGCCTTCGAGCAGAGCGGCGCAATGGCCGCATCGACGTATTCGGCCATGACGACCCTGTTGGTCTCGTCCATGCGATCCACATATTCCTTCGGCGCGAACGTCACGGCGAACGTGGCCGTGGCGACGAGCGCGAGAAGTGCTGTCAAGATGTGCTTCATTCGCTGGCCTCCGTGAATGTTCCGTTCTCGAAGATGAACTGCTCCGGGCTGATGTCGAGGACGAGGGTGTTGATCTCGCCGTCAAAGACGACCTGCGCGCGGTGATACCGCTGGGGCGTGGCGTCGCCGCCGCGAGGAACGTAAAGATAGCCGCCGGACACGATGATGTCCTGCTTCCCGGCGAGTTCCGCCGTGTTGACCTTGCCGTTCCAGAGGATGCGCTCGCCGGAGCGGAGGTGGAGTTCCATGTCCGTGACGTGGCGCGAGAGCGCTTCCTCGCTTGCGAATCCGGCGAGGATTTCCGGCGTGACGTCAACGGTGGAGAGGCCCTTGCCCTCCACCTTGTCAACCTTCCCGTCGAGTTGCTGGCCGATCTCGCCCACGGCGTCAGACAACTGCGTGTTCATGTCGGCGACCTCGCTTTCGAGCGCGGCGATCCTGTCCTTGTAGTTCGCAAGGTCAATCGGCGTGTCGGCCACGTCCTGCGGCCAGCCGAGGAGCGTGTGGAAGTCTCGGAAGTACATCTGGCGAACGGACGTCGCGGGATCGTCGAGAATGAACATGACGTCCAGTTCGGGGATGCGCCTGAAGGTCTTCAACGCCTGCTCGGTGCAGAGGTTCAAAGTGCAAACGAGGTCGTCGCCGGATGTCGTAAAGGCGTCGTCGGTCGTGCCGTCCTCGTTCGGGACGGGGAATACGGCGAGAAGTTTCTTCATGAAAAGGACGCGGAGGCGGAGCGTCGAAGTGTTCTGCGTGGAACAATTCTTCAGTGTGACCTCCACCTTCTCCCCGGCGCTTGCGACGCCCGTGATCTTGGCGGTCTTGTTCTCGAAGTCTGGAATGATGGTAATCGCGGACATGGCTCACCTCACAGAAGTCCGCTGGTGTCGAGCGCGTTCAACGCGCCGCACCCGCTTGTGGAATGCCCGTCGGCGATGCCGCGAAGCCTCGCCTCGGTGACGTAGTTCTCCCAGCGCACGAGTTCGTGCTGGGCCTGCACTCCGTCCGTCCACGGCTTGTTCGTCATGCCGAAGAGTTTCACGAACGCTCCGGCGACGACGGCCTCGCCGTACTTGTCGTAAAACCAGCGCGGCGCGCGCTCGGAGTTGAGGCGCGGCAGTTCGATTGCGGTGACGCGGAGAATCGGCTTCTCGTCGCGGCGCGACACGAGTTCCGGGCGCGCGGCAAACTGCGCCTCCGTGTATTCCTCCGGCACGAGCCTGTCGGCGAGCGTGACCGTCACGACGGGGCCTGTCGCAATCGCATAGTCACGCTCGGCCTTCAGTATGCGGCGGTCGAGCGCGACGCTCGTGACCGAATCGACGAAACACTCCGGCGTGTAGGGAACGACCGGGTATTCCGTCTCGCCTGCCTCGATCTCGATCTCCTGCGTGTTCGTGAAGCAGGACGTGAGGCGGCAGAAGTCGCTGTACGCCGACTGGAGGGCGCGGCGCACCTCCTCGTCCGTACAGCCGGAGAGGCGGTGTATCATCTTCAGGCCGAGTTGGGCTATCGACGACACCGCGAGTGGCTTGCGGACGTTCTCGAAAGGCTTGCTCATGTGACGAACCTCGCTTCCGCCTTCGCCATGAAGTCAACGGCGAGAGACTGGTTCACCGTGTCGGCGGCGTCGATTTCAAGGCACCGGGCCGCCGCGTAATAGACGAACGCCTGCCGCCAGCGCGCGCAGATGTCTGTCAACGTGTACGACGGAAGGTCTTCCGGGAATGTCTCGTCCGCCGGATCGCCGTTGTCGTCAAACCTTGCCGCTTGGCGCACGACCCGCAGGCGGATGATCGCGTCGCGGAGATACCCCGCGATGTCGCCGTCCGGCCAGCGGTACTCGACAACGGTATCGTTGACGAGTTTCCGCACTTCTGGAATCATGTCGCCAAGCGTCATGGTCTTGTCCTCCGTCAGAGGCCGAGGTCTTCACCGTCGCCGGGAGCGCCGCCTTCGCTTGCGGGGGCCGCGCCCTCGCCAGCGGGAGCGTCGCCGCCGTTGTCGGCGGGGGGCTGTTCCTTGTTCGAGTTCCTGCGACTGCGCTTCGGCTTTTCGGGAGCGCCGCCTTCGCCTGCGGGGGCCGCGCCCTCGCCAGCGGGAGCGTCGCCGCCGCCCATGTCGAACTCGTCGCCGACGTCATCGGGATTCGGGGCCGTTTCCTGACCCTCGGTGTCCTCCGGCGTCAAAGTGCTCTTGCGCATGTTCATCGTGGTCTTCTTCTTCAGAAGGTCGTCCCATGCGTCCTGATTGTTGATGAGGTTCGCCTTGATGCGCGAAACGACTACGCGCCAGTCGAGGGAGCCGTTGCCGACGGCCAGCGCGACCGCGCGGCTGATCGGGTGGTAGTTGATCTGCTTGGCCGCCTGCTTGGTGTACAGGATGATGCGGCCATCAGACATGTTGATGAGATAGTGCTGGGTGCTGGGTGTTTCCATTTGATGTTCCTCGCTTTTGGTTAGGGGGCCTTCCCCGCCAGCGCCGTGAAAGCGAGGCAATCCGGCGCATGACGGGGAAGGCGATAGTGCCTTCCGCTTACCGCTTCAGGTAGATGTCGCCCTTGGAGGCGTTCGCACCCGCATCCTGTCCGCTGGTGCGGTAGGGGACGGAAACGGCGAAGTTCGCCATCGCGTCGCCGTCGGGGAGGTAGCCCACGACGTTGACCTTCAGAAGGCCCTTGGCAATCGCCGTCGCGGCGCTCTCTCCGCCCGTGATGCACAGGCAGAGGACGTCGCCAGCCGCCAGCACCTTCGCGGTGATGTTCTGCACCGACTTCAGGAGCGTGCTGCCGCCGACATTCACGGCAGAGCCGATGGTGGCGCTGTCGCTCTTGGCCTTGATGGTGATCGTGGCGGCGTCGCAGGCTTCCATTTCCTCGACGTACAGCCCCGTGATGACGAAAGACGCCGGAAGCGCGAGGAACTCGAAGTTCTTCGTCGCGCCGGACGCGGCGTTCAGCGGAGCGAGCGAGAAGTCAATCTTGCGAGAGACGCCAACACCCGTCTTGAACACTTCAGGATCGAAGGCGCCGTTGGCGCCAAAGATCGTCTTGTCGGTAGTAAGTTCTGCCATTGTCGTATTCCTTTCTCGTTGTCAGGTTCGCCATCCCCCAGCGTCGCCGCCGGAGAGAGGACGTTGCGCTTACGCCGCAATCGTGACGTAGCCACAACCGATGCGCTCGGGATAGCGAACGAACCAGTCGTAGATCATCTTCGAGCGGTGGAACTCGCCCCACTCCTCGACGGACTGCAACTTGTCCTTCACACGCGCCTCGTCGGCGAACGTGACGGCGCTGGTGTCGCCGAAGAAGATGAGGTACTTCGCCGGGTCGCCGCCGGACGCGCGCCACATCGGGATCTGGTTGTCCACGATGATGTTGGCGCCGTTCAGTTCGCCGAGGAAGCGGACGCTCTTGCGGAGCGCGGATTCCGCGTCGCCCATCCAGTCCGCGCGCTTCAGTTCGCTCGTCTGGATCACGTTCGCGACCGCCACGGGGACGATGACGAACGGCTTCGTGTCGAGGCCGCCGGGCATCTCGTTCAGCGCGTTGATGCACGAAACGATGTAGTCCGGCGCGACGTTCCTGTGAGCGACCGAGGAGGCCGCGTTGCAGGCGTTGCCCGTCTTGTAGAGCGCCACGGGGTTCACCGCAGAGCCGAGGTCGAAGGACGCGCTCTTGAATCCGGCTGTGTTGCCCTGATTGCACACGTGAACCTTCGACGGGACGTCGGCGAAGAACTCCGCCTCGACATCCTCGGACATCTGGCGGGTGCCCTCGGCGATGAGAGGCGATTCGAGGTCGAGTTTGGAGAAGATTTTGTCCTCGTCCTCCAACTTGAACGCGAAGTAGCGTTCACGGTTGATCGTGAACACTTCCTCGGCGCCTTTCGGCTCCTGGTACTTCACCTTCTCGCCCGGCTTCGTCACGTTCGTGTGAATGAGCGGAAGGACGGGGACGTGGATCGTCTGCCCTGTCTTGCGGAAACGGCCCTCCCAGTCACGGTTCGTGATCATGGGAAGGATGGACTTGTCGCGGAAGCGTTTGCGAAACTCGGTTTCGTAAATCTCCTGCTGGGTTGCCGGAAAGTTCGGCTGACCGTTGGGATGCAACATTTTCAATGCTCCTTTGGCGACAAGTCGGGACGCGCGCTTACTTCACGCGCCCCTCCTTGTACGCCTTAGATAGTTCTTCGCAAATCCCGACGTACTCCTTGTAGGACAGGAGGTGCCGCTGGAACTTTCCCTGCGCGTCGTCGAGGATGCGCTTGTACTCGTTCGCGGTGTATGTCTTGCCCGGCTGAAGCACGACGGTCTGCGATTCGACACCGCCGCCCATTGAGCGGGGGTCAGGCGCGGCGGAACCGTCCTGACTGCCCGAAGGCAAAGGAAGTTCGAGGCCCTTGAAGAACATTTCGACGTGGTACTTCATGGTGTCGAAGTCTGCGTCATTGAGCGCCTTCACGACGGACGGCGCGTTCCTGACGAGATACTTGTTCCACGCATCGTGCTTGTCGCCTCCAACCAGTACGGACTTGCCGAATCCGGGGAAGGTCTCGTCGATGCGCTTCAGCATTTCGGCTTGCGCCGCCTGCGCCTTGCGCTTCTTCTCCTCCTCCCGCTCCTGCTCAAGACGAGCGAGGCGTTCGTTCTGTCCGGCCACGGCCATTTCGGCGGCCTTCTGCGCGATGAGCGCGGAACCGCGCTTGAAGTCGTCCGGAACCTCGGCTTTAAGATCGTCAGGGAGGGCAGAAATGGCATCCTCCGCCTGTTTGGCCTTCTTCAGTTCGTCCAACTCCTTGCGCAACGCGGCGTTCTTCTCGACCTCCTGTTTGAGACGGCCTGCCTCAACCTTTTCGGTCTGAAGTTGCTTCTGCGCTTCTTCGTAGAGCGCCTTGTAGTCAGGCGCACCACCGTTGTCGGCACCTGCGGCGTTTCCGCCGAGCGCGCCAAGTATGTTCTCCGTTGTCTCGTTGTTCATGGTCTTCCTTTTCCTATCAAGCCCGACTGCCACATCGGGGGTTTGATTGCCGTACCGAGCCACACCCGTGGGATTCGGCCAGCGGTGTTTTTCGACTACTCACCCGCGATCTCTCGCCGGATTCTCTCCGCCTCCTCCACTTTGGCTTTCATTTCAGATTCGGATTGAGCGGCAAGAGCGTCATCCGCGAGTTTGTAGCAAATGGCAAGCATCCCGGAGAAGACGGCGGCCTGCCTGTCCGTCTGGCATCCGGGAATCGTGCGCGCGATCAGTTCCGCGCGGTTTCTCATGTGACGTGCGAAGGATTCGGCGCAACCTCCCTCGATGAGGTCGCGGTAGAACTCTGCGTCGTTCCTCGCAATCTGTTCTTCAATCGTCATGCGACATTCCTCCGTTCCTCAACGCCTCCAGGGGCGGACGGCGTGACGTCCATCGTTTCGGGTTGCGGGCCTTGGTTCGGCAGGGCAGGCTGTGGCGCGCCGCCACCGCCTCCGGCCATAGCCGCCGCGTTCTGGTCTGATTGAATCTTCGCCTGCGTCGCGGCGCAAATCTGCTGGAGTTGCTGAACCAACTCGAACTGCTTCAGTCGCTCCTCGCTGGGGATAACGTCGTCCGGGTTGATGTTCACGTCCTGAATCGACGGGCGAAGAAGAGCCATGATCCCGCGAGCGCCGATGATCTGCACGAGAAGCGGGTTGCCGATGACGGTATTGAAGAGTTGGATGCGTTGCTGATCCTGCTGGGCCTTCAGAATCTTGCCCATGACGCCAGCGGCGTGAACCTCGCAATCTCCCTTCAGTTCGAGGTCGAGGTCGTAGAGCAGGATGTAGTTGCACGTCTTCTGCACCTGATCGCGCGTCACGAGGCGGTCTGTCGCGGAGATCACCATCTTCATGCCGCGAGACGCGGCCTCGGTGAAGATCGCAAGGCCGGACGCGGTGCGTAGCGCGCCCTGCCCGGAAGACTGCCCGTATGTGTAGGCGGGTATGCCTGAATCGTCGTCCGCCTGAACGCGCATCTTCTCCCACACAGCGAGAAGTTCAGATGCGTTCGACGGCACGGACACGACGCCGATTGGCGCGCCCGTGTTGCCCATCATGCTCGTCTGGAACGGGAAAACCTTGTGCGGACGGAACTTCAGGCCGTCCGGCGACTTGTCGGCGAGGCGCCCGATGTCGTTGATCCAGTACATCGGGCCGCTTGCGACGGCCATGTTCTGCATGAGCGCCTTGATGGAGTTGTTCATCACCGACTGCACGAGGCAGAGTTTGTCGGCGACGGATTCGCCCCACCACGATCCGGGCAGTTCGTAGAACACGCCCTTCGACACGGGAAGGCCGAGGCGGTCGTCGATGATGCGGCAGTAAACCACGAACCCGCCGATCACGATTGTCTCGACGCGGTAGAAGTTCTCGTACTCGATGCGGTCGCCGTTCATCGTTCGCGTGACGCCGAACTCGATGAGGTCGCTTCCGCGAACGGACGCAAAGCAACGGACGCCTTCGAGGGTGCAGTCGCGCGGGTCTTCCGTGCCGTTCTTCTCGGCGTCGCGGCGGATCGGGTCGTAAGGCTCCGAATCAATCTTCAGGCCGCCCTTGGGATAGCGGTCGAGCAGGGCGCGCACGGTCTGCGGCATCCAGCCCTCGGCCTTGTCGGAGTTCACGCGCTGGCAATGCGTGACGTACTGCCAGAGTTCGTTCGCCGTGTACTTGATGCGGATGCAGAGAGGGCCGTCCTCGACGTCCTTGGCGTCCGGCGCCGGATAGCAGTCGCACGGATTCACGGCCTCGTATGTCGGGATCATGCGGTATTCGCGCTTGTACTTGCGCGTACCAGTCCTCTTGCTCATCTTGCACTTGTTGACGGGCATGACGCGCGGCACCGGGCCGATGATGAGGCCCGTGCCGTAGGTGCAGATGTAATCGACGTACTCGTTGAACGCCTTGATCCACCCGCCCTCGGCCATCATGTCCTGAACCTTGCGCTCCATGCGCTTCGCCCTCGTCCGGGCGAACGCGATCTTGCGGTTCATTATCTCGTCGTAGCGGTTCTGCGTGGACAGAACGACGATGCGCTGGAGCAGGGCGTTCTCCTGTGGCGTCAACTGCTGTACGCCCATCTGCTCCAACTGGTTGAAAATCTGTACGAGTTCGTTGCTGATGTCCTGCGCGGACTCCTCTTCGACCTGTTCCGGCACTTCGGGATCGGGCGTGGGATCGACCGTGAATGGCCACTCGCCTGAAGAGTTGAAGATGTCAACGAGCATCGCCTTCGCGGCGCGAACCTTCGTCGCGGTGATTGGCGCGAAGATTCGCTCGTCGATTCCGGCGGCTCGCATCTTCGCCTTCTGTGCGTCGCTGTACTGGCATGTCTGCGAGAGAAGCGCGTAGCGCAGTTTCGCGTCAACGCCGCTGGTGCGGCGGTGATCGACCGCAATGTGCCACGTTTCCATGACGAACGCGGCGAGACGGCACATCGGGAAAGTCGTCGGCACGATTGCGGCAGGGCGCGGCGACGCCTCTGAAACGGTTTCGCCGGAAGCGGCGGACATGCCGTTTCCGTTCCTTACGGCGTCCAACGCCGCGCCGAATATCTGCTCTACCGTGTCCATGTCCAATAATGTACGAACTGCGTGCCGTTCGTCAAATGACGCCGACAAGAAAGGCGCGTTTCGCCTTTATTTACGGGCGTTTGGAGCAATTCGCCCCTTGACGCGGGGCTATACGCAACCGAAGTCGAGGTTGAACGCCGACACGTCGATGGACGAGCGCCTGCCGAAGTTGTCGTTCGGCACGGAGAAGTCCACGCCGGACTTGAACGCGCCCATGCAGAGATACTGGAAGGCGTCGTGGACGTGCGAGTAGATGTTCTTATCGGCCTCCTCGGTGAAGCGCTCGTCGCCGTCGGCGGCGTTCTTCAGCCTGCGGTAGCAGTAGTAGCCGTTGAAGCCCTTGCGGAGCATTTTGCACCGCTCGCTGATCTGCACGGCGGCGCGTCCCTTGTAGTTCCGGCGCAGGAGTTCGCTCACCGCGTCGATGCGAATCTGGAATCGGTTGCCGTTCGTCGCAGGCGCAGGCTTCGTCAGGATGCCGTAGCGGTTGAACGTCTGGATCGCCGATACCGACACCACCTCGTTGTAGTTCATCCCGGCGGGGTCGCCGAAGTTGATGTGCGGCATGGACGGGAAGCCGTACTCGTTCATCAGTTTCGGACGCAATAGTTCCTCGATGAACTGCTCGGCGCTCATGTTCTCCGCAGTCACCTCGTCGAGGACGTACAGAACGCCGTCGATTCCCAACTGCGCGATCACCGTCGCTGGCGTCCGCCCGAAGTCGCTCCCCATCAGCACCGTCAGGCCGCGCTGGAGTTTCAGGTCGCCGTGGTAGCAATGTATCTCGTCATTGTACTCCGGGTAAACGGGACGGCCTTCGACCGACGTGCCGAACTGGTTCAGTATGAGCCGCTTCACCTTGTCCGGGTCTGCGCCGACGGTCTGCTTGTGCCAGTAGTAGAACCCCTCCTTCAGGTTCTCGACGTTCTCCGCAGGGCGGATGCCGTACTTCTCGAAGTCGCGCCCGTCGTTGTCCTCGTACCACGTCTTCCCGTCCTTGTGCCGCAGAAGCAGGGCCGGAGGCTGGACGAAAAACAGCATCTTCGCAGGCTTCTCCACGCACTCCTTGCGGTACCACCAGTTGCTCTCGTCCGGCGAGTTCGTGTCCATGATGACGCCGTAGGAATCCAGTTCGACGCCCTTGCACGGCTGGAAGCGCCCGATTCGACCGTGCAACTCGTCGATGATCGACCACGGAACCTGCGTCGCCTCGTTCACCCACGCGCCGCTCAACTCCAGCGACATGAGGTCGTTGCGGATGTTCTTCGACTCCAGCGCGTAGAACTCCAAGTCGATGCGCACTATCGTCCCGTCGCCCTGCATCGACGGCTCCTCCAGCCGCCCGGAGATCGGCGAACTCATGTGCATCACCGTCTGCGGGAACCATTGGAGCCACGTCTCGATGGTCGTCTTGATGAGCGCGGGATAACTGTGGCGCCCGATCAGCCACTTCGACCAGCGGATGCGCTTCTTCACGCCGTCCTCCACGATGGTCGCCACCTTCTGCCTATCCGCGACCATGCGGATGTCCCAGCAACACGCCACCGACTTCCCGGAGCCGACGGGGCCGCGTATGCACTTGTACTCGTAGCCCTGCGGTGCCAGATGGAACGCCGAGCCTGTCCACGATGCGTTGTAAGTCACCTCGTTCGCCATCGCAACCTCCTCACTCCGTCAACTTCGCAACCGCGCCGATCTCCTCCGCAGTCATCCACGTCTCCGTGAACTCCCGTCTGTCTCGCCACTTCAGGCAGTACGTAGGCTCCCTGCCGAGGGAGAACTCAACGGCCTTCACCACGCACTCGAAATTCAAATCGCCGCAGAGACGCAACTTCTGCCCAAGCGCATACCTCGCATGGAACTCGTTCTGCCCGTCCGTGCCAGCAACGCCGCTTGTCATGGCCTCACCCCCGCAACCCTGCGCGGAGTGTGCAGGGCGCCGTCGTCCCCGCGAACGATGTACCGCTCGTAGAACTCCGGCCCGCACCTCCGCCCGAACACCAGCGGCAAACCGCGCCGCTTGCACCAAACCCACGGATAGACGTCCGGCGGGATGACCGCCAAAACAGTCCCTTTCCCCCACACCCCGCGCCCAGAGGCGTTCCGCACCACGTCCCCAACAGCAAACCGCTCGCGCTCCCTTGCCGATCCTGCGCCGCGTGTCCGCGCGACACCCCCGATGACTGTTCCACTCGGCCCCCCCGCGCGTGCTGTCCTATCCCCCATAGGGCGGGGGCGGGGCCGGGCAGGGCTGGCCGGGCAGGGTGCCGGGCGTGTGCCGTCGGCGGGGGCGGCGCGTCGCTGGCGGTGGCGTTCGAGGGGGGCGGGGGGCGTGGCGTGGCGCGTCGCTGGGGCGTTCGCGGCCTCGGTTGCGGGGTCGAGGGCGGCACCGTTGGCGCGTCGGCTGGCCTGTCGCTCAACCGTTGAGGGGTGGCAACCCTCCGCTCGTTTGTTGATATTTGCGCTTTTATACATCTATCGCCGCCATTTCTGCGCTTTTCGCGTTTTGGGGTATTCCGGCCACACTCCCGCCACACATCGCCGGAGCCGCCGCCTGAATAATGTTGATGTTGTACGTATTCCCGCCGCCGGAGTGTGAACCGCCGCCGCCGTGCTTATACCTTGGGTCGCCGTAAGTGTCAGCGGCGAGGCGTTCAAGCAGGAACTTCGACAGGCTGGCGGCTTCTTTCCCGATCCCGCGCCCGTCTAACGCCTTTTCGGTGGCCTCTAACGCCTTCAGGGCGAGCCGTTCGCCCGTGCTGGCCTTGCAGAACTTGAAAGCCGCGTCGAAGTCGGGCGAGGCAAGGCGGCAAATGGTGAGATCACCCCAACCGATCCCGGCTTGCTTCATCGCCACGGACGGCAAAGCCCCGGCGAAGTAAGACAGCAGGAAGCGCACCGCCTGCGCGCGCGTGACCAGTTGCGCGAACTCTACCCGCGTTTTCTGCGGCTGTCGCCTCTCGCCCTGTTCTGCTTTCCGTGTGTTGGCGAAGTCCACAAGGAGGGAATAAGCTTCTTCCTCATCGAGCGAGAGGGTGGCGGCTGGGTCTGCCGTGGGCTGTGGCTGTGTGGTCGCGGCTGGCGCGGCTGTGGGTGCCGTGTCGGTGGCGTGTGCGCCGGGCTTTGGTTTGCGTCTGGTGTGGCTCATGGGTACATTGTCGCACGGCTTGACGCGACCTATACGGGCGGGGCCTGTTGGGTGTGGATCGCGATTAAACAGGCAAAAAGCAAAAAAGGGGCGGACAGGGCAAGCCATAGAGGCCGGGAAGGAATCTTTTCGGCTTTCCGTGTGTTGGCTTTGCTAATCCTTGCGCGTGCGCGTATAAGGCCAGAACTCTGTCCGCCTGCCCGAAGAGCGAAAACGCCCGTAAATATTGGGCGAAACTCGGACAGGGGGCGAGGGGTTGCGCCCTGTCCGCCCTGCCCAACGTGCGCCGCTTTCCGTGTGTTGGCGAGAAGCACCGAAAAGCGAAAGAGGGCGAAAAAATTTTTCAGTGCGTGGCGTTCCGGCTGTGGTCGAAGTGCGTAAAACCCCTGTAAAATAAGGGCGAAACGCGCCTAAAAACTTTTTCACTTTTTTGCTTTTTGCCTATTGACAACATACGCAGAATATGAGATAATACCCGCGTTTTCAACCACCACCAGAGGCGCGGCCACATACCCGCCGACGGAACCACGAAAGGACAAAAGACAATGAAAGCATATCAAATCACCCTTGACGAACTCGACCGCGCGACCGTCGCGCAGTTGGGCGGAACCTGCGAGAACACCGCGAACGGTTGCAGGATCGACGACGACACCGCGCAGACACTCGCGGACGTGTGCCGCTGTTCCTGCGGTGCCGCCGGGGGTTTCTCCGGGTTCATCTATTACACGGAAACGCGGGAATTTACCGCGAAAAACCGCGCCGCAATCGTCGCCCGGCTCCGTGAACAGATCGACGAGGGGCTTTTTACTGATCAGAACGGAAAGCCGCGCGGCGTTGTCGGCGCGGTCGTGATGTTCTCTTGCTTCAAAGATGAGAACCCCGCCGAGATCGAAGAAGAAGCCGCGCGGGTTCTGTTCGGGCCACTCGAAGACGTGCGCGGCGGTGACCTTGACCGGGTAGCAAATGCCCTTGCTTGGAGTGTGCTTGAAGATCTGGCTTTTCGTCTTGACGGGCAGGAGTGCGACGAGGACGAGAGCGACGAGGAAAGCGACAAATGAACCAACACGCCGCGCCCGGTGTGGTGCCGGGCGCGGCAAACACGAAAGGACACAATCAAATGAAAGTTGACATTATCCCGACACCCGGAACGTCCGCAGATTGGCAAGTACAGCCGCGCGACGATTCCGGCGAATATGAAGCCGCGCCGGTTTTCGGCCCTGCGTCTGATTGCGAGTGCGTCGAATGGTGTGATGAGAACGGCTACGAGTATCGCCACAGGAAAAACGCCGCGCTTGTGGTGCCGAGGTTTTTTGACGATCTCGCCAAACGGTGCGACAACGTACACGCGGCAATGATCGAACGCGCCACCCGGTGCGGCTGGTCGTTTGCCTCTGATTGCATCTACCGCGCAAGCGCGGCTTGGAAGGAAAACCCGACGCATTACGCCTATAATGGCGACTTCGGCGGCGCGGCGTATTTTCGCGGGGTCACGGATGAAAGCGCGGCCAGCGAAGACGGGCGCAGGGCGCAAGAATTGCTTTCTTGGTTGCTCGGCGCGGCCTCCTGCGCTTGGGAACTCGGTTTTAATCTGACGTTCGACAAGGACGGCAAGCACCGAGTTTTCAACACGTGCCCCCAATGGGTCACGCTCGAAGAGGAACCATAAAAAACACCTTGCCGCGCCGGGTGCCACATACGCCCGGCGCGGCTCAACCAGTCAACCACGAAAACACGAAAAGGAAAAATCAGCCATGAAGTACACAAAGGAATTTTCAGAAGGTTTCACGCCGTGGAGCGGTGCCGTTTCTGTGTATGAGCGCATAGTCAAGGAAAAAGGCCTTGACGCACTCGAAAACGCTTTAGAGCAGATTTTCGAGGGGAGCGACGAGCCGCCCAGCGATACCGCGATCAACGATCTATTATGGTTTGACGCTGACACGGTTTATAACGTCCTTGGCATGAGGCCGGACAGCGCAAAAACGCGGACGCTTGACGAAATCCGCGAAGCATGGAAGGAAAACAATACAGTAGGGTATGAGGTGCAGAAGGTCGAAATTATCGACTATGAAACCGTTCGTGTGACGTTCTTCGACCCGGAGGAGGAAACGCCGCCGGACGAGTACGAGACGGAAGACCTCAACCCGGAAGAGGTCGCCGCGCTTTTCGGCGACGATGAAGGCGAAATCGACGAGGACGCGCAGACCGTTTGCACGTGGTCGCGCGACTGATCCAAACTTTCCGCCGCCGGGCGCATGTCCGCGCCACATACACGGACAGAGCGAACGGCGGCGGGACTTCCTGCCATTCTAAAACTGCGAGAGGATTTCAACCGATGAAAAATAAACTTGAAAAAATCGTCGAATCGCTTGAAGGATCGACGGGCGCGACGTGGAACGTTTATGACTGCGGTGAAGGTGATTTTGAATTTTCCACTTATTCGCCAGCGGGTGAAAACGTGATTATAACGTTATACGGTACAACGCTCGCGGGGCTTGCTGAAAACGCAAAAGAGGCCTTGGAATACTTTGACGCGGACGAACACGCCGCCGAAATTCTGATTGCAAAACGATCAGGCGACAAAGACAAAGAAAGGTTTTACGCCGCCGCGCCTGATAGTCTGCGCGAACTGCTGGAAGACGCAGAAGCAATAAAAGCCCTTTATAAATCCCTTTACGACGCGCTGACGGCGGCGGCGTGAACCACGGAGGCCGGAAACATGAAACCATACAAGAAGGCGCAGACGGTTCCATACGTCGGGCTTCAGGATCGCCGCCGGAAACTCACCGACGAGCAACGCGCGGCTATTCTAAAACTGCACGACGAACATGGTTTGGGGTGCCGCACCATTGCAAAAATGTTTGGCGTTTCCCGTTCGCTCGTTCGCGTTATCTGCGTCCCCGGCGTTGCCGAGCGCATCAGTCGGCGAATTGCGGCAACGTGGCGCAAGTATAGGGAACAGCGCGGCAAAACTGAAAACGCACGGATCATGCGCGACTTCAGGAACCGCAAGTATAAATGTTTCATGCGCGGCGAACTGGTCGAAAAGCCTACGCCGCCTGTCGTGCGCCAGAAAATAGAAACTAAAGTAATTTACGCGACCACGCCGAACGGACGGCGCAAGGCCGTCCGCGTTCCGCTTTCGTTCCTGAACGAGCCGGAAGACGCGGAATATGTCGGCAGGGTGTGGCGCACCGTGCGCCGCGCCGGACAGTTTTTCGTCTTCCCGGTATCGCCGGAGAAGTGATTTCAAGTCAACCCACAAACCACAAAAGGACACAGACAAATGAGCAACCATAAAATCAACATCGCGGCGGATTCCGTCGCCGAAAAACTCGCCGCCATTCTTGAAGCGGTGGAGAAGGATTACACCGACGAGGCGCACAGGACGGAGCCGGGCACCTATGGCCGCTCTCGCGTCATTCAAAACGGCATCCACAACGCGCGGGAATATCTCACGAGCGAATTTCTCGCGCTTCTTGAAGAGGCGCAAGACGCGCTTGCGGACTACAAGAAGGCCGTCGAGGAACACGAGCCGGAGCCGCGCAAGTGCTGGATTGCGCTTACTGTTGACACGAACGAGAGTGACCCGGAATATGTGGCCGTTGCAAGTCTTTTCTCCACGCGGGAGAAGGCCCGGAAGTGCATAGACAGCGCAATCGCCGAAGACACTTCCGAGGGCGGAAGTTGGGAGCCGGACGACGTGCAATGGAACAATAGCGGCGACATCTGCGAATACAGCGGCAGCCAGATCGTCCACCGTGTCGCGGAAATGACTATTCAGGACTAAACGGAAAGGATCAAGTCATGATTTACTGGATGAGCAAAGCGACAAGCGACGCTTGCGAACTTCACGACGTCACCGTGTACGGGTTCGACACGTCGCACAATATCGAGCCGGGCGTTGTCACGCTCTACGTTTTCACTTGCGGCGGCGACGTGACGCGCTCCGTCGAGATCGAGAACTGGACGGCGAAGACGGAGCGGGAAATTGATCTCGCCTTCCGCTCCGGGGTTCGTGCGATGGCCGACGCTTTCAAGGCGGCCCCGGACGAGTTGGAGGAATGGCCGCACCCTGAATATGCGGAGGACGATTTCAACACGGCGGGGTCGAAGTTCCGCAGTCTCGCAGACGATCTGGACGCACTAACGGCGGAGGGCAAATAACATGGGCGCGAACGTCGAGAATTTTGTCCTGCCGAACTGCACGAGGTTCGACGGGATCAGGAATGGCAAGGTCATTTGCCGTTTCGAGAACACCTTCATGCTGGTGCCGCCCGTCGATTGCCATTGCGCGTACCAGTACGAAAATC
This sequence comes from uncultured Kiritimatiellota bacterium, assembly GCA_934643865.1. Lineage (GTDB taxonomy): Bacteria > Verrucomicrobiota > Kiritimatiellia > RFP12 > UBA1067 > RUG572. Next base: position 58,601 of record CAKUCX010000009.1, read on the forward strand.
GCTATGTCCGCAAGGACGGCGACGGCGAAGAGTGTGTGCGCCTTTTCTGCGAGGGCGAACGACAGCGGATCGAGAACAGAATCCCGGAGTTCTACGAAGAGTATTTTCGTGAATATCTGGATTGCGTCTCGTTCCGTGTAATGGGCGGCGAATGTTTCGGCGGCACCGTCTGGATGGCGGACAACAACGGCATAAACGTGACGGATCGCTTTATCTGGACAACGCACGGCGACAAGGTTCTCGCGTCTGAACTTTTCACCCCGCCGACGCAAGAGGCCCTTGCGGACTTCTTCAGGCGGCACTACAAACTTGCGCAGGAGGCGAAGGCATGAACCGCGACAGGATCGAACACGCCTTTTGGCCATGCTCGCTATCGCTTTATTGCGCACGATATGATAAAATATCCACCCGCCAACCACCCACGAGACCATGAAGAAGAAAATTCTATCTTATCTTGCCGCGACCTACACCATGTGGCAACGCGGCCAGCACCAGGACGACAGACGCTACGCCCTGCAATGGATGCGCTATCAAGGGCGCTTTGAGGGCGCGAAGGAAATAGCCAACGCGCTCGGCTATCGTGTCTCAATCGTAAACGGCGCGGTCGTGTTGCGGAACTCCACGAGCAGAAAGGCGGTGTCGGCATGAGGCATCCCATGTGCAAGACGTGTTGCGACTACCGACCGCAGGAGGACGGCACGGTTATCTGCAACTATTCAGGCAAGGCAATCGCGCCGGACGGAAGCCCGATGTTCGACGGCGGCAAGTGCTACGAGCGCAAGGGAAAGCCCAAGCGTTCGCCGCAGGAGATTTCGGCCATACGCGCCGCCGCCGGACGCAAGGGCGGACGCAAGGCCGGATATGGCAAGGGCCGCGCACCGACGAAAACGGCAACGATTCGGCAACACGACTATCTTGTGTTCTGCAAGTACGCCGGGAACCGTTCGCTTGCCGAGACCTTCCACATGATTGCGAAGTCGATAGTTGCGAAACACCCGGAAATGAAGCCGCACGGCTGGATCGACTGAACAGCCGCACAGCAACGAACGACGCGCCGCCAGAATCTCCGACGGCGCGTTTGTCATTCTTCTTCATCGCTTTCGTATCTCGCGCCCGGAAATTTGCCGATGCGTAATTTCGTTATCCGCGCTCCGTCTCTTTCTGCATACGCTTCAAAGGGTTCCCGGTGCTTATACGTGTAGATGTCTGCGAACATAAAAGCATTGCCGTCAGATGTTTTTCCATCGACGGTGAGACATACACGGCGGACTGGCTCTTGGGATTTGCACCGCCAGCAATACACACAACCCTCCATTTTGTCACGTATATATTCGCACGTTGTTTCTTTGCGCTCTTTCTGAATGAAGGCAACCAGAAGCGCAATCGCGCCGACGGCAACGACACCAAGCGATATGATTTCTGATTGTTTCATGCGGATATTATACCATTTCTGGCAGTTGGCAGATTTTCATAAAATTTTTTCATTCTCCTGCTTGTGTGTCCACACACATTGTGATATAATACCCGCCGTCAACCCAAATAAGGCACATCCACATGAGAAAGAAAAAGAACGAGGACAGACATCTCGGCAAGCGGATCGAGTTCTACATTCCTGAAAAGGAATTTGACGAAATGGCCGCTGGCATGGCCGCCATAAACGAGACGAACAAATCATTGTTTGTCCGTTCGGCAATCAAGTCGTTTTGCGATTACCTGAAAACCAAGAAGGAGAACGCAAAGTGATGAAGTCAAACTATACCCCCTCGTTCCTCGTGTCCACCAAGATTCCGAAGGAACTCTACGCAGAAGTCGAAAGAATCGCCGCCGAGCAATCTACCGCCACAGGGCGCACCGTCACCCCGGAGGAAGTTTTTCTGGCGGCGGTCAAGTTTTATTCGGCCCGGTGTGTCCACACACATTCGCGCCCCGGCAGGGTACGGACGGCAGTTCGGGCGATGAGGTAATTTTTCGGCCCATGTGTCCACACACATTTTCGTTAAACCACGTGTCCTCACACAAGGAGAGCAAAAGACAATGAGCAAAACCTACCGAATCCCGGCGATGACGCTACCCCCTGCGGTCATGCGCGACATCCGCGCGGAGGCGAAGCGCACGGGACAGACCGTCACGGCGGTCGTTCGCGCCCGTGTCGTGAAAGACTACGAAGCAACCAAGGCGAACGCCGCCGCAACTGAATCCGCGAACTGATGCGCTATCTCCGCCGCCAGATCGTTTGCGAGCGTCTGCGCCTCGCCGTTTCGACCTCCTACAAGGTCGTCGGTTCGGCGTATGGCTCACGCATCTGCTCTGACGACGTGCTGGAACTGCTCAACAGATCGCGCAACGACACGCAGGAGGTTCTTTGCGACCTTCCAAGCGACCTGATGACCCCTGCGGAGATCGCCGCCCTGCCGGAGATCGCCGAGAGCGGAATCACGGAACGCGAGATCGTGAACTGGACGAAGCGGACGCGCAACCCCGCGCCATGCTTCCGCATCAACAAGCAGACGCGCCGCATACGTCGCTCGTCGTTCCTGCGCTGGATCGAGGAATCTTCACGGATAAGGAGGCGCGGATGATCGACGATGAACTTGAGCGCGACATCCGGGCGTTCCTGCGCTCTCTCGCCGACGAGTGCAAGAACTGCCTCCGGCGTAGCAATGGCTACTGCGATACGTGCTACGCACGGCGCGCCGAGCGAATCCTCGAACGCATGGCAAGGCCGCTGGCCGTCGAAAACTCCGCGCTCCGTTGCGACATCGTTGCTCGCATGGCCCGGATCGCCGCCATAATGAAACGCGCGAACCGCCCGATGATGGCCGAAGAAATCGACATGCGCGACTTTTGTTCCCGATCCCTGAAGGAATGGACGTTCCGCGAAATGATACGTCTCGGCAGGATTGCCCGGCGGCGCATACGCGGCTCCCGCAAGTATCTCTACATGTTGTCAACCACGCAACCGAAAGGAAAACGATGAACACAGAAACGATAATCAAGCAGAACGTCGCCAAGCGGCGGCCCTGCAACCGAATCCCGATAACGTGCGCCGCCGACCTCCAATGGTACGGGCAGACCGCCGCCGCAACGCAGATTTTCGGGCAGATAAACCCCGCCGAGGGCGCAATGATCGTCGGCATCTGCCACCAGATAGGAATCTCGTGGCTGGAGTTCGCCGAGACGTTCAATATGATGCACCACCGAATCAGCAAGAAGACGGACGCGATTCTCGCCGATCTCGTCGAACGCGGCGGCGAGTACGAAATCCTCTCCCGCACGAAGGACAAGGCCGAGGCGAAGTTCACGAACGGCAAGGCGGTATATGTTTCGACCGTCACGTGGGAAGACTGCCTCACGGAACCGTTCATCTATCAGGGCAAGGAAGAGGTGATCGTGAACAACATCACGTCCGGCAACACCGCCGCGCTCGTGATGAAGCCGAAGTACCGCACGAACCGTTCACGTATGCAGATGATTTGGGCGCGGTGCGTGTCTGACGGTGTTCGCGTCGTGTGTCCAGCCGCCTGTCAGGGCGTTTACACGCCGGAAGAGACGGAGGACATCGCCGAGTACGACATTCCCGCCCCTGTCGCCGCGCCCGTCGCCGCTCCTGCACCCGCTCCCGCTCCTTCCCCTGCGGCGGCAGAGCCGGAGAACGTCGAAGTCTGCGCCGTCGGCACGATGGCCGGGAAGCGCTGGGACAGCATGGACGACCAGACGCTCTCGCTCGCCTTGCAGGCGAACTTCCCCGCGTCGGTGAAGGAGTACATCGGCAAAATTCTTGAATCTCGCCGCGCTGGTGCGGCGACGTCAACCACGCAAACCACACAAACCACATAAGGAGAACAGACACAATGGCAAACGAAGTCATTACCGTCAACCCTGCGGACATTGAGGCCGCAGACTGGCTCGCCAAGCGCGCCGAACTCATCGAGCGCGGCAAGGCGATCACGTCCGTAAACACGGAAGTGGAACTGGAGGTGGCCGGGAAGTTCGAGACCGACTGCAAGAAGTTAGTGAAGAAACTCGCCGACATCCGCAAGGGCATCACCGGGCCGCTGGACGAGGCCAAGAAGGAGATCATGGCGAAGGAGAAGCAACTCGCCGCTCCGCTCATCGGCGCGCAGACCCGTGTGAACGGCCTCACCACGGCTTATGCCAACATGCTGGCGAAGAAGGCCGAGGAGGAACGTCTCGCCCGTGAGGCCGCCGAGCGCGAGGCCGCCGAACGCGCCCTTGCCGAGGAAGAGGCCGCCCGTGCGCAGGCCGAGGCCAACGCCGCCTTCGGCCTCACACCAGCCGAGACGCCGCCCCCGGTTCCGCCGCCGCCCATGCCGCTACCCGCAGTCACCACGACCGGGCCGCACACTTCCAGCAACCGATTCGTCGAGAAGTGGGACTTCACGATCACGGACGCGAACGCTGTGCCGCGTGAACTCTGCTCCCCAGACGCCGCCAAGATTCGCGCCCTCATGGCCGCGAAGAAGGCCGAGGGCTACAAGGCAAGCCAGATTGTCGTCGCTGGCTTGAAGATCACTTCTTCCGTGCAGGTGTACGCGAAGTAAAACAGACACAGAAAGGTAAACTGAAAATGGCAAACAACGATTCAAAGTTCTACGACGGGCAGATTTGCTCCGTCCAGCCCATCGAATCCCGGTTCAACACTCCAAACGCCTTCGAGTTGGCGTTCGAGGTTGGAATCTTCGGCGAGAACCACACGCCCCTGAAGAAGATTGACGTGTATCTCGAAATCTCCATGCGCTACGGCACGGGCAACAACGCGCAGAAGACGCAAAAGGACTTGACCTTCGAGACCCTGCACTCGCTCGGCTTCGAGGGCGAAGACCTCTCCGCGCCGCGTCTGGCGACGCTCGTCAACAAGCCCTGCCGCATCCGCGAGCAGACGCTTGACAAGAACAACCAGCCGCTCTCGACGCCGCGCTACTACTTCACGATGGCAAAGCCGATTGTGGCGATCCCCGACGCGAACGCGAAACTGCGCGAGATCATGGGCGCGGTCGCCGCGCCCGGCGCGGTTCCCGGCGCGACGCCGCCACCGAATCCGTTTGCGGCCCCTACGGCCCCTGCGGCTCCGGCTCCTGCCGCCCCTGCCGCGACGCCGCCGAACCCGTTCGCCGGAATGTAAGCCCGATTCGCAGAAACTCAACCACGCATCCCACAGTATGCTCGAAATCACGATAGACACCCGTGAGCAGACGCCGTTCCACTTTGACGACCACATCGCCAAGGTACGCATAGGCGGACTGAAGACAGGCGACTACGCCTGCACGGGTGATCGTGGTTTCGCCGTCGAGCGTAAGTCGCTTGACGATTTCCTCTCCACGATCTCGTCGGGCTGGAAGCGGTTCCAGCGCGAAATCTTCCGCGCAAAGACGGAGGGTTTCGCCCTGCCGATAATCGTGGAGGGGAATCTCGACGACGTTGTGTTCCATTACGACGAGGTGGTTTCCGGCATCGCCGTGTCCGCCTTGTTGAAGGATAATCCCGTCGGGCGTTCCAAGTACACCGACGCGCAGATGGTCGAGATCATACGTGGAATCTTTCGCGGCGACGCTCAAAGCCGCGCAATCGTCCCGCCGCAACACGCACACTTCAACCTGACCCCGGCGTTCGTCCTGAAGCGGTGCGGCGAGATCGAACATCTGGGCGGACACGTCCAGTTCTGCGGCCTCTCTGCGGTCGCAATGTGCCACACACACCTCAACGAGAGGTGGAAGATTCTCACGGGAGAAGAAGAATGAATTTTACGGAGAAGAAGATCGTCGCCAGGGTCGAGCGCATACTCTATCCAAAGGCGGACGCCTTCGCGGAAGGCTTGCAGTTCTACATCCTGCGCACAGACCTCGGCGTTGTCAAGGGCAAGGTTTCGCACGTCCCGAAACAGGGCGAACGCCTGAACCTCGAAGGCCAATGGCAAGTCTCAAAGTACAACGGCACGATGGAGTTCTCGTTCTTCCATTCGTCCGTCTATCTGCCGCGCGACGAGCGCGCCATGCTGAAGTACGCCTGCGAAATGACGCTCGGCTTCGGCCCCGCCCTCGAAGAGAAGATATGGGCGGCAAAGGGCGACGACTGGCGGCGCGTGAGCGAGGCAGACATGATAAAGGGCCTCTCCTCCGAGAAGCTGATCGCCCTGCAACAGACAATCGACATGCTGGAGAATCAGCAGGAGCGCACAGCCGCCATCTCGTGGCTGATCAACATCGGCCTCACCGTCAAGATGGCCGAATCCGCCTTCGAGCGCTGGAAGAAGGACGTCACCACGAAGGTGACGGAGGACTGCTACATTCTCGCCCAACTCCCCAACTACGGCTTTCGCGACGTTGACGAGCATGTGCGCCAGCACTTCGAGATCGGCAAGAACGACGTGCGCCGCGTCTCGGCGTGTCTGAAGTACTACCTCGGCCAACTCACGCAGGAGCATACCGTCTGCTCGTGGAACGAACTCTACGACAAGGTTTCCAAGGCGATTGACGCCGATCCAAACGTCATCGGCGACCAATGCCGCGCCCTGTTCGACACGGGCCGTTTCGTCGCGTTCCCGGCGAACGGCATGATAGCCAGCCGCGCCGACTTCAACAACGAATCGCTCATCCTGAAGTTTGTGCGCGAGGCGCGCGAGACGCCCGGCGTGAAGGCGCGCCAGCCGATTGAGCGCGAGTACGACCTCGACGAAACGCAGATGGCCGCCGTGCAGTACGCGCTCGACCATTCGTTTTCGATCATCAACGGCGGCGCAGGGTGCGGCAAGACGTCCCTCATCAAGGCGATCTGCGATTCCCTGCGCGGTCAGGTCGAACTCTGCGCGTTCGCCGGGAAAGCCGCCGCTCGCCTGAAGGAGGCCACGGGCCACGATTCCGGCACGATCCACCGCATGTTGAAGTACATGGGCGAGGAGCAGGGCTTCACGCGCCAGTCGCTCGAAGGCCAGACCGTGATCCTCGACGAGGCTTCGATGGTGTCAAGCGACCTCATGGCCGAGATCATCAAGCGCCGCCCGTCCCGGCTCGTCCTCGTCGGCGACGAGGCACAGTTGCCGCCCGTCGGCTCCGGCCAGCCCTTCCACGACATCATCCGCCTGTGCCCGTCCGCCGTCCAGACGCTCACGAAGTGCTACCGCAACCAAGAGGCCGTGTACCAGTCGGCCCTGAAGATTCGCAACGGCGAAATTCCCGAAGGCGACGTCCAGAGCGAGAGGGAGCGCTGGATCGTCCAGTCGATACGCGACCCGCGCGCCGCGCACAACGAGATTCTGCGCGCCGTCCGCGAGGGAGAGGTCGATTTCGAGAGCGACATCATCCTCTGCTGTCGAAACGGCGAGAACGACGGCTCCACCGAGTGTTCCGTCGTTGCCTTCAACCGCGACATAAAGGACATCGTGAACCCGAACGAGGACGGTTCCTACAAGATCGCCCCCGGCGACCGCGTGATAAACACGAAAAACCACTCGGAACTTGACGTCTGGAACGGCACCACGGGATCGTGCGATAAGATCGACAGCGACGGCGCAATGTGGGTTCACCTCGACTACAAGAACGCCGCCGGGGAAGATCGCGTCCTCATCCCCAAGAAAGAGGCGCGCGAGTGGCAGTTGGCCTACGCGCTCACCGTCCACAAGTCGCAGGGTTCGCAATATCGCAAGGTCTTTTTCGTCGTGTCGAAGCGCGATCAGATGAATCTCCTCGACCGCCCGATGGTGTACACGGCGGTCACGCGCACGAAGGCCGAGTGCAGGGTTGTCGGCGACGTCGGCGCTTTCCACGGCGCAATCAGGACAGTCAAGCACAAGATGACCGTCATGCAGGAGTTGAGCAAATGAAGTTCTACCTCTTCGACGACATCGAGAAAGCCGGGGACTGCCTGCGTTTCGCCCGTGAATGTCTCGGCCAGCCCGTGCAGGGCGACCGCATACAGGCCACGTGGCGCGGCGGCGACGGCTTCAACGTCGCCTTGAACGAGCGCGGATGGTTCGACCACAAGACGAAGGAGAAAGGCGGCATCATCAAACTGTGCGCCATGACGAAGTTCGGCGGCGACATCCAGCGCGCGCAGGAGTTCCTTGGCGACTGGCTCGGCCTCACGCCCCAGAACGCAACGATTCGCCTCACCTACGACTACCGCAAGCAGTCCACGCGCTATCTCGAACTCGTCCAGAAGGGATTCGTCGAGAAGGCGAAGTACGTCTATCGCAACGCGCAGGGCACCGAAGTCCATTTCGTGATCCGCATGGAGCATCCCACGGAACACAAGCAGTTCATCCAATGCACACCGTACAGCGGCTCCCTGCGCGACGTCGAAACCGTCCTCTACAACCTTCCAGTGATTTCGCAGAGCGATTGGGTCGTGATCGTCGAGGGCGAGAAGGACGCAGACACGCTCATATCCCTCGGCATCCCGGCCACGACGTGCAACAACGGCGCAGACCATTGGAAGGATTCTTACACGGAGGCCCTGCGCGGCAAGGACGTGGTGATCTGCCGCGACAACGACGACGCCGGGAACGACCACGCGCACCTTCTCCTGCGCTCCCTCGCCAAGGCCGCGAAGTCCTTGCGCGTAATCTGCCCCTCTTCCAAGCCGAAGGGCGACGTCACCGACTGGATGCAGGACGAGGGCGGATCGCTGAAGAAGTTCTACGCCCTCATGCAGAAGGCCCAGATGATCTCCCCGGAGGAGGCCATGTGGAGCGACGAGGCCCTTGCGATCTACCGCGCCAAGACCGCGAACGAGCAGGCCCTTTCCAACTGCCGCGTAGAGACGAAGATGGTTCGCGGACGCGAGAAGACCTACGAGATTCCGCGCACGGCGATGGAAATGGTTGACGACGTTCACACGCGCTTCCTCGGATTCCCGCGCCGCCTCGGAAAGAACACCCTCTTCGACCACGACCGCGACACCGACAAGATCGAAATCCTCGTCAACAACGCCTCCGTGTTCTCGTGGATGAACGAGAAGTCGAAACACGCCGTCATGTGGAAGCCGGGCGTCGGCTTCTGCACCAAGGAGGAGTTCTACCACGCCCTCCTGCGCAACACGATCTGCTACGAGAAGATCGCCGAAGTGCCGAACTACCCCATGCGCGACGACGTGTACTACACCTTCCGTTCCGGCATGAAGCCGACGAAAGACCACGCCGCCCTGAAGAAGTTCATGGCGTTCTTCTGCCCGGAAGACGACTGCTCCGCCGTCCTCATGCAGACCATGCTTGCAAGCATGATGTACTACAAGCCCGGCATCCAGCGTCCGTGCTGGATCATCGACAGCAAGGGCGGTCAGGCCGCAGGCAAGACCACGTTCGCCGAACTCGCCTGCTACCTCTACAAATGCTCCCCGATCAAGACGAACATTCAGGAACTCACGCACGACGCGAAGGAACTCAACAAGCGTCTCGTGTCCGTCACGGGCCGCAACTCGCTCATGCTCCTCGTTGACAACGTGCGCGGCGTGTTCGACAACGCCTACTTCGCCGACCTCGTGACGGGGTTCAACATTTCCGGCAAGGCTCCCTACGGCATCGGCGAGGAATCGCGCCCGAACGACCTCACCTACGTCATCACGTCGAACGCCGCCAACATCGGCTCCGACATGGCAAGCCGCTCGTTCCTCTTCTACGTCGCGCCCCCGAAAAAGCGCGGCGGCGACTGGAAGGCGCGCGTCCTGCGCTTCATCGACCGCAACCGCTACGACATCCTCGGCGACATCTACGACATCCTCGCCAACACCGCCACGCCGGAGAACTTCGCCGCCCGTACCCGCGTCCCGGAGTTCGAGGCCGAAGTCCTCTACAAGTTCTGCGGCTCGCAGGAGATATATGAACAGGTTATCGAACAGGTGTTGGCAAGTCGTGCCGACGCGAACGTGGACGACGAGCGCGCCATCCTCGCCGTCGAACTCGTCAAGGCCGGAATCCGCAAGGAACTCAACAACGACGACCCGGAGAAGTACGCCGTGTTCATCCGCACCGCCGTCATCAACCATTGGATAGGTAAACAGTTGCGCATCGACCTTCAGGACGTCCGCAACATGGTGAACACGGGCAAGATCACTTGCTTCGACCCGTCGATAAAGCGCTATCCGCTCTCGTCCTCGAACGACCTCCGCGCCAGCGGCATCCTTTTTGTCGGCGACAGGATTCTCACGTTCTCCACGATCAAGGTGCCAATCCTCACCATGTCGAGCGAGAACTCCGTCAAGATCATCGGCTACTGCGAGGACGGGATTCTGACGGAGGCGATACGCAAGCGGCAGGCCGAGCGCGATTCCGCAGAGGCCCTGCGTCTTGCCACGCCGCCGGAGAAGCCCGGCCTTGCGGCAATCGCCGCCACGCCTGCGCAAGCCGCCGACCCCGACCTCTACGACGATTACTACGATCCTGCGGAGGACATCTGACATGCCAGCGACAGCCACGCACAAGCACCCCAAGGGCTACACCGTCGTGTTCGACGAGGCGTCCCACACCTACACCACCGACCTGAAGCAGTTCTTGAAGCCGGACAAGGCGATTCCGCGCTGTGGCAACGAGCCGTTCCCCTCGTTCGACCAGACCGAAACCGACGTAATGGATCCCGGCGTCGTGTCCTACGTGTCGGGCACGAAGTTCGTCCACCACTTTTTCCCGAAGTTCGACCAGGACGGCAAAATCGCCGAGGCGAAGGCGCGCCAGCGCGGCGTCTCGCCCGACCAGATACGCTTCGAGTGGAAGCAGAAGGCGAACGCCGCGACGGAAATGGGCACCCGCGTCCACGAGACGTGCGAAGACGTCCTGCACGGCAGGGCGCAGTTCCGCAACGCCCCGCAGACCGAACACGAGCGCAACCTCATGTCCGCCGGGTGGCGCGCCTGCCAATGGATTCTGAAGAACTACGAAATCCTCGGCATCGAGCAGATGGTGGCCGACATGGACTGCCAGTTGGCGGGGACGATGGACTTGATCGCGCGCCGCCGGAACGACGGGCGCATGACGATCTTCGACTGGAAGACGAACGCCAAGATCGACTTCCACAACACCTTCCCCACGGGCAATCGCGGCCTGCACCCCATCGAGCATCTTGAAAACTGCTCCGCCGTCCACTACGGCCTGCAACTTTCCACATACGAGTTCGTGATGAAGATTTCCGGCTACGTCCCGCGCGACACGCCGTTCGACCGCGTGATTGTCCACCTCGCCGACGACGGGCCTCATCCGTACCCGCTCCCGGACTATGCGATTGAAGTCCGCGAAATGGCGATCTGCATGTTGGAGGAGCCGCCGTTCTGATTTCCCGTCAACCACAAAAACCACGAAAGGAAAGACAAGATGAAGAAGCACAACCACGAAAACCACGAAAAGGAGAACCGCGAGCGCAACGAGAAGTTGTTCGGCGCCGTCCTTCTCGCCATCCGCTCCTGCGGCGAACTCGAAAAGGCAAAGGCCGATCTCGCCAAGGCGAGCAACGAGCGAGAGTTCTTCAGGACGAAGGCCGCGCGCTTTGAGCAGGCCCACGGCAAACTGTCGGCAGACCTCGACGTGGAGAAGCGCCGTAGCGACACAATCCAGATCGAGTGCAACGCATGGCGCGTCACCGCGAACAAGATGACCGATGAGCGAAATCACGTGATTGCTTCGCTCAACGAGGCAAGGGAACTCGCGGCCTTCTGGCGCATGGGTTTTGCCTGCCTCGCGGTTGCGAACGTAGTGACCGTGGCCGCACTCGTCCTCATTCGCTACTATTTCGGGAAGTGAGGTGCGACATGGACATCGGTTTCGTACTCCTGATGATATTCTTCGCCTTCATCCTCGGTTTCGCTATGGGCCTCTACGCACCCGTAGTGGCCGTCTGGATTTTCAAGACGATCAAGTTCAATCTCGACCTTGACCTTGAAGACGATGACAACGAGGATGGCAAGAAGGAGCGCAAGGACTGACATGCAGTACACCCTCAAAGAGTGGCAACTGATGTATGAAGCCTGCCCGATCCCGACGCGGTACAACGTCGCTGGCGGCGACTTCCTCTGCACACGCATCGAGAACACGCAGTTCGAGTGTGCGCGCAAGTTCGGCAGTTGCGCTTTTTACGGGCACCGCTACACCTACGTCGTTGCAAAGCCCGGCGATGGGATTGACGGCGGCGAAATGATCGTCCGCAACGATTTCCTGAAATGGGTGAAGAAGACGGGCCACGCGCTTGTCGAGGCCAAGCGCCGTGAGAGCGCGCCCGTCCAGACAGAACTGTTTTGACGATTTCCTGCGGCATGGTGTCGCAGGATCAACCACAAAGGACACAACAAGATGAACATCAACGACATCACGGCTGGCGAGATCAAGGACTTCCTCGCCGCCATCGGCAAGACCGTTGCGCCTGAAGCGGCGCATGAACACGCCCCGCATCCCATGCTCGGCAGGCGGTGCGTCATTCGCACCTACTCCGCTGGCGTCCACATCGGCACGGTCGAGTGGGTGAACCCGGACAATTCGCAGGAGGTCAAACTCAAAGACGCCCTGCGCCTCTGGAAGTGGACTGGCGGCGGCTTGTCGCTGTCGGCTGTCGCCAACAACGGCATCAAGAACGGGCGCGTCAACCGCACGGGCGAAGTGTTCCTCACCAACGCCATCGAGTACATCCCGACCACGCAGGCGGCGGAGGATACCTATGTCAAGTTTATCGAGGACTAAGCGGAGCCATCACGGAGCGCGCGCAGACGAAGTTTGCGCGCTCCGTGATGGTGTCTGCTCCGGCTCCGGCTCCGGCGACGGCTCCGGCGACGGCTCCGGCTACGGCTACGGCGACGGCTACGGCTCCGGCGACGGCTACGGCT
>CAKUCX010000010.1 GCA_934643865.1 uncultured Kiritimatiellota bacterium
CGGCAGGCGGCTGCGGCCCGCGCGTGGCGCGCGGCGCGGCGGCTGGACGGCGACGGCCTGCCGCGCGCAGCCGTCCTCGACCTCGGCTTCGGCGTGGGCACGAACGTATTTGGATGCATGAGCGATCCGGCCGTCTTTGCGCAGGCCCTGGCGAAGCGCTGCCGCGTCGCGCGCGTGACGGGCGACGACCTCTGCGATGCGGCGATCTTCAGCCGCGACACGTTTGACCTCCTCGTCGTCCCGACGGGCGCCGCGTTCCCGGCCGCCGCCGCCGGGCTGCTGGTGGACTACCTGGGCGCGGGCGGGAAATTGTTGACCTGCGGCGGCTACGCCTTCGACCAGCCCGTCGTGAAGCGCGGCGGCGCGTGGGTCTCGCCGAAGGCATACGCGGGGGCGGTTCCGGCGGGAACGGAGCCGCTCGCCCTGCCGCCGCCGGCGGGGTGGAGCGTGGGCGCGGGCGGTGGCGGCACGACCGTAGTCGAGGGGGTGGCGGGGCCGCACGGCGCGGCGGGCGTGCGCATGGCGACGCCCGCGATGCTGCTCTGGAACACGGCCTCGGCGGCCCTGTCGCTGAAGGGACATTCGCTCGTCAGCTTCCTCGCGAAGGGCGATGCGGGGACGAAGGCGGGCTGGTTCGAGGTGCAGGAGCGCGACGGTTCGCGCTGGCGCGCCAGGCTGGATTTCACTTCGGAATGGTCCGAATTCCGTCTCACGCCGGCGCAGTTCACCTACTGGCCGGACAACGCGAGCGTGGGGCGCGGCCGGCCGGGCGACCACGTGGACTTCGCGGCCGTCACGCGCCTGAGCCTCGGCGTCGCGCTCGACATCGCCCCCGTGCAGACGCCGCAGGGGTTCGCCGTCTGCGCGCTCAAGGGCGGCGTCGACCCCCATGCTGCGGAACGTTGCCTCGGGATGCCGACGATCAACACGCGCACGGGGCGCATCCGCGACGCCATCCACCCGAATCCCGAACAGATTCAGCTCTTCGATCCCTGCGAGACGCTGCTGGACGTGGCGCGCACGGCGACGGATGCCGACATGGAGGGGATCCTGCCGTCGCTGGCGTGGGAGGGCGCGATGGGCGGGCTTTCCGCGCGGGCGCAGCTCGGCGTGAACGGGCACGGGTTTGGTCCGAACCGATGCTGCTGGCGCCCGATCCTCGCCTGCCGGGCCGCCGACGGTTCCCTACGGGGGTATGCGGGCGCGCTCGTCCATAATGATGCGGGGACGTTCGCGGGTTCGAGCTGGGCGTTCTTCGGCGTGGCGGACCGCGATCTCTTCCCGAGGGGGGATGGACGGGCGGACAAGCTGCTCACTGCCGTGGTTGAGGCGCTGCTCGGGGATCTCCATCTCTGCGAGACGACGCCCCGCTACTCCTGCTATCGGGTGGGCGAGACGGCGCAGCTGCGCACGCAGGTGGCGAACTGGGGGGCCGCCGCGCGGAACGTCAGGGTGCGGTTCCGTCTGGCCGACGAGGCGGGGCGCGACGTCGCGCAGTGGACGCGGGCCGTGCGGGCGGCGCCCGGCGGCCTTACGCCCGTGGAAGTTGCGTGGACGGTTCCCGCCTCGGCGCCCGACTTCGTGGATTTCACGGCGGAACTGTCCGAATTGAAGTCGCCGGAGAAGGAGGGGGCGTCGAGGGCCTCGACGGCATCGGTGTCCGGGTCGTCCACGACGGGGGGGCGCATCCTGGACCGTGAGCGCGCCGCCCTTGTTGTCTGGACGCCCGCCGTCGTCGCGGCGGGTCCGAAGGTCCGGCGCGAGGGGCTGCGCCTCACGCTCGACGGCGCGTCGCGCTTCTTCGCGGGCGCGCAGACCTTCTGGGGGCAGCATGCGAGCGTGACGGCCCGCTCGCCGCGCCGCTTCCGGGACGACTTCCGGCAGATGCGGGCGTTCGGCATGCGTTGGACACGGTGCTTCCTGCCCTGCCGCACGGAGGCGGAGCTGCGCGACAGCGACGCCGTTGTGCAGCTCGCGCAGAAGTACGGCCTCGTCCTCTACCATACGCCGAACCTCGCCAACACGCCGTCCCGCGCGGAGCTGGACGAGGAGATCGCGCGGATGAAGCAGATCTGCACGCGCTACCGCGACGTTCCGGGCTTCGTGGTGGACATCTGCAACGAGCCGTCCCTCAAGATGGCGACGCCCGCGTTCGAGGCGGCGCTCGGCGAGAAGCCCAACTGGACGGGCAAGGCGGACGATCCGGCCGTTCTGCGCACCTTCACGAAGGCGACGGCGCTCCAGCGCCGCTGGGCGCGGGAACTCGCCGAGGCCGCGCGCGCGGTGCGCCCCGGCACGCTCCTCTCGGTCGGCTGGAGCCAGGGCTGGGCGGGCGGCGCGGCGACGAAGGACCCGCAGGTCGCCTCGCTCGACCTCGACTTCACGGACCGCCACTACTACGGCCCCTACGAAAACATGATGGGGCACGTGAAGGACATCGACCTGCGCGTGCTCGGCAAGCCCTTCCTCGTGGGCGAATGCGGTTCCAAGAACCACCCCACCTTCCAGAAGGAGGATCCGTGGGGCATGAAGGACGACGATGCGTTCTACTCGACGCGCTTCCGCTACCTCTATGCGCATGCGTTCGGCGGCGGCGCGACGGCGCTCCTCTCCTGGCATTGGCGCGACCCGGTGGAGGGCCTGTTCCCGTGCGGACTCGTGCTGCCCTCGGGCATCCCGCGTCCGACGGCGTTCGTGGTGGAGAAGCTGGCGCGGACGTTCGGGAAGCTGGAGCTCGTCGACAACCCGCCGGACGTGGTCGTGCTGATGGACGAGCGGATGCGCCACACGACGGCGCGGGCGGCGGCGACGCAGGCGGCGTGGCGCGTCGACGACGCGCTCCTCTGGTGGGGGGCGAACTGGAGTTGCCTCACGTCGTCCCGCGAACGGGACATCCCCGCCTCGGTCAAACTCGTCATCCGCCCCGAGGGCCTGGACCCGGCGACGCTGCGCGCGGAGATCGGCGCGCGCCTGAAGGCGAGCGGGGCGTCCTTCACGCGGCGTGCGGGCGACCCCGTCACGCTGGAGACGTTCCGTGTGCCGGGGAAGGACGCGACGGGCTGGGTCTTCTGGAACGGCGGCACGGGGCCGGCCGAGGTTGAACGCGGCGGGCATCGCCTGGCGGTGGGCGCGCAGCGCGTCGGCTACCTCCAGATCGCGGCGGACGGCGCGCTCCAGGTGAAGGAGGAACTGTGATGAAACGGCGCATGGGATGGATCTTGGGCACGGGGGCGTTCCTGGCCCTGGCGGCGGCGGGCGTGTGGGGCGTCCGGGCGTGGACGACGCAGCGGCAGGTCGAAGCGGCCGTCGCCGCACGCAAGGCGTTCCTCGCGCGGTTCGGCATCGATTCGGACGGGCGGCAGGCGTTCGTCGCCCTGCCGCCGCAGCTGCCGCACGCGCTGGGCCCGGCCCGGCTGGGGGAGGACCTCTTCTGCGACCGGCGCCTCGGCCAGACGCCGCGCCGCGCCTGTGCCGCCTGCCACCGCCTGAACGAGGGCGGCGTGGACGGCGAGCGGCACGGCGGCGTCCTCACGCGCACGGTGATGAACGCCTCGTTCGCCTCGTTCTTCCTGCACGACGGCTCGCTCACGAACCAGCACGATCTCGTCGAGCGGATGCTCACGCGGCGGGAGTTCGTGGGCGCGAAAAACATTCAGGCGATCGTGCGGCGGCTGGGGGCGGACGAAAAGCTGTGCGCGCGCTTCCGCGCGAGCTATGCGGACGGGCTTACGGCGACGAATCTCGTCGATGCGCTCGTGCAGTACAACCGCACGCTGCTCTCGCCCCGTTCGGCCTTCGACCGGTATTGGGACGGGCAGACCGACGCGCTGGACGCGGCGGAGAAGGCGGGCATGGAGAGCTTCCGGCGGCGCAGCTGCCTCGCCTGCCACGACGGCCCGGCGCTCGGCGGCCTGCGCGTCTCGGAGGGACGGAAAGTGCCGTCCCTGCGCGGCCTCGGCAGCCGGCGCGTCTACCTGACGGACGGCTCGCTCACAGACCTCGGGGCCGTCCTCACGCGCATGCCGAAGGGGGACGCGGAGGAGGCGGAGCGCGCCGCGCTCGTTTCTTTCCTGAAAACGCTCTAAAATGTGAATTTCCCCCCTTGCGCTCCTTCTGCGTCTTTGGTATATTACTTGCTTGTTTTGGAAAAACAAGGAAACAGACATTCATGCCGACCATCAATCAGCTGATCCGCAAGGGGCGCCGCCCCCTCGCCACGCATTCCAAGTCGCCCGCGCTGAAGGCCTGCCCGCAGCGCCGCGGTGTGTGTCTCGTCGTTAAGACGATGACCCCCAAGAAGCCGAACTCGGCCCTTCGCAAGGTGGCCCGTGTGCGCCTCACGACGGGTGTCGAAGTGACGGCCTATATCCCCGGCGAAGGCCATAACCT
This sequence comes from uncultured Kiritimatiellota bacterium, assembly GCA_934643865.1. Classification (GTDB taxonomy): domain Bacteria; phylum Verrucomicrobiota; class Kiritimatiellia; order RFP12; family UBA1067; genus RUG572. Next base: position 4,390 of record CAKUCX010000010.1, read on the forward strand.
GCAGGAGCACAGCGTCGTGCTCGTCCGCGGTGGCCGTGTGAAGGACCTCCCTGGTGTTCGTTACCACATCGTGCGCGGCGTGCTCGACTCGCTCGGCGTGAACGGCCGCAACCGCAGCCGCTCCAAGTACGGCGTGAAGCACCAGAAGGAAGAGAAGAAGTAAGGGGTAGGTCATGTCCAGACGTTCCAAGAAGATTGAAAAGCGGGTCTCCGTCGATCCCAAGTTCAATTCCGAGCTGATCGCCCACGTCATTCGCGTCATCATGAAGGATGGCAAGAAGACGACGGCCGAGAAGATCGTCTACGGCGCGGTCGAGAAGATTGCCGCCGAGGTCCAGAAGAACCCGGCGAAGTTCGAGAAGGGCGAGGGTGACCAGAAGGTTGCCGTCACCGAGCCGATCGAGATCATTTCCCAGGCGATCGAGAACATGAAGCCGAAGGTGGAGGTCAAGACCCGCCGCGTGGGCGGCACGACCTACCCGGTGCCGGTCGAGATCAACCCCATCCGCCAGCTGTCGCTGGCGCTCCGCTGGATGACGACGTATGCCTCCGGCCGTCACGGCATGGGCATGCCCGCCGCCGTCGCCGCCGAGATCATCGATGCGTTCCAGGGCCAGGGCAACGTCGTCAAGAAGCGCGATGACGTCCACAAGATGGCCGCCGCCAACAAGGCGTTCGCGCATTACGCATGGTAACGCCTCAATTGTTTTTCCAGAACGCGAAGGGGATCCGTCGAACGACGGGTCCTCTTTTCACATGGTCGGACGGACATGCCGGGCTGCGTTTTGCCGAAGGCGCTTGATGGAAGCCCCCCTTTCGTTCCATCGAGGGGGAGGGACGGATCGGCGAAGTATGGTACAATACGCCGAACGGAGAACTTGGGAATGGACTCCTGCATGCACAAAGCCATGACGTCGCCGCAGCCGCTACGGTTGAGGCGCGTCTCGATTGGGAGGGATGCAATGACCGTGTTTCATGATTCGTACGCGAGGAGGCTGCGGCGGCGCGGCGCTGTCCTGAAAGGCAGAATCGCGCGCATCCTTTCGGCCGTGCTGGTCGTCTTGTCCGGCGCTGCGGGGGCCGCGGATGTGCCGCTCCGAGGTGGCGGGGGCCTGGCCGCCGGGGCGGCGCGCGTGCCGGGCGTGGCGGACTGGGCGATGGGCGTGTGCCTCGACGGGACGACGCTCTACGCGGTCGCCGGGGGCGTGCTGTCGGCGTTCGACGTGCGCGAGCCGCTGAAGCCCCGGCTCCTCGGGCAGCTGCCCGGCATGGACAACAACCGCCAGGTCGCCGCGCAGGACGGCTTCGTCTACGTCGTCTCGCGCGAGACGGGGCTTCGGATCGTCGACGCGCGCGATCCGAAGGACATGAGGCTCCGCTCGCGCTACGATTCCGTCGAGTTCGCGACGGGCCTCGACGTCGTCGGGAAGACGGTGTTCCTCTCCGAGCGGATCAACGGCGTGGAGGTCGTGGACGTCTCCGATCCCGACCGCCCCGCGCACGTCTGCATCCGCAAGACGGGCGAGTCGCAGTCGAACCGCTACCGCGACGGCTACCTCTACTCCGGCGAATGGGGCGGCGGATCCGTGACGGTCTTCGACGCGCGCGACCTGAAGGCGTTCCGCCCGATCGGCCATCTCCCGCTCGGCGGCTTCGGCGACGGCCTGGAGATCGACGGCGGCTACCTCTACTGCTCGACGGGGCATGACGCGAAACACCACCGCGCGAAGGCCGTGGCCGATCCGCTCGGCGCGGGACGCGGTCTCGACATCTTCTCGCTCGCCGATCCCGCGAAGCCGAAGTGGGTCTCGCGCGTCGACTTCCCCGTCTTCGCGCCCCGGAACGAGGACTTCTGGACGCCCCGCGTTGCCTGCGGCCTCGCCTTCTGCTGCGACTCGCACAACGGCCTCTTCGTCGTGGACGTGAAGGATCCCGCGCGGCCGAAGGTCGTGGACCGCTTCTGCGTGCCGCAGAAGGGGAAGGACTGGCCGTCGGGCGCGATCAGCTCCTGCGCCGTCGGCGAGGGCTGCGTCTACGTGACGTCGTTTCCGGGCGGCCTGTGGGTTCTTCCGGTCGCGGGCGTGACGCCGCCCGCGCGCCCGAAGGGGCCGCCGCCCGCCCACCCCGGTTTCCGCGAGCCCTATCCGACGGACGCGGCGGCGTTCCACGTCTACCGTCCGGCGGCGGCCGGCCAGGCGCGCACGGTCGCGCGGCGCGGCGACGTCGCCTACGCGGCGTTCGGCGACGCGGGGCTCCATGTCGTGCGGCTGTCGGACAAGGGCTTCGAGAAGCTCGGCGAACTGCCGGGCGGGCGGCGCGTCACGGACTGCTGCTTCGTCGGCGACCGCCTCGTCACGGCCGAGGGGCTGGACGGCTTTGCGGTCTACGCGCTCGACGGGCCGGCGGACTTCCGCGAGGTCGCGCGCCGCCGCTTCTCCGGCGCGACGCGCACGGTCGCGTTCTGGTGCTGGCCGGCCGTCGGCGACACGGTGATCCTGACGACGCGGTGCGGGCCCTACGAGGTGTTCAGCCTCTCGGACTTCGCCTCTGAGCGGCCGCTTGCGCGCTTCTACGGCACATGCCTCTGGGACAAGTACGTGGCCGATGGCGCGCTCGGCGGGCGCCTCCCCGTCCTGAATCCGTACAACGGCCTTGGCTGGCTGGACTTCAACGGGCCGAAGCCCCGTTTCGTGGACCAGGAGAAGGCCGCGACGGCGCCGTTCTTCGGGTCGCAGGGCAACGGCATCTGCCGCCTCGGCGCGAACCGCTTTCTCTACACGATCCAGAAGCCGCAGTCGAGCGCCTACGACTACGACGCGGCGGCCACCTACGTCCTCGTCGAAGCCGACGGCACGTATTCGAAGCCCCTTGCGCTGCCCCCCGTCCCCGCGTTCGGGAAGGGGAAGGCCGCGCGCTTCAGCGGCATCCCGCGCGCGGCCGGGAACCTCGTCCTCATGACGAACCGCAGCGCGCGCAAGGCGGCCGTCTGGGACTTCGCCGACCCCGAACGGCCGAAGCTCCTGCGCGCCTACACGCTCGCCGGCAATCCCGACCTCGGCACGTTCTTCAACGGAAAGGCGCTGATCCCCGCCGGGCATCAGGGTCTCGTGCTGGAGCGAAAGAATTGGGAACCCCCACGTGCCCCTCCACGTGCGAGGCCGATGGACGGCTTCCCCGAAATGTGATATCATTCGCCTTGTCGGGAGGTGGCGCGGCCTTGTCGCGGTGGCTGGACCGTCTGGCCGCCCCTCGGACGCAAGCGGGAAGGAGCCAAGACCATGAAGTTCTACAAATGCGATGTGTGCGGCAAGATTGTCGCGATGGTGAAGGAGACGCCCGTGGAGACGGTCTGCTGCGGGCGTCCGATGCGCGCACTCGTCCCGGGTGCGACGGACGGCGCGGCGGAAAAGCACGTCCCCGTCTGCGCGGTGACGGACGGCTCGGTCACGGTGACGGTTGGCTCGGTGGCGCATCCCATGGCGCCCGAGCACTTCATCGAGTGGATTGCCATCGAGACGGCGAACGGCAACCAGCGCAAGGAGCTGAAGCCGGGGGACGCCCCCCGGGCGACCTTCGCGCTCGTGCCATCCGACACGGTGAAGGCCGTCTACGCCTACTGCAACGTGCATGGCCTCTGGCGCGCGTAAGCGTACCGCGTTCGCGCCGTCAGGCTCAGGCGACGGATCCGCACAGCGCGCGGCCTCTGAATCGGGCGGCCCTTCGCCAGGGGGATGCCGTGCAGGTCGGATGTAGCCTTTGTTTTCATGACACGCCAGCCTCCTTTATCTGGCCCAACGCATCGCGCGAGAGGGCTTCCCTTGCAACTCGGCACTTGTGTCCAGAGGGCGTTTTCGGTATACTAAACGCGATTTGCCCCATTCGGACTGTAGCTCAGTTGGTAGAGCACGACACTTTTAATGTTGGGGTCGCGGGTCCGATCCCCGCCAGTCCGACCACTCACAGCACGATTATTGCCGCGACGTCATGGCATCAACCCGCACCCCCGGGCATCTGATGACCGTGCGGGTGATGTTGTTCAACTTGCACGGCGACGAGGACAAGAAAGGTGCAAATGGCGTAGACGCGCGTAAGGTCTATCGCCAAGACGAAGATCATGTGATCAAGCTCCGGCGAATGAACGCCGATTCGTACTGGCATGTTGATGCGTTCAATTGCGACAGTTAGGTTGAAGCGTGGTACAATGTTCAGCGGAGGCGTGACCTATGACACTTGAAGAACTAACAAAGCTTGTTGCGGAAGGCGAAAGCGACCGAGTGGAGTTCAAGGGAACGACCGGGCAGCGCGGCGAGGCCTGTCGGACGCTGTGCGCGTTTCTGAACGGGGACGGCGGCACGGTCGTGTTCGGCGTGTCGTGCAAGGGCAAGCTGACGGGGCAGCTGGTGAGCGACGAGACGAAGAAGGATCTCGCCCGTGCGTTTTGCGACTTCGAGCCGGGGATCGAGATCCCGACCGAGTATGTGGATGTTGACGAATCCCATCAGGCCATCGTCTGCCGCGTCGAGGGCGGAGCGCAGAAGCCGTATGCCTACGACGGCCGCCCCTATCGAAGGGTACAGTCCACGACGGTCAAGATGCCGCAGGAGCAGTATGCGACGCTGATCAACCGGCGCGGCGGCTTCCAGAGCAAGTGGGAGCTTCAGCACGAGGAGGATGTCTCGCTTGATGATGTCGATCTGAACGAGGTGACGCGGACGGCGAAGATCGCCGTCGCGGAAGGACGGCTTTCAGCGGATGTAGATGTCAACGACCCGAAAGACCTCCTGCGGCGTTTCGGATTGCTCAAGGGTGATCAGCCGCTCAATGGTGCAATGGCTCTCTTTGGCAAGGGGCTGATGTACTATCCGCAATGCATCCTGAAGCTGGCCTGGTTCAAGGGCAAGGACAAGACGATCTTCCTCGACAACCGCATGGTCGAGGGCAACATCATTCAGCTGCAGTCCGAGGCAATGGCGTTCTGCTTCAAGCACCTCAATCTCTCCGGCGTGGTGCGCGGGCTCTACCGTGAGGAGGAGCTGGAGGTTCCTGCCGACGCACTCCGCGAGGCGATCATCAATGCGCTTGCCCATCGCCTCTACACGAGCAGCGGATCGGTCTCGCTGGCGATCTATGAAGACCGCGTGGAGATTTCCAACCCCGGCAACTTCAACCCGGAGATCGCAGTCCAGGGCGCGTTCCCCGGCATGGCATCAACCCCGCGCAACCCGACCATCGCCAAGGTGCTCTACCTCCGCAAGGCCATCGAGATGTGGGGACGCGGCATTGGCCTCATCGTCAACGCCTGTGAAAAGGCCCGCATCGCCGCCCCGAAGATCTATGAAGACCACGGCTTCATCTACACCGTCTTCACCCGCCCGACCGCCCAAGAATGGCAAGCCAAGGTCGGTGAGGTGAATCATGAGGTGAATGAGGTGAATCATACAAGCATCAATGGCACTAATGCTGGCACCAATGGCACTAATGCTGGCACCAATGGCACTAATGCTGATGACCGGCTTCTGGAATGTCTCCGCAAAAATCCGCATTTGAATCTTGATGAACTGGCAGAGAGAACTCATGTTTCAAGGCGCACGATTATTCGCATGATTGATCGGCTGAAACGGAAAGGCCTAATCCGGCGTATTGGCGGAACACGCGGTCATTGGGAGGTCTGCGATTGACCGTTCGGTAGTCAAAACGAAACCGCGATGGTAGTCAAAACGACAATGCCCGATTTCAAACGCCGCCTTGTTCCGGGGCGCGGGTTTTGTTACAATGCCCGTGTTTTGAATCCAAAGCCATCGGGCAAGCCGCGATTCCCAACGAGTAGACGCGCGTAAGGTCTATCGCCAAGACGAAGATCATGTGATCAAGCTCCGGCGAATGAATGCCGATTCGTACTGGCATGTTGATGCGTTCAACGAGTTCTTCGGGGATTGTACTCCGTATGGGATTCTTGGCGCGGGCGAATGTCATGGTAGGGGTGCGCGTCTCGCGCGCCCACCCGCCCCCGCGCACCAGGTCTGACTGTCGGACGTCCCGCGCCGGGGGCGGGCCGCCGGGGACGTCGGCCCCTACCACAGGTCCCAGCCACGTTCCCGCCGTGGTTTTGGGGATGAACGGGATTTCACGGCGGAGCGTTCCGACGTGAAATCGCGCGCCGGGTCCGTTCGGACGTCCCGCGCCGAAATCACCTCCGCAAGGGCCTTGCGCAGTTCCGGCAGGGTCGGCCTCGGTGAAGCAGTCGTCGCGCCCGCGCACGGTCGCGCAGGAACCGCCGTCGGGGTCGGGGGGTCACGTCCGCCGTGAAGGTCTGCCCGCGCATGGTGAAGTCCATCGTCTGCGGCGCGTTGCGGAGGTCGGGCAAGCCGCGTACGGCTTGCTGAAATGTCCGCATGGTCACGCGCACCAGTTCTCCATGCGCAGGCCCGCAAAGCGCGTGAAGTGACGCGTGTTGCCAGTCGCCAACGTCGCGCCGTACACAATGGCCGTGGCGGCGATCAGCGTGTCGGCATCCTCCACGGCTTCGCCACGGATGGAAAGCGCGGCCTTTTGGTCGGCAAACGTCTGCATGATTTCGTTGTCCGTGTGGATGATCGGCAACGTGCCCACAAGGGATTCCAGCAGTTCGCCGTTCTTCGCCGGGTTTCCCGACTTCGCAACGCCGTAGAGCAATTCACCTAGCACCATTGCCGGAAGGGCAAGGCTTCCCGCCCGTTCCTCAAACCGCCGCACAACCTTCTCGTTTCCGCGCAGGGCGTGAATCACGATGTTCGTGTCAAGCAGGGTCAAAGGGCACCTCCCGTCCCATCGTCCGCGCCCCCTCGATCTCGGCTATGATCTCCGCCGTGTTCCTGCCATCCTCCCACCGCCCCGCGGTTTCGCGGAGCGCGGCGCGTTGCCTGTCCGCCACGCGGTCGGCATCGCCATGCGGGGCGTTGCGGAGGTCGGGCAAGCCGCGCGCGGCGATGATGAAAGCCAGCACCCCGTTCAAGTCCATGTTGTAGCGGTGCAGTTTCCGCTCCGCCCTCTGCGCAAGGGCAAGGTCGAGGGTCGCCCCCCCTGCTGGCCGTGGCCGCTCCGTCGTTCTCATGCTTCCGCTCCTTTACGTTCGCTTACGCGACGTGACGGGATTATATCATATTCCCGCGACGATTGCGGAACGCTTGGCGGCGTACTCGGCGGGCGTGATCAGTTCCCCGTCGGCGCGGGGCATCCTCCCAGCCCCCCCCCCACGTTGGCCCTGGCGCATGAGGACCCCGACGTTGGTAGGGGCGCGCGTCTCGCGCGCCCGCCCGCCCCCGCGCACCAGGTCTGACTGTCGGACGTCCTGCGCCGGGGGCGGGCCGCCGGGGACGTCGGCCCCTACCACAGGTCCCAGCCACGTTCCCGCCGTGGTTTTGGGGATGAACAGGATTTCACGTCGGAGCGTTCCGACGTGAAATCGCGCGCTGGGCCCGTTCGGACGTCCCGCGCCGAAGACCATGAGTTCCGCCACCTCCGCAAGGGCCTTGCGCAGTTCCGGCAGGGTGTCGGCCCCGGTGAAGCCGTCCGCCTCTGCGACGCGGGCCGCATGGAACCTAGCGGAAAAGCAGGAGCGTGCCGCGGGCGTAGCCGAACGTGACTTCCGTGCCGTCCTTGGACAGGCGGAACGTCCATGCGGCGGGAACCGTCATCGCCCGGCCGTCCGCATCGGCGAACTCGACGGGCGGCAACGCGGCAAGCGGCGTCCCGACGGTCACGAGCGTGCGGAAGCCGAGGGCGTCGGTCTCCAGCAGGGCCTCCGCGCCCGTCACGCGGAGCTTCGCGCCGGCGCGGAAGGCAAGCGACGGCGCGACGAGCCTCGGCGGCGCGGCGGAGAGAAGCGATTCCGCCGGAAATTCGAGGTCACCGCCGGGGAAGCCCGCCGCGTGCGTGAACGCCAGCGTGCCGGACGCGACGCGCGTCGCGCCGGCGTAGGTGTTCGCGCCCTGCAGCGTGAGCGTGCCCGCGCCCAGCTTCGTGAGGCCGCCGTCCACGTAACCGGGCGCGTCGAAGTCCACGAGCGTCACGGCGGGCGTGCCGTCGTAGACGCCCGCCCAGTTCTTCGTCCTCTCCAGTTCGACCGTCACGTCGTCGCCGTAACCGAAGCCGGGGCAGCAGACAAGAGCGTTTCCGGCGTCGGCGCGCGCCGCCGCGTCGAAGTCCGTCACGACGGCGGCGGCCACGCCCGCACCCGTCACGCGGAAGCGGCGCGTGCCGATCGGCGGAACCGTGTCGCCGTCGGCGAACGCGACCGCCGCGAGGCCCTTGCCGAAGGGCCGCTCGAACGCGCTGGCGATCGCGACGGCGTACCCGCCCGTATCGAGGCGCGCGCCGCCCGCGAAGACGGTCACGCGGTCGGGGACGAGGGGGCCGACGCCGAAGAACGCGGCGTTGTCCCTCGTCGCGCGCAGCGTGCCGCCGTCGAAGTTCACGTAGAACGCGGCCGCGCCCAGGTCGCCCCGGCTCTGAAGCGCTTCGACCTCGGCGGCGCTCGATGCCCCTTGGCACTGCCGGCGCAGCTCGGCGCACGCGAGCGTGCCCCGCCCGTTGAGGTTGACGAGCGCCGTGGCCGTGGCCGACGTGTTCGTGATCATCCAGGCGCAGACGCGCGTGACCTCCGCCGTACACGTGCCGCCCACGGTGAAGGCCGCCGTGTAGCCGTCGCTGTCCGTGAAGGCGTCGCAGAACCCAAGATCGACCTGCGTCGTGCGCCCGTCCGGGCCGGCCCCGAACGTGCCGCCGAGGCCAATGTAGTGCCCGTAGCCCCCGAGACGCCGCGCGAGGCGCAGGGGGTCGCCGCCATAGCGCACCACCCCGCCGCGCTGCACGAAGAAGCCGCGTCCGTTCTCGCCGAAGCAGGTGAAGCCCCCGCTTTCATGCTCGCCGCCCCGGATGTCGAGCGTGGCGTAGCCCCTCGTGCGCCCGAACCAGTTGCGGCTTGCCAGGCTCCCGCGCGAGATGATCTTCGATCCCGCGCCCGAAAGATAGACGGCGGCCCCCTGCGTACTGCCGCTTCCGGTGAAGAAGTCCGCATAGGCCACGCCGCCGTCCTTCACCTCGAAGAGGGCGAAGTCCCACGACCCCGTGCCGAGCATCCGGACGTAGCAGGGCGCGAGCACGCCGGGCGGCGCGTCCGATGCCGCCCGCAGCACCGTCGCGCCCTCGATGGAGAGACAGGCCGGGTTCACGTTCCCGTTGCCCAGGCCGACCTGGACCGGCATCGTCCCGGACATCGGCACGTTCGGGCCCCAGCTTTCCCCCTTCGTCACGCCGGCGATGGCCACCTCCCCGGCGTCGACCAGTCGCAGCTTCTCCGAAGCCACCACGAGGTTCGTCAGGACGGCGCCCGCCCCCGCGCCGCCCAGAACCGGCACGAAGGCGCCCTCCGAGGGCTTGAGCGTGCCGGAGACGGTCGGGCTCGTCACGCGCAGGGTCTCCACCTCGACGCGGCCCCGCAGGGAACCGCCTTTCGACTTGACGTGCCCGTAGGAGACCTCCATCCTGACCCCGGGATCGGCCGTCACCTTCCCCAGAAGGTGTCCCCGGCTCCCCGAGTAGCCCAGCCTCAGGGAGACGACGCCCCCTTCCGCCCCCGTGCCGTGGATGCGCAGCGGGCAGCCGGCCTCGAACACGCTCACAATGCGCCCCGCCGCCGCAAAGAGCGTCCGCTCGGCGAGTGCGCCCACCGTCCCGTCCTCCATCACGAGGCCGGGCTTTCCCCCGGCGTTCGGGACGTCCGGATTGCCGCCCGCCTCGACCAGCAGGCTCCCGCCTTCGAGGCGGACGTCGCCGGGGGCGCGCACCCTGGTGACGGGGCGGCCGAGCTCGAACTGCTCGTCCCCCTTCCCCAGGAGCGTGAGCGTGTGACCGCCCATGTCGAGGACGTTCGCCGCGCCGCCGAGCCCCCAGCGCTTCTCGGTGTAGAACGCCGTGTCGCCTTCGAGCGTGACGTTCCCGAACACGTTGTGCGAGTTGAGCGACGCCTGGTGCCAGATCGCGCCCGTGCCGTCCGGCCCCGCGCCGCGCACGTACAGGTGGGTTGCAGAGAGCGGCGTCGCCACCTGGCTGCCCGGCGTGTACCCCTCGAACGCGGCGGTGCCGGCGTTGTGCCACGTGTTGTGGATCTTGAAGCGCGCGCCGTCCGCCACGTGGATCTCGCCGGGCGTGCCGAACGCGCCCGTCGTCCCCACGCCCGGATCGCCGGTGAGGACGCCCGCCTCGACCCAGATCGCGCCCGTGAACGTGCGGTAGGGCGTCACGCCGAAGTCGCACGTGCCCGCGCCCGTCTTGCGGATCTCGTCCACGCCGGCCGGCAGGTCCTCCGCGTAGGCGAACGTCTCGCCCGCCGGGACGTCGATGGTCAGCCGCGCGCCGTCCTGCGACACGGTGGCCGCCGCCAGGCCCAGTCCGCAGAGCGCCGCGCAGACGCCCAACCCGCCTCTCGCCCTCTCCATTCTCCTGTTCATGGCGCGTCCCTCCTTGTCGTAGGTGTCAATCGGTCTGTTCCCCGCCCCCGCCGGGAACGCCCTGCGGCGGCTCGATCTCCACGCCCCAGCACGTGCCGGGCTCGAACGCGAGCGGCCCCTCCAGCTCGGCGCGGGAGAACGGCGTGCGCCGTCCCTCGGCGTCGACGCGCGTGAAGCGGCAGCGTTCCGGATCGACGCCGAGGTCCCTCCAGTCGAGGCGCACGCGCGCACGTGCCGTCTCGCCGTCGGAGAAGTTCGTGAAGTAGACGAAGGCGCGCTTCGGGCGGCCCGTCTTCCAGAGGCGCGCGCCGTCCGCCGCGTAGTCGTAGGCCAGCTCCAGGCGCGCGCCCGTCTGGACGATCGGCATCGTCACGGCGTGCTTCTTCCCGAAGACGTCCCACACCTCGCTCCACATCGGCACGTCGTCGCGCAGCGCGGGCGGGCGGCGCATCTCCGCCTTGTAGAACCACGGCGCGTTGTGCCAGCGGAAGCGCACGCACGCGCGCAGGTACGGCCCGAGCGCGGGGTCGCGGCAGAACGCCGCCGGGAACCAGCCGAAGAGCTCGCCGTCCGCCAGCACGTTCGCGAACTTCATGCGCATCTGGCGCCGTCCCGCCGGGCCGGTCACGTAGGAGCGGCAGTAGGGGAACGCCGCCGTCGCGTACACGACCTCGAAGGCCGGCACCGTGTCGACGCCGCCGAGGATGTTCCAGCACACGAAGGCGTCGATCTGGCCGATCGTGTGTTCCGCGTTGGCCTCGGTCGCGAGGAAGATCGGCTTCTGCGCCTTCGCGCGCACGCCCTCCAGCAGCGTGCGGTAGGCGTCCTGCCACCAGTGGCCGCCGCCGAAGGGATGGCCGTGCGCGGCGTTGCGGCAGTCGATCGTGGAGAACGCGCCCACCTGGTCCATGTAGTAGCCGTCGCAGCCGGAGGCGTTCACCACCTTGTCGCCGTTCTCCGCCACCTTGTCGCGCCAGACCCGGAAGGCGGGGCACATGGCCGCGAAGGTGACCTTCTGTCCGTTCGTCTCGACGGTGCGGTAGTGTTCGGTGTAGAGCGAGCCGTCGCGGCGGCGGCAGGCCCCGGCGGCGCCCTCCCGGGAGAACTTCCAGTCCTCGCAGCCCCGGTCGTGCGTGTCCCAGATGTGGCCGTTCGTGTAGGGGACGACCTTCGCGCCCCAGTCGTGGATCTGCCGGATGCCGTCCTCGAAGCCGGGCTTCGCGGGGAAGTAGTGCGGGTAGTCGTTGTCGAACGGGATCTGGTGCCAGTGGTACCACTGCGCCATCACGGGCACGCCGAGGTAGTCAAGCGCCGTGCGCACGTCGTTCGTCGCCTGCTGCGCGAAGCCGTAGGTGCGCACGATGAAGCCGAGCCGCTTGAACCAGTCGGGCGTGGAGAGGCGCCCCTCCGGCCCCATCGCGGGATACGAGCGGCTGTGCGCGCGCGCCCAGTCGCGGTAGAAAAGCGCAGCGTCGTACCAGTCGCCCGGCATCGCCTTCCAGACGACCGCGCCGGGCAGCACGCTCTCGGCGGCGGGGTCCGCGCCGTCCCAGGCGAGCCGGTGCGTGAGTTCGAGCCGCACGGCCGAACGGTCGGGGAGGCCGCGCATCCCGATGAACTTCGCGCCGGTGTGGGGGTCGTGCGCACCCACGTAGAAGCAGCGCCCGCTCTGCTCGTCCCAGACCGCCTCCCACTGCATCGCGCAGTGCATCGCCGGGTAGTTCCCACGATGGTTCACCTCCGCCGAGCAGGGCGCGCGTTCCACGCGGCCCATCACATGCGGGTAGAGCGCGCACATCCCCAACGTGCCGTCGAGGGAGAGCGCGCCCACCGTCGCCTCCACGAGCGCGTAGCCGGGATTCCCGCTCGTGCCCCGCCACCGCCAGGCGGCGCTCGCGCCGTCCTCGCCGGGCGCGACCGACACCGTGACGGACATCTCCGCGAGCGCGGGATGCCCCGCCGGCCCTCGGAAGCGCCACGAGCGCCCGTCGGGCCCGACCGCCGCCTCCCGCCACGCCGCCGTCGAGTCGAACCGCAGGCGGCGGCCCGTCGCGACCTCCTCCACCACCACCTCCATGAGCGGCTGGGGCCCCGTCGCGACGGTGCGGCCCTCCACCTTCACGTACTTCACCTCCGCGCGCGTCCCATCCAGGACGCCCACGCCGACCGCGAGGTTCGCCACCCGCGCCACCGTGACCGTCTCGCCGGGGCGCGCCACGTCGGCGGCGGCCGCAAGGTCGAGCCGGCGCACGAACCCCGGCCGCCCCATCGGCGGCGGGGCGGCGAGGGCCGCCGCCGGATCCGCCGCCGTCCCCCAGCGGTAGAACGCCGTCCGGCGGTCCGGCGTGCCCGGCCACTCCCGGCGGGACACCGTTTCCGTCGCATGCAGATACGCGGTCTTCGTCTTCGGGTCGAAGTAGGCGCAGTTGTTCGGCGAATACGCCGCCATGAAGTCCGCCCCGTCCACGAGCGCGCTGAAGGTCCGGCCGGCCGGGCGCACGGCGCCCTTCGCCGAGCCCGCCGCCGGAACCGCGTCGAGCGCGACCTGCGCCGCGTCCGTCGCGCAGCGCGGGAACGCCCCGTAGGGCACATGGACGACGCCCGTCCAGTGCTGTTCCCAGACGCCCGGGCCGTCCTGGCGCGTGGACATGACGAGGTAGACCCACTCCGGGCTGTCGTTCAGGAAGACCCACTCGTAGGTGGCGCGCGGGTCGGCCGCCGAGTGCCGCCCCCCGCTCACGAACCCGCCGGACGTGCGGATCTGGCGGAAGAGCGGCCCCCGGCCGAAGTCCCGGAGCTGCGCGTCCGGGTCCTGCGCGAGAAGCCACGTCCCCGCAAGGCCCTGGTCGTTCCCCGTCGCATAGACGCGGTCCCGCCAGCCCAGGGACACCTCCTTGCCCGAGGCCGCCCAGCGGATGCGTCCCGGCAGGGCCCCGTTCCGGCCCCGCGCGAAGGTGAGCGCAAACGCCGCCGTCTCCACCGTGATGTCCTCGCACGGCACGCCCGCCCCGGCGCGCGCCGCCCCCGCGCCGCGCGACAGGCCGAGCGCGAGCGCGCGGCTGCGCGACTGCGCAACCTGCACGGGCGTCGCGCGCACCACGCACGTCCCGGCCCCGACGATCATCTGCGACGTGGCGTCCGCCCCGTCCAGCGTGGCGCGCAGGGCGGCCGCGTCGGCCAGCGGCTCCGGAACCGGCACGAGCAACAGCCCGCTCGCCGGCAGGTCCGCCACCTCCATCGTGAATACGCCGCCCGCCGCCGCCGCCATCGGCCACAGGCCGAGGCCCAACGCCAGCCCCAGAAGACCTCCCAACGCCCTTCTCCTCATCATCAAGCCCCCTTCCGCCGCGCGCTCAGAGCGTCCAGCCGTTCTCGTAGTGGCTGTGCAGCAGCCTGTCCGCCGCGTCGTTGCCGTTCGTGACCTTCATCGCCGCCGGGTCGAATTCGACCGGCTTCTGCGTCTGGAGGGCGAGGTTGCCGAGCTGGACGAACTCCGTGATGTACTGCGCGAAGCCGAAGTCGCAGCTCGCGGCCTCGCCGCCCCTGCAGGCCTGCAGCCACTCGCCGTAGATCCAGCCCGCGCGGCGCGGCTTCGTGCGCGGCAGCGCGTTCGCCCGCGCCTCCAGCGCCGTGTCGAAGAAGACAAGCCGGCAGTCCTTCGGCTTCATCGTATCGAAGAGGACGGCGCCCTTCGTGCCGTAGTAGAGCACGCCCTCCGCCGGGAGGCGGTACGCGCCCGCCGCCTTCGGCGTCGGCGGCAGGAGGCCGCCGTCGTACCACGTGAGGCGCACGGGGTGCCCGTACTTGCACGTCGCGTAGTCGTAGGTGACGAGGCTGGCGAGCGGGAACGCGACGGCGCTCACGCGCGACGAACTCGCCTCGACGCGCTGCGGCCACTTCAGGCCGAGCGCGCGGTAGACCGTGTTCGCGCGGTGGCAGCCCATGTCGCCGAGCGCACCCGCGCCGTACTCGAACCAGCCCCGGAAGTTGAACGGATGGTAGACGGCGTCGCCGCACCACGCCTCCTTCGACAGCTTCTCGTACGGCGCGTGCCTGCCCCACTTCGAGGCGAACGGCACGCGCTTCGCCGGGCCGCACCACATGTCCCAGTCGAAGCCGTCGGGCACCGGGTCCTCCCAGTCGGGAAGCTCCGCCATGCCCTGCGGCCAGACGGGGCGGCGGCTCCACGCCGCGACGTCGCGCACCTCGCCCAGGAGGCCCGCGTCGAGGATCTCGTAGAGGCGGACGCTCGCCTCGTCGTTCGAGGTGCAGGCCGTGACCTGCGTCGCCGTGCCGGCCTTCTTCGCCGCCGCGACGACGGCGCGGCATTCGTCGACCTTGCGCGTGAGCGGCTTCACGCAGCAGACGTGCTTCTTCGCCGCGAGCGCGGCGAGCGTGACGAGCGTGTGCCAGTGGTCGGGGCAGCCGCAGTAGAGCGCGTCCGCACGGTCCCCCTCCACCCGCAGCATCTCGCGGTAGTCCTTGTAGCGGCGCGCGTCCGGGAACTTGTCGAACGTGCGCTTCGCGTACGTCCAGTCGAGGTCGCAGAGCGCGACGACCTCGAAGCCGGCCGTGCGGCAGTCCTGAAGCTGGCTGAAGCCGATGCCGCCCACGCCGACGCCGGCGAGCGTGATGCGGTTCGAGGGGGCGTTCGCGCCGAGGACGGACGCGGGGACGAGGGTCGGGGCGGCGCCGGCGGCGAGCATGCCGCCGAGGAAGTTCTTGCGCGAAGTCATGATCAAAGCTCCTTGACCTGGATGTTGCGGAAGCGGACGGGCATCGTGTGCCCGAGGAAGCCGATGTAGCCGGATGCGTTGTGGAGGCCGGGGTGCGGCTTGCCGTCGGGCGTCCGTCCGTCCACCGGCAGGTCCCGGACGCTCGTCGCGAGGATCGTCACGCCGTTGAGGACGACCGTGACGTTCGGCCCGACGGCGGTGACCTCGTAGTCGTTCCATTCGCCGACAGGGCGCAGATGGCCCTTCTGCGCGGCGACGACGCCGTAGATCGAGCCGCAGTACTGCCAGGACTTGTTGTTCTGCTTGAGCGAACCCGTGTCGTCGAGGATCTGGATCTCCATGCCGTTGTAGGCGGCGTCGCCGAGGACCTTGCTGCCGCCGGCAAGCGCGCCGCCGCCGAGGCATTCCCGCCCGGCGCGGACCGCGAAGCCGTTGTTGCCGTTCGCCACGAGCTTGAACTGGAAGCGCGCGGAGAAGTCGGCAAGCTCCTTTTCGTAGAAGAGGTTGCCGAAGTTCTTCGGCCCCTCCCTGAAGACGAGCTCGCCGTCCTCGACGTAGAAGAGGTGCGTCGCGCCCGTCCAGCCGGCGAGGTCGCGCCCGTTGAAGATCGGTCGGTAGCCGTCGCCCGCGCCGCGCGGGCGGCTTGCGCAGCCCGCAAGCGCCAGCCCCAGCGCCGCCGCCGCGAACACGTTCATCATGTACGCTCTTTTCATCATGCCGTCTCTGCTCCCTCTTTTGGTTCGACTCGCCCGCCACGCTTCCAGGCCCGGCCGGCGGGCCTCGGCCGCGTCGATGGCAGTGTAGCACACCGCGCAGGGCGGAACGCCAAAATATCGTAGAAAATTTACGCCAATAAAGCGAAATGCGCGCGCCAGCGGGCGCGGTCGGCGGCGGACGTCTCCTCCGTTCGGCCGAGCCGGACGGGGATGCCGAACTTCGCGTACTTTTCGAGCCCCAGCGCGTGGTACGGGCAGGCCTCGACCCGCTCCACGCCGCGCAGGCCGCCGACGAACGCGCGAAGCGCGTCCAGGTCGGCGGCCGAGTCGTTCAGCCCCGGCACGAGCGGGCAGCGGATCCAGAGCCGCGCGCCCGCCGCGTCGAGGCGGCGGAGGTTCGCGAGGATCCGCGCGTTCCCGGCGCCCGTCAGGGCGCGGTGCCGCGCCTCGTCCATGCATTTGAGGTCATAGAGGAAGAGATCGACGTGCGGCAGCAGCCGCTCGAACGTCGCCCACGGCGCCGCGCCGCACGTGTCGAGCGCGACCTTCACGCCCTGCGCCCGCGCGGCCGCCGCGAGCGCGACGGCGAAGGCCGGCTGCGCCGTCGGCTCGCCGCCCGTGAGCGTGAGGCCGCCGTCCGCGCCGTAGAACGGCCGGTCGGCGAGGACGTCGGCCATCACGTCGGCGACGGACATCTCGCGTCCGCAGATCTCGCCCGTCGTCACGGCCCGCTGCGGCGCGGCCGCCTGGGATTCGGGGTTGTGGCACCAGGCGCAGCGGAGCGGGCAACCCTTCAAGAAGACGCTCGTGCGGAGGCCGGGGCCGTCCTTCACGCTGCCGCGCTTGATGTCGAAGACGATGCCCGTCGGTGCCGATCGGATGCCGACGGAGGACGCGGCGGCCGCCCCGCGCATGGTCAGAGCGCCTCCTTGACGAGGCGCTTCACGACGAGTTCGCGGAACGCGGGCGAAAGCGCGTTGAAGTAGGCGGTGAAGCCCGTCACGCGCACGATCAGGTCGGGATACTTCGACGGGTCCCTGTGGGCGGCGCGGATCTTCTCGGCATCGACGACGTTGATGTTCACGAGCGTGCCGCCGAGCGCGAAGTGCCCGTCGAGGAGCGCCATGAGCTTGTCCACGGCGCCGGGGTCGTCCGCGAGGCCGATGTCGACCTCCAGCTGCCACGGCGCGGTGTTGCCCCAGCCGGGCTGCACCGAGGCGACGGCGCGCGCCATCGCGGTGAGCGCGCCGTCCTTGCGAAAGCCGGGGAGCGGGTTCGCCCCGTGCGAGATCGGCTCGCCCGCCTTGCGCCCGTTCGGCGTCGCGCCGACGGCCTTGCCGAAGCGGATCGTGTCCGCCCACGTGAACCAGCCGGGGATCAGCTTGAAGCCGTGCGGCGTCGTGTGCCCGGCGATCTCCTCGTTCAGGATCTCCGTCAGGCGCACCGCCCAGCGGTCGGCCGCCGTGCCGCCATGTCCGTAGCGTCCGGAGGCGTCGAGCAGCTGGCGGATGCGTTCGCCGTCCTCGCCCGCGAAGTTCGCCGCGACGGCGGCCTTGACTTCGGCGAACGTCAGGGCCTTCTCCTGCGCGACGCGCTCCTCCAGCGCGCCGAAGCTGTCGGCGACGACGGCGAGCCCCGCGCCGTCGATGGCCATGTTGTAGTAGGCCGCGCCGCCGTGGCTCACGTCCTTGCCCTTCTCGATCGGGCCGTGCGAGAGGAGGTTGAGCAGCAGCTCCGGCTCGTTCAGGTACTGGTGGTCGAGGTGGAAGTCGATGCCCTGCGCCGTGACCTGGACGGCGGCCCGGAAGTGCCGGCGGTAGTTCGCCTCCAGCTCCGCAAGCGAATCCGACTCGGCGAACGCGACCTCGAAGACCTTGGCGACGTTGATCTTGACGACGTCGTTCAGCGTGTACTCAAGCCCCGGCAGCGACATCCAGTTGCAGCCGACGGCGATGCGGCTGCGGGCGAGTTCGGCGGAGTAGCCGTTCTTCATGAAGCCCGCGACGAGGGCCTTGTCGCCCGAGAAGCGCGGGTAGCCGAGGCGGTTCTGGAGCAGGATCTCGACGCCGCGCCGGTAGAGGCGGCGGTCCATGCCGTCCCACACGCGGATCGTCAGGTTGCAGCTCGCCTTCAGCTTCGCGGCGGCTTCGAGGATGATGAAGCTCATGCGGCTCGTCTGGTCGGAACCGTCCGCCGCCGGCCCGCCGAGCTGGTAGTAGTGGGGGTCGTTGAGCAGCAGGCAGAAGCAGAGGAACTCGGCCTCTTCGTCGGTGAGGAGGCCGGCGGCCGTGTCGCGCACGTAGTAGGGGCGCAGCAGCTCGTCGAGCTGCCCGCCCGCGCCGTCGCGGTTGTAGGTGCGCGAGGCCATGTTGAAGACGGCGATCCACTGCACGGCCTCGCGGAACGTCGCGGGCGGCGCGTCGACGATCGCGAAGCAGGTGCGCGCCATCGCGACGAGGTTCGCGCGGCGCTCGGCGTCCGCCTCGGCCATCGACCGGTCGGCGGCCGCCTCGCCGAGGCGCCGGATCCACGCCTGCACGCCGAGGACCGCCGTCTCCTCCGCCTCCAGCAGCTCGGCGGCGACGGGATCGGCGGCGAACGAACGCCGCGCCGCGCGTACCTTCGCGAGGAGCCCGCCCCAGCCCAGCTCCAGGCCAATCCTGTAGTCCGGCGCGAAGTGCGCGTCCTTGCCGATGCCGGACGTGATGTCGTACTTCTTCTGGAGCGGTTCGAGGTCGGAGTAGTCGAACGCGAAGTTGGAGCGCGAGAGCCGGTAGCCGAGGCGCATGCGCGAGAGCATGAACATCCAGCGGCCGGCGAGCGCGTCGTCGGGGTCGATGTAGAGCGGATGGCGCTCCATGAGCCAGCGGAAGTTCGCCGCCCACGCGCGCGGGCCGGAGAACTGCCCGGCCGCGTCGCGCACGGGGAGGTCGGCCGTGAACGTCTCGGGCGGCAGGACGAGGCCGTAGTCGTCTTCGTCGCGCGCGCCGAGCGCCGCCTGCTTCTCTTCCGTCTGGGCGGCCTTCCGCGCCCTCAGGCGCGCCATCCGCTCCGCGTAGCTCATTTCGCGAGCTCCTCCTGCATGAGGTGGATGAGGTTGAAGAGCATGCGCGGGTAGTGGAACGCGCCGGCCCAGCGGGTGCCCTTCATCGTGCAGGACGGCGTGCCGTCGCGGCGGAGGTACTTGATGATCTCGCCGTACTCCCTGTCGGGGAAGTGGTCGAAGAACCATGTCTCGATCTTCCGGAACCAGGCGAGGTACTTCTCGTCCTTCGTAAGCGTCCAGGCGAGGAACGTCGCGTAGATCGCCTCGTTCTGCGGCCACCAGAGCTTGAGCTCGTGCTCGTACTGGTCGGGCTCGTGGCCCTCGGCCTCGTCGACGTTGCGGAAGTAGATGATCCCGCCGCCGCCCTGCACGGTGTCCCAGCCCCAGTCGAGCGCCCAGTCGAGCACCTGCAGGCCGTTCCTGAGGAGCTTCTCGTCCTTCTGGTGCTTCGCCTCCTCCATCGTGAACCAGCTCGTCTCGATGGAGTGGCCGGGGTTGATCGTGCGGCCCTCGGGCGTCTCGCACGGCGTGCCGTCGGCGTTCACGATCTCGCGCAGGGCCTTCTTGCCGTAGTCCATGAACGTCGCGTAGACCTCCTTGAAGCACGTCGCGATCGTCTTGTCGTAGAGCGCGGTGTCGCCGCCCAGCTCGCGCATCATGATCGACGTGCAGGAGATGATCATCGGGATGTTGTGCGCCCGCACCTTGCGCGCCGGGTAGTACTTCGGCGGCAGCAGCTCGGGGTTGTAGTAGTACATCATGATCGTCTTGTAAAGCCGCTCGGCCTTCGCCTTCCAGGCCGGATCCTTCGTCGCCTTGTAAAGCTCGATGTAGGCCATCACCGTGTAGTGCTCGGTGACGACGTAGCGGCGCTTGCGCACGGGGCGGCCGTCCTCCGTCACCTCGTAGTAGGTGCGGCCGTCGCGCTCGTCGAAGCAGTGGTCCTCGATGAACGCGATGCCCCGGAGCGCGAGGTCGAGCCATTCCGTGCGCGGCTCGATCTCGTTGTAGGCGCGCGCGAACAGGAGGACGTCGCGCCCCTGCTGGCGGACGTTCTTGTCGGTGAAAAGCACCTTGCCGTCGCGGCCGAGGTAGTTGTAGAAGCCGCCGTGCTTCGCGTCCGGCGAGAACTTCTGCCACCACTCGACCGATTCGAGCAGGCATTTCCTGTACTTGTCGATATACTTTCGCAGTTCCTGTTTGTCCATCATCTTCATATCCCTTCTTTGCCGAGATGGTGTGCATTGTACGGCAAGCACTGCGCGTAAACGCCAGTTAAACGCAAAAAAAATCCGCCAACGATGCGAAGCGCCCGGACGTCTGGCATGCTCGGTTTGTCACCTCCTTCTCCGTTCCACCGAGACGCCGGAGGAGACGACAGTTTTATTACGCACAAAAATCTCAGAGCAGGGAGCCCCTTCCGTGGTGGCGCGCCGGGCGGGCATGCGGCGGATTTGCATACTGAAAAAAGCATGGGGGAGGTGTAGATTTAGTTGCGAAATTGTTTCAGTTTACGATGGACAACCGCACAAAAATCCGCTAGACTACGCATTGGAATGCGTCCTTAAGAGGCAGGCCGTTCCACTTCACCGCATACAAGGAGACCGGGATGATGAAGGCAAACGTGCGATGTGGCGTTCCAAGGCAGGCTGTCCGCCGGGGACTGGCGGGGCTGTTGGCTGTTCTCGCCGTGCCGCTTGCGGCGCATGAGACGAACACATGGACGGCCACGACGGCGAACAACGCGCCGGCGACGGCGCTGGACTGGACGGCGGGTGAAAACTGGTCGCTCGGCCACGCGCCGGCGGCGGGCGACGACGTGTCCGTCCCCGTGAACCCGTCGGGCACGCAGTTCATCCGTCTGCCGTCCTCGGTGACGGTGGGCGACCTGCTGCTCAAGGACAATACGCTTCTGCTCGGCGAACAGGTCGCGATCACGTCGATGGGGAACGGCCGCACGCCGCGCGTCTACCGTGGCTGGCTCTTCGCCGATGTCACGCTCCAGGCGGCCGCCGGCTCCCGGTCGCCCTGAATCGGCAACAACCACTTCTGCGGGCGCATCCTCTCGCCCCATGGCAACGTCATTCCGGCAGACGGGACCGTCCACCATCGGCTGGACCGCTATGCGACCTCGCCCGACCCGCTGCGGACGGACGACCTCTTGATAGGGAACGCCCACCGGCTCTTTCCCGGCAACGCCTTCCTCGCCATCTATGCGGCGGGCGCGGAGGCTTCGGCGAGCGCCTGGGCGCAGACGGCCGGCTCGCCCTACCTCGCGCTGGCCGACGCCTCTGCGGCGACGGTGGCCGTGGGCGCGGCGGTGACGGGCGCGGGCATCCCGGCGGGGGCCTACGTGCGGCGGCGCTTCACGGACACGCACATCGAGCTTTCGCTGCCGGCCACGGAGACCTGCGCGTCCAACGTCCTCTCCTTCGCCGCGTTCCACCCCGACGCGCGCCTCCACGTGTCGGCCTACCATCGCCAGGGCGACCACGGGTCCGAGCTGCGCCTCCTCAAACGCCTGGCCGCCGACGGCCTCCAGCTGGAGATCGACACCTTCGGCAACGCGGGCGGCGGGCAGTTCTGGCAGCTGGGCCTCCGCGAGACGGATGCGGCGGACTGGCTGCCGGGCACCCTCGTGCTGCACGCCGTCACGGGCGGCCACCGGAAAGGCCCGAGCGACGTGCTGCGGAACTGCCATCTGCTCTTCGCCGGCACGGCGGCGGGCGGCAGCACGGTCTTCGGCGAAACGCGCATCATGGCCTTCGACCAGACGGCCTACACGGCGCGCCTGACCGTGACGAACGGCGTGGGCGAGGTGGCGAACTTCACGAACTTCGTCGGCACGCTCGTGAAGGACGGGGCGGGCACGCTCGCGATCGGCCTTGCCGACGCGGCCAACGCGGGGGCGATCGTGCTGGAGGGCGGCACGCTCGAACTGACGGCGCGCGACACGGCGGGGACGGACGGCGTGTCGTTCGCCGCGCTGACGATGGCCGCCGGCACGGCGCTGAAGCTGCCGGAGGGCGGGCTGCGTGTCGCCGCCGCGACGTTCGCGGACGGCGCGACGGTGCTGGGGCCCGGCACGCTCCGCGTGCAGGGCGTCCCGGCCGGCGGGCACGTGACGTGCCGCGACGGGGCGCAGATCGTCTACGAGCTGGGCACGGAGGGCGCCTACGCCCACCAGCCCGAGGCGCAGGCGGCGGGGCATCCCGCATTCTGGGTGGACGCCTCGAAGGCCGATTCGCTCGTCTGCGAGGAGGAGGACGGCGTGAAGTACGTGACGCGCTGGAACGACTGGCGCGCGGGCGAGCCGATGTTCTGCACGAACGTCGTGCGCCGTCCGCAGCTCGTCGTGGACGCGGAGACGGGCGCGGCGAAGTACGTGAAAATCTCCTACGTGAGTACGCACTGGTACACGAACACGGAGGGCCTTGTGTGGTCGCAGCCGATCGACGGCATCCGCGCCGTCTTCCTCGTGCAGGATCCGACGGACGGCGGCGGCGAGATCCTGGGGCGGACGTCCCGTCTGGGCGACAACCGCTACGGCACGCAGGGCGGGCCCTACTACCGCGGCAACACGGGCAACTGCCGGGATGCCTTCGTCAGCCCGAACTACGCGACGCCGTGCGTCAAGTTCGGCCGCTTCTTCCGCAACGGCGAAGAGGTGCGGGGCTACGAGGCGGGGTATCTGGGGAACTTCCTCCAGCTCGTCGAACACCACGTGAACACGAACTACCCGGCGAGCGGGACGTTCCGCGAGCTGGCCTGCGACGCATTCGGCACGGGCGGCTACCGGGACGGGCATGAGTTCAACAACGCCAACGGACGCCAGCGCATCGCCGAATGCCTCGTCTACACGAACACGCTGACGCACGCCGAGCGCGTCCAGACGGCGCTCTACCTCTCCCGCAAGTGGCTGGGGAAGGACATCGCGTACTCCGACGTCGATACGGAGGCGTTCGCCGACGAACTGCCGCGCGCCGGGGAGGGACCGGTGGACGTGGCGGCGGGGCGGACGTTCGGCGTGCGGCGCGTCGAGGGCGGCGCGGCGGTGGAGAAGGCGGGCGCGGGGCGTCTGGTCGTCGAGTCGCTGGCGGCCGGTGCCGTGACGGTGCAGGGCGGCGAGCTGCGCGTGAAGTCCCTCTCGCTTGCCAACACGTCGGTGCCGCCCGACGCCTGGGTCCACGTGGACGCGGCGGACGCATCGACGCTGGAGCTGGCGGCGGACGGCCGGTCGGTGGCGAAGTGGCGCAGCGTGGCGGGCGACGGGCAGTCGTACCGGCCGCTCGCGGGCAGCCCGACGCGCGTCGCCGATGCGCTGAACGGCCTCCCCGTCGTGGACTGCGGCACGCTGAACGGTGCGGACAAGGCGTCGCTGCGGCTCTACACGCCGGCGGGCGAACCCATCGAACACAACAACGACGGCGCACAGAACTTCATCCCCGGCGCGCCCAGGTACAAGAGCGTGTTCATCGTCTACGGCTCGCAGGGCGGCGGCAACTCGCTGCTCGGCTGCTACGGCAACGGCTACCCGTGGCAGGGCCTGACGCACTGCCCGAGCGCGGTCGGCCTGCCCGTCTTCACCGCCACGGCCAACGGGCATGCCGCCTGGGACCCGGGGCTGGTGAAGAGCTTCTCGAACGGCACGCACGTCGCGCGGCTCAACGGCGCGCCCTTCGATCCGTTCACGACGCCGTTCTCGGGCGCGTTCGACCAGATCACCGTGAGCGGGGACTTCTCCCGCAAGAGCGACACGCTCGCGACGTTCGGGCAGGGCCACCAACACGTGGGCGGGCTCTCCTACGGCGAGGTGCTCGTCTACTCGAACCAGCTCGACGCGGCGACGCTGCCGAAGGTGGAGGCGTATCTGCGCAAGAAGTGGTTCGACGCCGACACGGCGGGATTCCGGCGCGCGGCGTGCGCGGCGCTCCACGTGGCGGCGGGCGCGCGCGTGGCGGTGGACGACTGGGCGGCGGCCCGGGGCGGAGCCGCCTACGAGGCGGGCGCGGGCGCACTGACGACCGCCGCCCTCGGCGGCGGGGGCGTCGTCGCCTGCGGCCGGCTGGAACTGGCGGAGGCGGGCGTCTTCACGGCGACGGCCGAGGCGGGCAAGGTCCATGCGCTGACGGTGGAGGGGACGCTCGCGCTGCCGCGCGCGGCCACGCTGATCGTGACGGACGACGTGGCCCTCCTGCCAGTCGGCCGCCACGTGCTGGCGGCATGCGGCGCGCTGGAGGGGACGGCGAAGGAATGGACGGTCCAGGCGCCGGCGACGCCGCACCGGGCCTACGCGCTGCGCTGCGAGGCGGGCGAACTGGCGCTCGTCGTCTCCAACGCGGGCAGCGTCCTGATCTTCCGCTAGGCGCAGATGGCTGCCGGCTCCGCCTTCGCCTTGAACCTGGCGTGAGCAGGCGGGGACGGGACCGGCGGAATTCGGCCGCATGAATCAATTTCGGGAGGCGGCACGCGGAACCATGGTATAATACGACCCGCGAGGTAGAAGCAGAATGACAACGAGAAGGCCGAAGAGCAAGAAGGCGGGCAAAGCCGTCCACCACGCCTGTGCGCAGAAGACGTTGAAGATTTCGGCAAAGGCGCGCTATGCGCTCCGCGCGCTTCTGGACATTGCGGCCGCCGACGCGGGCGGCAGCCCGCGGACGGGTGCGGCGATCGCGGCAGCCCAGCAGATTTCCGAGAAGTTCCTCTCGCGCATCGTCATCCCGCTTCGCGTGAACGGCATCCTGCGGAGCGTGCGCGGAAACGTCGGCGGCTTCCGGCTGGCCAAGCGCCCGGAGGACATCACGCTCCTTGAAGTCGTCGAGGCCGTGCAGGGGCCCGTGGCGCTCTTGGACTGCCTGATGCCGGAGAGGGGCTGCCCACGACGGAACGGCTGCCTCGCACGCCGTGTCTGGGAAGACGTCAACGCCTCCTTCCGCCGCACGCTCTCGAACGTGACGCTCGCCGCGATTCTCCGACGCGGCCCCCTGGACGCCGCGACGCGCGACTTCTGCATCTGACACGGGATGAAACAATCTCTACTTTCACGGTTGACATTGCGGCGGGCGGAATGGTACACTGTGCGCCGTTTTACCACCACATAGGTAGAAACACGAAAGGAGCGCGGCAATGGAAAAGACGTACAAGACGATCCTGGACAAGGTGGGCGGCACGCCGCTCGTCGAGATCTCGGCGAAGCTCAACACGGGCGGCGCGCGGGTGCTTGCGAAGGTCGAGTTCTTCAATCCCGGCGGGAGCGTGAAGGACCGCGTCGCGCGCGCGATGGTCGCGGACGCGGAGGCGCGCGGCCTCCTCGCGCCCGGCGCGACGCTCGTCGAGCCGACGAGCGGCAACACGGGCGTGGGGCTCGCGCTCGTCGCGGCGGTGAAGGGCTACCGCCTCGTCCTCACGATGCCCGAGACGATGAGCGTCGAGCGCCGTCGGCTCGCGGCGGCCTACGGCGCGGAGATCGTCCTCACGCCCGGCGCGGAGGGCATGAAGGGCGCGATCGCGAAGGCGAACGAAATCGCGGCGGCGCGCGGCGGCGTCATCCTCCAGCAGTTCGAGAACCCGGCGAACCCCGCCGCCCACGAGGCCACGACCGGCCCGGAGATCTGGGCGGACACGGACGGGCGGGTCGATGCGTTCGTCGCGGGCGTCGGGACGGGCGGCACGCTCACGGGGACGGGCCGGTACCTCCGCTCCGTGAAGCCCGACGTCGCCCTCTACGCCGTCGAGCCGGACACGAGCCCCGTTCTCTCGCAGGGCCGGGCGGGCCCGCACAAGATCCAGGGCATCGGCGCGGGGTTCGTCCCGAAGGCGCTCGACACATCGCTCATCACGGAGGTGATCCCCGTCTCGGCGGAGGACGCGGGCCGGACGGCGCGCGCGGCGGCGGCGCAGGAGGGGCTGCTCGTGGGCATCTCGTCCGGCGCGGCGCTCCACGCGGCGCTGGGGCTCGCGAAGCGGCCGGCGTACGCCGGCAAGACGATCGTCGTGCTGCTGCCGGACACGGGCGAGCGCTACCTCTCGACCTGGCTCTTCGCGCAATGAGCCCCCTTATCCCGATTTCTTCGGGACAGCTTATCCAGACTTCCCGCCAGTCCCAAGAAACGCGGGGAAAAAACATTTTCAGCCCCTGCGGAAAGTGTCCCGGGCTCTCTCCGCGCAGGGCCGAAACCGCGCGAAAGGCTCGTTTTCCGCCCGATTCCGCGACGGGGCGCACGGCTCCGCCGCCGCGAAGTCCGCGTCCTCCGGCCGGTCAACACGGAGCGCGCCGCGACGGTTTTCAAGCAAGATTATTACGCAGTGAAATCTCATTTTGCGGCGGCGCGGGCGGGTTGCATGGCCTCCAGCCGGTTAACACGGAGCGCGAGGAGGCACGGGGACACGGAGATTGGTTTTGAGGCTGGCTTGCGCGCCGCTTCATCCATCGAAGAGGGACGGGCATCGAAGAGGGACGGGCATCGAAGAGGGACGGGCATTGCTGCCGAGATGTGTGCAATCTCGTTCTGAAAACCTCCGTGCCTTCGTTTCTCCGCGCGCTCCGTCCACTCCGTGTTGACCGGCCGGAGGCCGGAAGAACGTCCCGCGACGAGGGCGGCGCGGGGCCTTCGCGCGCCGAGCCGCGTCGCCGGGCCACATCGCCGCGCACGCGTCCCCGCACCCCGCCACGCGCCGGCGCAAGATGAGATTTCACCGCGTAATAATCTTGGAAGCCGTCGCGCGGCGCGGCGTGACAAGTTCGTCCGCAATGAATTGCGGCCCTCCCGCTGCAGACCCACACTGTCGTCGGCACATCTCAGCCTCCGGCCGGTCAACACGGAGCGCGCGGAGACGCGAAGACACGGAGGATTCTTAGAGTTGGCTTGCGCACATCTCGATCACTTCATGCCTGATCAGCATGGGAAACGCGGCCGAATCGTGCGACGCATATGCCTTCCAGGCCTCTTCCGTGTCGCCCGGAGGGCGTTTCTGTGTGTTCGGTGATAAAAAAGTTCCCCTCCCAGTGGACAAGACGTGGGTGAAACAGCGCGCAAGCCAGCCTCAAAACAGCTCTCCGTGTCCCCGTGCCTCCGTCCACTCCGTGTTGACCGGCCGGAGGCCAGAAGAACGTCCCGCGACGAGGGCGGCGCAAGATGAGATTTCACCGCGTAATAATCTTGGAAGCCGTCGCGCGGCGCGGCGTGACAAGTCAAGTAAAGCATCGGGGGCGCCCTTCTCCCGATTTTTTGGAGCCCCCCTGATTCCTCCGAAAAAAATCGGGGGGAAAATCGGGATATGAGGGTGGAATGAGGCGCCCACTTGACGCAGAGGGGCCGCTTTGCTAAACTAGAGTCCGTTTTCCGTCTGGATCGGGCTCAAACCGACTGCCCGACCGGTAAGGAAGCCAGCAAAGGACAAGAAACATGCCTAAGATGAAAACGAAGAAGTGCGCGACGAAGCGCATGAAAATGTCGGCTACGGGAAAGGTGATGCGTTCGCAGGGCGGCAAGGCCCACCTGAACGGCTACAAGAGCCGCAGCCGCAAGCGCAACCTCCGCGGCCGTACCGTCACGGATGCGTCCGTCGAGAAGACCATGCACCGCATGCAGCCGTACGCCTAAGGAGGATCTGAACAATGCGAGCCACGAATGCACCTGCTTCCCGCGAACGCCGCCGCCGCCGCCTGGCCCTTGCCAAGGGTTTCCGGGGCGCCCGTTCCAAACTCTTCCGCACCGCGACGGAGGCCGTCGACCGCGCCCGGCGACTGGCGACCATCCACCGCAAGCTGAAGAAGCGCGACTTCCGCCACCTCTGGATCGCCCGCATCAACGCGGCGACCCGCGCCGAGGGCCTGAGCTACAGCAAGTTCATGGCCGGCCTCATCAAGGCGGGCGTGACGCTCAACCGCAAGATGCTCAGCGAGATCGCGATCCACGATCCTGCGGGCTTCAAGCAGATCGTCGAGATCGCGAAAAAGGCCTAAGTGATCAGGTCTTTCACGACGAACGGAGAAGGCACGGCGCACGCCGTGCCTTTTCTTGACGCCGCCTCGTCCGGCGACACGCCGCGCCGCGCAGCCTTCCTGCGCGAACAGGACACGCACGCTTCATGAACGGGCCTATGGACAAGATTATCATTCTCGACTACGGTTCGCAGTACACGCAGCTCATCGCGCGGCGCATCCGCGAACAGCACGTTTATTCCGAAATCGTCCCGTTCGACATCACGGCCGAGCGGGTGAAGGCCTACGCGCCGAAGGGCATCATCCTCTCGGGCGGGCCGAACAGCGTCTTCGAGGCGGGCGCGCCCGGCATCGACCGCGCGATCTTCGACCTCGGCGTGCCGGTCCTCGGCGTCTGCTACGGCATGCAGCTCATGAGCCAGGCGCTCGGCGGCACGGTGCAGCCCGGCGAGCGGCGCGAATACGGCAAGACCGAGATGACGGTCGAGCCGGGCAACGAGCTTTTCAAGGGCCTCCCCGACACGTTCACCGTCTGGATGAGCCACGGCGACCGCGTCGCGGCGATCCCGGCGGGCTTCCAGGTGAGCGCGACGTCGGCGAACTGCCCCTACGCGGCGATCCGCAACGAGGCGAGGCGCTTCTTCGGCATCCAGTTCCATCCGGAGGTCGTCCACACCGAACACGGCAAACAGATCCTCTCGAACTTCGTCTTCAACATCTGCCGCGCGAACGCCGACTGGCAGCTGACGACGTGGATCGAGGACACGGTGGAGAAGCTAAAGAGGCAGGTCGGCGACGACGAGGTCGTGCTGGGCCTCTCCGGCGGCGTCGATTCGTCCGTCGCGGCCGTTCTCCTCCACAAGGCGATCGGGCCGCGCCTCCACTGCATCTTCGTGGACAACGGACTCCTGCGCTGGCGCGAGGCCGAGCAGGTGGAGGAGATGTTCCACGCGAAGCTGGGGCTCGACCTCACCGTCGCGCGCGCCGCGCAGAAGTTCTACGCCGCGCTGAAGGGGCTCGACGAGCCGGAGGCGAAGCGCAAGGCGATCGGCAAGACGTTCATCGACGTCTTCGCGGACGAGGCGCGGCGATTCAAACACTGCCGTTTCCTCGGGCAGGGCACGATCTACCCCGACGTCATCGAGAGTTCCCACGCGGTGAAGGGCCCCTCGCAGACGATCAAGTCGCACCACAACGTGGGCGGGCTGCCGCCGGACCTCGCGTTCGAGCTGTGCGAGCCGCTCAGGGACCTCTTCAAGGACGAGGTGCGCGCCGTCGGCCGCGTCCTCGGCATGGCGGACGAGCTTCTCGACCGCCAGCCGTTCCCCGGCCCGGGCCTCGGCGTGCGCATCCTCGGCGAAGTGACCGAGGAAAAGGTGAAGCTTCTCCAGCAGGCCGACCTGCGCGTGCAGGAGGAGGTCAAGAAGCTGCCCGACTACAAGGCGATCTGGCAGACGTTCGCCGTCCTCCTGCCCGTCAGGTCCGTCGGCGTGATGGGCGACCAGCGCACCTACGAGTACACGTGCGCGATCCGCTCGGTCAACTCCATCGACGCGATGACGGCGGACTGGACGCATCTCCCCTACGAGACGCTCGCGGCGATGTCGAGCCGCATCATCAACGAGGTGCGCGGCATTAACCGCGTCGTCTACGACATCTCCTCGAAGCCGCCCGCCACCATCGAGTGGGAGTGACGGCGGATGCGTGCGATGGATGCGTTTCTGGACTTCGCGGCGGACGTGCTGGGCGTGCCGAAGGGCACGCTCGGCCCGGAGACGGCGTATGGCGCGATTCCCGAGTGGGACAGCGTGATGCACCTGCGCCTCGTCATGGAGACGGAGGCGCGCTACGGCTCATCCATCCCCTTGGAGGCGATTCCCGCCCTGCGGACGCTCGCCGACTTCGCGCCCTACCTCGGCGGGGCGGACGAAGCGCCCTTTTCACGCACACGAAAGGATGCCCCCACATGAAAATCGCGGAATACGGGAAGACCCATGACGGACGCGCGGTCACGTCCTACACGCTGGAGGGCGCGGACGGCGCCGCGCTGGAGGTGCTGGACTACGGCGGGAAGGTGCGGCGGCTCGCCGTGCCGGACCGCGCGGGGCGCTGCGAGAACGTGGCCGTCTCGCTCGACTTCGCGAAGCCGGGCTTCGGCGGCTCGCTCATCGGACGCTACGCGAACCGCATCGCGGGCGGGCGCTTCACGCTGGACGGGCAGACGTACGAACTGCCCGCGAACATCCGCCCCGACGGCCTCCCGTGCCTGCTGCACGGCGGCGCGGCGGGCTTCCACGACAAGGTCTGGCACGCGGCGCCCTTCACGGCGGCGGACGGCTCGGACGGCCTCGTGCTGACGCTCCGCAGCCCCGACGGCGAGGGCGGCTTTCCCGGGACGCTCGACGTGAAGGTGACGTACACGTTCTCGCGCACGCACGTCTGGCGCATCGACTGGGAGGCGACGACGGACCGGGCGACGCCCGTCAACGTCACGCACCACGTCTACTTCAACCTGGGCGGCGACCGCCGCGCCCCCGTCACGGACCATCTCCTCACGCTCGCCGCGACCGGCTACACGCCGCTCGGCGCCGGGCAGATCCCCACGGGCGAGGTGCTGCCCGTCGCGGGGACGGACTTCGACTTCGCCGCGCCGCGCGCGATCGGCGCGCGGATGGCGGGGCAGTACGACCACAACTTCGCGCTCGCCGCGCAGGACGGCTCCCTCGCGCGCGCGGCGGTCGTGGAGGATCCCGTCTCCGGGCGCGTCCTCGAAACGTGGACGACCGAGCCGGGCGTGCAGGTCTACGCCGGCGGCGCGTTCACGGATGCGCTGAAGGACCAGTTCGCGCGCCCGCTCTTCCCGTTCGCGGGCCTCGCCCTCGAAACGCAGCACTATCCCGATTCCGTCAACCAGCCGACCTTCCCCAGCACGATCCTGCGCCCGGGCGACGTCTTCCGCTCGACGACGGAATACCGCTTCGGCGCGCGGTGAGCCCGCCCCGAACCCGCCCCGCCCGAAATGGCGATTGACAGAAAGGAGAGGGGCGTATATACTCGCAGCGGAACATGCCAACTTTAATGTCGCCCTTGGGCAAGGAGGATGCAATGTCTAGGAAATGCGCGCGCATCGTCGTCTGTGCGGCGTTGGCCGCCCAGGCGGCTTCGGCGGCGACGTGGACGGTCTACCACGAAGAACATGTGCCGGTCAAGGACGGCGTGGTCGTCACGGGCGCGTCCGCGCTGACACCCGTCGCGCAGCTCACGAACGCCCTTGCGCAGGCGAGCCGCGACGACCGCATCGTCATCAAGCCCGGCGTCTACGACCTCGACGCCGAGCTTGGCGTCATCGACAAGGGGGACGGCCACGGCCTCTCCTATCTGATCATCGACAACAAAAGCCTCGTCCTCGAAGGCGAAGACCCGGCGCACTGGTCGGAGAAGGCGCCCGAGCAGGAAACGGTGATCAGGGGCGGTGCCAAGGGCCGCATCGTCTATGCCTACATGGGGGGAGGGCGCTCAAGCGTCTTCAGGCATCTGACGTTCGAGGGCGGGACGGCGGGGGAGAAACAGCAGGGCGGAGCCATCTACTTCCTCGACGCCCTGTCGGTGAAGCCGCATCAGCAGGGCTATGCCTCCAACTGCGTCTTTCGCGCGAACACGGCCAGCGAGAGCGGCGCGACGCACTACGTGACCGCCTACGATTCGCTCTTCACGAACAACGTGGCGACGCTGAACGGCGGCGGCGCCAGCGGCATCGTGTCGCGGAATTCAACCACGGGCGCGCAAGGGACAAACGACTTCATCGCGTGCGTCTTCGTGGGCAACCGCGCCGAGCGCAACGGCGGCGCGCTGTACATCAACTACACGAAAGGGGGCGCCGACATGGGGGCTTGCGACCTCTCGGGCTGCCGCTTCGAGGGCAACCGCGCGCGGCGCGGCGGCGCCCTCCACCTCACAGCTACGGCCAAATCGGACGCACACCTGGCGGCATGCCATTTCTCGAACAACGTGGCGACGGAGAACGGCGGCGCCGTCGCGGTGGAGGGCGTGGCCATGGCGCTTCTCGCGGACACGGCGTTTGCGGGCAACGCGGCGGCGAAGGGCGGCGGCGTCTGGACCGAAGGCAGGCTGGAGACGATGACGAACTGCACGTTCGCCGGGAACACCGCGACCGGGGACGGCGCCTCGATGCAGACCGAAGGCGGCTACGGGCAGATCGCGGGCTGCGTGTTCCGGGACAACGTCGCGGCAGGGACCGGCGCAGGCGTCGCCGCGCTCTCGCCCGCGCACGCCGGCGAGGTGCATGCCTGCCGGTTCGACAACAACACGAACAAGTGGGCGAACGTCGGCTCGCAGATCCGCTTCGCCCGGCGCGTGACGGACTGCACGTTCGCGGGCGCGGGCGACATGATCGCCGCGGCCTACGACCGCTGCGTCTTCGAGGGCTGCCGGTTCGACTACGAGAACTACGGCGGCGCGATGATCCTCTTCAACGAAGAGACGGGCGCGGGCAGCCTGCGCAACTGCCTCTTCCGAAACAACACGCTCCACAACGGCATCCAGAACTCGACGGGCGCCTCCATCGAGATCGCCAACTGCACGTTCGCGTCGAACGAGGTCATCAAGGCCTGGAACCCCTTCGCCCAGTCCTGGGCGGACGGGTATCTCTTCTTTGCGTTCCGCGGCGGGGAGGGCGACGTCAAGCGCCCCTCCACGAACGTCATCGTCAACTGCCTCTTCGCGGACAATTGGCGCGACGGCAAGCGCGCGGACGTGTCGTTCTACCGCACGACGACGAACGTGGGTTCCTCGTATGCCGGGAACATCCTCAGCAACGCGCTCTACGAGGTGGCGGATCTCCCGGCCCAAGGGCTCGTCCACGGCGCGAACGTCGTCGCCGCGCCGAAGTTCCTCGCGGGCGATCCCGCCTATCCTGGGAAGCCGCACGACATGCCGTCCCGCGCGTCGCCCGCGCGCAACGCGGGGCGGCGCCTGGCGTGGATGACGGCGGAGGCGACCGATCTCGCGGGCGGCCCGCGCGTCGTCGACGACCTGCCCGACATCGGATGCTACGAATGCGACCTCCCGCCGCGCGGCACGCTGTTTCTCGTGCGCTAGGGCCGGCCGCGCGGCTGTTCGCCAGACGGAAATTCAACAGGAGGGATGTGACATGGCGTTTCGACACCACCTTGCCGCTTCGGCGGCCTTCGCGGTGGCGGCCTTCGCGGCGGCGGACGAACCGGCCTGGGCCGAGCTGAGCGGCGTCGAGCGGCCGCCGCTTGCGGTGTCCGCGCGCGCGGCCGCCGCCCATGCCTACGACACGCGCCGCGCGTCGCGCGTCTCTTCGCAGGCGACGGACGTCAAGAAGCCCGGCTTCATGATCATTGTGCGCTAAGAGGAGCCTTGCCATGAGAACCCTTCTTGCGATGTGCGCGCTGGGCGCAGGCGCCGCCCTCTCCGCGGCCGAGGCCGAGCCCGCCGTCTCCGAGGTCACCGTGACGCCCGTCGAGGCGGCGCGGCATTTCTCGATCTCCTACAAGCTGACGGG
The DNA here is from genome assembly GCA_934643865.1 of uncultured Kiritimatiellota bacterium. Taxonomy (GTDB): domain Bacteria; phylum Verrucomicrobiota; class Kiritimatiellia; order RFP12; family UBA1067; genus RUG572. Next base: position 37,870 of record CAKUCX010000010.1, read on the forward strand.
CGGGCCGGCCATCGTGACGATGGCGGTCTTCACGAACGGCGTCCACGCGGGCGGCGCGGCGGTTCGGGCCGTCGTGGGCGACGTCAACGCACTCGTACAGCCGGACGACGAACGGACGAAGCGCATCGTCTGGTTCCCGGACACGGCGTTTCCCGCGACGACGCTCGCCGCAGAGGCGGTTTCCGTCGAGCTGACGCTTTGGCGCCCCGACACGCCGCCGGACTACGCCGCCGTGCGCATCGCCGCCGACGACGATGCGCGGCACGTCGCCTACTACGCCGACGAGGCGAGCCTGCCGGGCGGCATCGGCGACGCGCGCTGGCGCACGGACTACCTGCTGCTGCGCCGCATTCCGCGCTCGGACCGCCCCTGGCGCATGGGCGCGCCGAGCGGAGAGTTCCCCCTGCGCGCCAAAAGCGAGGTGCCGCATCTCGTGAAGCTGACGGTGGACTACTACATGGGCGTCTTCCCGGTGACGCAGGGGCAGTATGCCGCCGTGGCGGGGGAGAATCCGTCGCCCGCCGCGCAGCAGGCGCCTTCGGACGCGGCGTGCCGCCCGGCGACGAATGTCAAGCTCCACGGGCAGCTGCGCCACACGCCGCAGGCAGACCGCTTCCGCTGGCCGGAGGACGGCCACACCTTCACGACCGCCGTCTTCATGGGCAAGCTGGGCGCGCGGACGGGCGTGGCGTTCGACCTCCCGACGGACGCGCAGTGGGAGTACGCCTGCCGCGCGGGCGAACAGGCGGCGATGCCCAACGGCCGGCCGGCCGGCGATGCGTCGGCCTCGGACATCGCCTGGTACGACAAGGACGGCCTTGGCGAGGACAACATCCTGCCGGCGCCCGTCGGGACGCTCCGCCCGAACGCCTGGGGGCTCTACGACATGCTCGGCAATGTGGCCGAATGGTGCCTCGACTGGTGGTCGGACGCCGATTCCGGCTATCCGGCGAACGACGTGAACCATGACGCGGCGACGGGGGTCTGCGTCGATCCCGTCGGCCCCGCCAGCACGGAGGCCCGCACGTGGCGCGTGCTTCGCGGCCTGGGCTTCTCGGTGAAGGAGGAGGGGAAGGCGCGCTACCTCCGTTCGGCCTACCGCCTGGAGAACCGCACGGGCGACACGCAGCGCCCATGGATCGGCTTCCGCGTGGCCTGCCCCTGCCCGCTGCCGGCGACGTTCGACTGACGGGAACTACGCAATGAAGGAGAAGGCCATGAACATGTTCACGACAGGGCTTCTTGTGGGCCTTGCGCTTGGCGCACGGGCGGCGTCCCCTGCGGTGGTTCCGTCAAGCGTGAAGTTCCTGCTCGCCACGCCCAAGCAGGTCGTCGTCTCCTACGGCCTTGAAGGGGGGGCGGCCATCGTCACCTGCGACATGCTGACGAACGGTGTGTCGGTGGGCGCGGCGACGCTCGCCGGCCTGTCGGGCGACGTGAACCGCCTCGTCTCCGAGGCGCACGGGCGCATCGTCTGGACGCCCGGCGTCGAGATGCGGGACGTGACGGCCGTCGTGACGGCGCACCCCGTCTCCGCACCGCCCGACTACCTGTGCGTCGACCTGCGGACGGGCGCGCGCGCCTACTACACCTGCGCCGAGGGCGTCCCGGGCGGCGTGACGGCGGACGTCTACAAGACGGACAAGCTCCTGATGCGGCGCATCCCCGCCGCCGGCGCGCTTTGGCGCATGGGCGCGCCGACGGCGGAGACGAAGGCCCATGCGAGCGGGAACTGCCCCGAAGCCGCGCGCATGGCGGCGCTGGGCGCGGACTATTTCATGGGCGTGTACGCGCTCACGCATCGGCAGTGGCGGAACCTCTCCGACGACGCGTACCGGGCGGCCGAGCCGCAGGCGGTCGCGGCGGAGGACGTCCTGCCGCAGGACATCTCGTACAACGAGCTTCGCGGGACGACCTGCGACTGGCCGCAGGACGGGCACGACGTCGCGCCGACGAGCCTGCTCGCGTCGATGCGCCGCCCCGCGTATCTTGGCATCGACTTCGACCTGCCGACAAGCGCGCAGTGGGAGTACGCCTGCCGCGCGGGCACGACCGGCGTCACGTACGACGACGCGGCGCCCGTGACGGACCTCGCCTGGACAAGCGCGAACGCAGGAGGCGCGCTTCACGCCGTCGGGCTCAAGAAGCCGAACCCGTGGGGGCTCTACGACATGCTCGGGAACAAGATGGAATGGGCGCTCGACAAGAGCGAACGGACGGTGCCGGCGAAGGACGGGGGCGTGAGCCTCGACCCCGGAGGGGCGGAAGCCTTCGTCGAGGAGACCGAGGGCAAGCGCATCCTGCGCGGCGGCTCGTTTTTCTACGACGCCGCGCACAACCGCTGCGCGTGGACGCACGATTGCGCCGCCAGAACGGCCGACGCCTATCGCGGCGCGCGCCTCTGCTGCCCGGCTTCACTGACGTTTGAGGGGAACTGACATGATCGCTGCACCTTTTCTTCTTTGCGCGGCCTTCGCGGCGGCGTGCCCGGGCAACGGGGCGATTTCGTTCGAGACGGCGTCGGGCCTGCGCGTCACGGGCGAGGTGGCGTACCCGTGCGGGACGTGGAACGGCCGTCTCTGGGTCGTCGACGGCGCGGACGCGGCGACGCGCGAGGGCCTCTTGAAGGGCGGCGCGGCCGTCGCCGCCCGGTCGTCGCGTCTGGAGGCGGGCGCGGCGCCGTCGGCCGACCGGTGGCGCGACGTGGGCTTCCGCGCGGTGCAGGGGTTCGTGGCGGCGGCGCGGCGGGAGGTCGCCGCGCGCTTCGGACGCGCGGATTTCAGGACCTACTACCTGGGCGTCGGCGCGGCGGGCGGGAACGCGGCCTTGCATGCCGCCCAGCAGTTCCCCGAAAGCATCGACGGCGCGCTCGCGTTCGACGCGGCGCTCGCGCCGGCGGCGGGCCGCGCGGAAGGCGTCTACGTGAACGCGGCCAATCCCGACCTGCACGCCTTCCGCAGGGGCGGCGGCAAGCTGCTCGTGCGCGCCGTGCGCGGGACGCCCGCCTTCGCGCACCTCGCCGCCTACCGCGACCGCGTCTTCGAGATGGCGGGCAGCGCGCTGCGGGGCGGGCGGTATTTCGCGTTCGCGGGCGTCGCCTCAGCCTCGGCGGAGGCGCAGCTCGCGGCCGCGGCGACGCTTGCCGCGTGGCGCGAGAGGGACGTGACGCCGCCCGAGAACGCCGGCTTCGACGACACGCCCGCCCCGGCGACGTGTACGGCAAACCGGTACGACTTCGCCACGCTGACGCTCGCCGCCGCGCACGACGCCGCGCCCGGCTGCACGGACCCCTTTGACTACATCCGTGACCAGCTCGCGCGCGGCGCGCGCGACATCCGCGTCCCCACGGCGCGCTACGAGGTGGCGCCGAAGGACAGGACGGACGGGGGCGACCTCCTCTACCTGAAGCTGCGCGGCCTCTCGGACGTCACGATCGACTTCGGCCATGCCGAGGTCATCGGGCGCGTCCGCACGCGGATGCTCGACTGCGCCGCGTGTACGAACCTGACGCTGCGCAACCTGACGGTCGACTTCCGCGACCTCCCCTTCACGCAGGGCGTCATCACGAAGGTCGACGGCGAGCGGAGCTGGGAGGTCAAGATCCTGGAAGGCTACCCGAACGAGGGCATAACGGGGAAGAAGGGCGAGTCCGCCTCGCACGACGACTTCTGGCCCCTGCAGGCGTATGACGCGCGGACGCTCGACTGGGTGAACCCGATGCGCTTCCAGGACGGCATCGCGATCGTCCGCACGGGCGCCGACACCTTCCGCGTGACGGGAGGGGAGAACCGCACGGGCGACGTGGGCGACATCGCCGTGTGGAGCGTCAAGGACCGCACGAACCGGACGGTCGGCGAGACGTTCATCTTCCACGGCTCCCCGGGGCTGCGCTGCGAGGACATCACGCTCTTCTCGACGCCGCACGGGCGCGCGTTCTTCGAGTTCTTCGGCGACGCCAGCGTCTTCAGCGGCTGCCGGATCGTGCGGCGTCCGCCGGAGACGGACCTTCGACGCCGCGCGATGCGCCGCCTGCGCAGCGGAAACCACGACGGCATCATCTCGAAGGCCTGCGCGAGGGGGCCGCGCATCGAGGACTGCCAGTTCACCCACCACTGCGACGACTGCGTGAACATCTCGGGGCAGTACAGCGTGTTCTATTCGCGCACGGGGCGCACGTGGCGCGTCCTCGACAACTGGCTTGGCGTGAAGATCGAGCCCGGCAGCACGCTTCAGATGCTCACGTTCGACGGGCGGACGCTGACGAACGTCGTGCGCGTCCTCTCCGTGACGCCCGCCGGCCCGGTCACGCCCGAGGAGAGCGCCTTCATGCAAGACGAGGCGGGGCTCGTCTTCGGCCTGGGGAAGGCGGTCAAGCGCGCGAGCCACGTGGTCGTCGACGGCGACCTCGACCCCGGCAAGGGCGCGGCGATCCTGTCCGCGAACCGCATGGGGGCGGGCTTCTCGATCACAAACTGCGTGTTCGGCCACGCGCGCGCGCGCGGCCTCCTGCTGAAGGCATCCCACGGCGAGGTCCGCGACAGCCTGATCGTCCGCACGGCGGGGCCGGGGGTGAGCGTGTCGACGGAGTACTCCTGGCTCTCCGGCGGATGCGCGAGCGACCTGACGATCGCCGGCAACACGTTCTGCCATGCGGGGCGGTGGCAGATCTCGGTCGGCGGGGACGTCGGCGTGAACCGCCCCGTCAAGGCGGAGCTGCAGGCCGGGGCGCACGCGGACATCCGCATCTGGAACAACCGCCTTTCGGGCGTGCGCGGCATCCTGCTTGTGGGGTGCAGCGACGTGTCGATCCGCGACAACGCGATGGCGGTGGAGGAGACGAAGCGCGAGGCGCGCCTGTTCACGGTGCGCTGCGCGCGCATCCGGGCGGACTAGGCGCCGGGCGATGTGTGTGCGTGCGGCGCGGCGCTGTGGTATAATGGCAGGTCGCATGAAACTTCTTGTCGTAGATGTCGGGAACACGTCGACGGCCGTCGGCCTCTGGTCGGACGGACGGGTGGCGCGCGTCGCGCACTGCGACGGCGGCTTCGACGAGGCGGCGGCGCAGGCGGCGGCACGGCGTGCGGGGGGCAGCCTTTCGGGCATGGCCTACCTTTCCGTCGTGCCGGACGCCGACGCGCACTGGCGGCGCGCGGCGCGCGCGTGGCGCCTGCCGTTCGTCCGTATCACCCACCGGACGCTTGCGGCCTCCGGCCTTCTCGCGCTCGACTATCCGCGCCCCGAGACGATCGGGGCGGACCGCCTCGCCGACGCGGCGGCGGCGGTCGCGCGCTACGGCGCGCCCGTCGTCGTCTGCGACTTCGGGACGGCCTTCACGGCGGCGGCCGTCACGGCGGACCGCGTCTGGCGGGGCGGCGTCATCGCGCCGGGCTTCCCCCTCATGCGCGACTACCTCCACGAGCGGACGGCGAAGCTGCCGCGCCTGCGGCTCGGCGGGGCGTGCCCGAAGATCGGGCGGTCGACGGAGGAGGCGATGCGCTTCGGCGCGCTCGTCGGCTCGCGCGGGATGGTGCGCGAGATCGTCACGACGCTCGCCCGGAACTTCAAGGAGGACTTCCGGCTTGTCGCGACGGGCGGCTACGCGAAGTGGGTGCTGAAGGACGCCGGGCTGCCGTTCACGATCGACCCGACGCTGACCCTGCACGGCGCGGGGCTCCTGGCGGCGGCGCACATGAAGGAGAAGAAGGCATGATGACGAACAGGATCAGGCGGGCGCTCCTCGCGCTCGCGCTCGCGCTCGGCGCGGGCTGCGGGCTCTTCTGGGACGACCCGTACGTGACGGTGACGACGTCGGCGCTCAACTGGATCGAGATCCACTACTACAACGCGAACCGCGAGCCGATTCGCCGCGAGGCGGTGCGCGTCAACGGGGCGGGCCTCGTCGAGGTGAAGGCCGGCACGTCGCGCCGCGTCTCCGACAGCTTCGCGAAGTCGGTCGGCGACGCGACGTGGAACGACATCCACACGCAGCGCTACCAGGTCGATCCCGACCATGTGCGCGAGGTCTTCCAGGACCTCGTGAACGCGGGGCTCTTCGACCGCGACAAGCTGCTCCGAAAGACGAAGTTCCCCTCGCCGGGGCGGTTCATCGCCGTGCGCGCCGCCATCGACAACAAGACGTTCTCCGAGCCGCAGAACGTCTTCGAGGAGGATCCCGAACTCGCCGAGCGGCTCTACAACGTCGTACGCGAGTTCAAGCGCCCCACGCTGGGGTGGAAGGCAGGGAAGAAGAAATGAAGCGGGTCGGCATCGTCGGGGCGGGGCGCTTCGGCATGGCGCTTGCGCAGTCGCTCGCGGAGTCGGGCGTCGAAGTGCTTCTCCTGGAGCGCAACGGCGCGCTCGTGCAGCAGGCGCTGGAGGTCGTGGCCGAGTCCGTGCAGGGCGACGCCACGTCGGCGCGCATCTTGGAGGAGGCGGGCTTCGCCGAATGCGACGTCGTCGTCGTCGCCATCGGCTCGAACATCGAGGCGTCGACGCTCGCCCTCGCGAACTGCAAGGAACTCGGCGTGCCGCTCGTCTACGCGAAGGCGTCGAGCGAGCTGCACGGGCGGATCCTCTCGAAGCTTGGCGCGGACCAGGTGATCTTCCCCGACCGCGACAGCGCCCGCCGTCTCGCCCACGCGATCGAGAGCGGCGGCGCGTTCGACCTCCTTGAGATTTCCGAGGGCTGCTCCATCGCCGAGATCGACGTGCCCGAATCGTGCGCCGACCGGACGCTCGCGCAGGCCGACCTCCGAAAGAAGACGGGCGTGACCGTCCTCTGCATCCGGCGGCTCGACGAGAACCCGAAGAAGCCGCGCGCGATTCTCATCCCCGGCCCCAACGACCAGATCCACGCGGACGACAAGCTGATCGTCTTCGGCACGCGCAAGCAGATTGACGCCCTGACGGGCAAGTGAAAAATGGTATAATGAGCGTTTCTTTTTAGGAAGGGTCGAACAAGATGATGGACAAGCGCTACGACGCCAAGGCCGCCGAGGCCAAATGGTATCCCATCTGGGAGAAAAACGGGTATTTCCATGACGAGCCGGGGCACGGCACGCCCTATTCCGTCGTCATCCCGCCGCCGAACGTGACGGGCATCCTGCACATGGGCCACGCGCTCAACCAGACGATCCAGGACGTCCTCGTGCGCTGGCGCCGGATGCGCGGCTTCAACACGCTCTGGCTGCCGGGAACGGACCACGCGGGCATCGCGACGCAGAACGTCGTCGAGAAGGCGCTCAAGAAGGAGGGCAAGCGCCGCCAGGACCTCGGGCGCGAGGCGTTCGTCGACCGCGTGTGGGAGTGGAAGCGCGAGTACGGCGGCACGATCGTCCACCAGCAGCGCATGCTCGGCAACTCGACGGACTGGCAGCGCGAGCGCTTCACGTTCGACGAGGGCTGCTCGAAGGCCGTGACGAAGGTGTTCTGCCAGCTCTTCGACGAAGGGCTCATCTACAAGGGCAACTACATCGTCAACTGGTGCCCGCGCTGCGGCACGGCGCTCGCGAACGACGAGGTGGAGCACGAGGCCAACCACGGCCACCTCTGGTACGTGCGCTACCCCGTGGTGGGCAGCGCGCGGGGCGTGGCGGGTGAACTGAACGTCGACTACATCGTCGTCGCGACGACGCGCCCCGAGACGCTGCCGGGCGACACCGCCGTGGCGGTGAACCCCTCGGACGAACGCTTCGCGGCCCTCGTCGGCAAGAAGGTCGTCCTGCCGCTCACGGGCCGCGAGATCCCCGTCATCTCCGACATGTACGTGGAGAAGGAGTTCGGCACGGGCATCGTGAAGATCACGCCCGCGCACGACCCGAACGACTTCCTCGTGGGCAAGCGCCACGGCCTCGCCGAGATCAACATCATGACCGACGACGGGCACATGAACGCGCTCGCCGGCGCGAAGTACTGCGGCATGGACCGCTTCGCGTGCCGCACGGCGCTCGTGGCAGACCTGGAGGCGGGCGGGTTCCTCGACCATGTGGAGGACTACGACAACCAGGTGGGCCACTGTTACCGCTGCCACGAGGTCGTCGAGAGCCGCCTCTCGAAGCAGTGGTTCGTGAAGATGAAGCCGCTCGCCGAGCCCGCGATCGCCGCCGTGAAGTCCGGCGAGGTGCGCTTCGTCCCGGAGCGCTGGAGCAAGATCTACTTCAACTGGATGGAGAACATCCAGGACTGGTGCATCTCCCGCCAGCTCTGGTGGGGTCACCGGATCCCCGCCTACTACCTGCCCGCCGCCGAGGGCGAGGAGCCGCGCTTCGTCGTCGCCGAGACGCCGGAGGCGGCGCTCGCGAAGGCGCGCGCGCTGCCGGGCTGCGAACACCTCGCGGCCGCCGACCTGAAGCAGGACGAGGACGTGCTCGACACGTGGTTCAGTTCCTGGCTCTGGCCGTTCTCCACGCTCGGCTGGCCGGAGAAGACGGCCGACCTCGCCTACTACTACCCCACGACCGACCTCGTGACGGCGCAGGACATCATCTTCTTCTGGGTCGCGCGCATGATGATGGCGGGTATCCACTTCATGAAGAAGCCGCCGTTCGCGAACATCGTCATCCACGGCATCGTACGCGACGCGCAGGGCCGCAAGATGTCGAAGTCGCTCGGCAACTCCCTCGATCCGCTCAAGATCATCGACGAATACTCTGCCGACGCGCTGCGCTTCTCGCTCGCGCTCATCACCTCGCTCGACTGCGACTCGCGGGTGGACATGAAGAAGTTCGAGGTCGGCCGCAACTTCGCGACGAAGATCTGGAATGCCGCGCGCTTTATCGAGATGAACCGCGAGGCGATTCCGCAGGCGGGGCCCGGGGGCGCCGACATCCTTTCCGGCGCCGCCCTCTCGGCGGACGACCGCCACATGCTCGTCGCCTGCGAACGGGCGTGCGGGAAGGTGAACGACCTCCTCGCGAAGTACCGCATCCAGGACGCCGCCCTCGCGGTCTACGACTTCTTCTGGACGCAGATCTGCGACTGGTACGTGGAATACGCGAAGGACGCGCCCGACAAGGCCGTCGCCTTCACGATCCTGCGCGACGTCTTCTGGAAGGCGCTGCGCCTCCTCCATCCCTACATGCCGTTCGTGACCGAGGAGGTCGCCCACCAGCTCGGGTTCCTGAAGGACGGCGAGACGATCCTGCGCGCGCCGTTCCCGACGGGCTACACGCCCGAGGAACGCACCGCCTGGGGCCTCACGGACGCGGTCTACGACTTCGTCGAGGCGAAGCGCGAGATGATCACCGCCCTCCGCGCCCTCCGCGCCGAATACAAGGTGAGCCCCGCCGCGTTCGTGAAGATCACGATCGCCGCGAAGGACGCATCGGCCGCCGAGCAGCTGAAGGCCGAGGTCGAGACGCTGAAGCGCGCGTTCCGCGCCGCGTCGGTCGAGATCCGCTCCGACGCGGCGGAACTCGCGATGCCCGGCGTTCTCGGGCGGCTCGGGACGGTGTACCTCTCCCTGGAGGGCCTGGTCGACAAGGCCGCCGAGGCGAAGCGCGTCGCGGTTGAGCTCAAGAAGACGCAGGGCTTCATCGCCTCCATCGACGCGAAGCTTGCGAACGAGGCCTTCGTCTCGCACGCCCCGGCGGCCATCATCGAGGGGCAGAAGACGAAGCGCGCCGAACTCGTCGCGAAGGTCGCCCAGCTCGAAAAGCTCCTCCGCCTCTTCTCGTAGGACCGGTTCTGCCGCCTGAAGCGGCAGACGGGCACGGCGGCTCCTGAAGACGGCGGCTGTCCCCAGGCGACGCGCCTACCACCGTGGCCGCAGCAGGCGCAGGCAGTGCCTCACATGGGAGACGCCGTCCTCGAACGCCGCGCAGAGGCTGCGGGCGCGGAGTGCCTTGCGACCGTACAGGCATGGGCGGCGTTCGGGCGGACGGCGTTCCGCCGCCCCCGCCTCTTCGGCGGCCTTGATGACGTCGATGACCTGCGCCCAGAAGTTGTATTTCGTCAAGACGAGGCGCTTCGCCTCCCGGATCGCGGGAAGGCGCCTTTCGTATTCGCCCGCCTGCATGCCCGCCTTGATGATTTCCGCGGCCTTCGCAGGGTCGTCAAGGGGGATGGGGATGAACGATGCGGGCGGGAAGTCGTCGGCCAGGTCCGGCGCGCCCGCGTAGAAGGGAAGGCATTCGCTCAGGAACGCATCCGCGATCTTCTCGCTCCAGTGATGCGGCGCGATGTGGTTCTCCGCGACCACTTGGTACTTGTAGGGGTCCATCACCTCGTATTTCCGCCCGAAGGAGCGGACGCCATGCCCGAACCAGTCCATTTCCGGGATGGCGCCTGCGAGCGCCTCCATCAGCGTGAACCGGTCGCGGTGCCGCGCGCCCTTCATCTGCTTCGACGAGCAGATGGCGGAGATCTGCCTTGTCTTCGGCGGGAGGACCGTCCGCATGGCCTCCGCGTACGACCGGCCGATGAACCAGCGATAGTAGCCGCGTCCAAGGTGGTAATGGGGATGCCGCTCCGCCTCGAAGGGCCGGTTCGTGAGCAGATGCCCGAACTGCCGCGTATACGCCCGCGAGTAGCTCTTGATGCTCGTCGGCTCAACCGTCGCGAGCATCGTGCAGGCCCGCGGGCAGCGCAGTTCTTCATGCCCCCTGCGGAACGTGCCGACGTCCCGCTCCGGCAGTTCGTCGTAGACGACCAGCCAGTCGTAGGCCGGGCACGACGGATCGGAGACGAACTCATACCCCGGCGCGTACTCAAACGGCGCCGCGCCGACCTTCGCGCCTTTCGACAAAACCTTGATTCTCACGTCAGATCCTTCTGGCCGTCCGGGCCCGATGTCCCGGCCGCCGCGTCCAAGGCGGCGGAGGGGAGGCACGCATTCGCCCTGTTCACCTCTGCACGCGGCCAGAGCCGTCGCCGGCCATGAGCCGCCGCACCTCATCCACCGTGGAGAGGTTCACGTCCAGCTCGATGGAATGCTTCAGGCAGCTTGCGGCGGCCGCGAACTCCACGGTCTCCTGGGGGCCGTAGCCGTTCCCAAGACCGTACAGCAGGCCCGCCGCGAACGAATCGCCGCCCCCCACGCGGTCCACGATGTGGACGTTGTAGTCGCGCGAGAAGAAGGCCGCGCCGTCCGCGTAGAGCATCGCGCCCCACACGTTGTCCGAGGCACTGACCGAACGGCGGAGCGTGATCGCGACCGCCTTGACGCCTGGGAATGCCGCGACGAGCCGCCGCGCGACGTCCACGTAGCCGTCCCGGCTCAACCTGCCGCCCACGACGTCCGAACCGGCGGCGCGGATGCCGAGCGCCTTCTCGGCGTCCTCTTCGTTGGCGATGAGGTAGTCCACCGAGGGGAGCAGCGCCGTCATGACCTTCTTCGCCTCGGCGGGAGACCAGAGATTCTTGCGGTAGTTCAGGTCGCAGCTGACCGCAAGCCCCTTCTCCTTCGCCACGCGGCAGGCGTCGGCAACGATGGCCGGCAGTTCGCCGCCAAGGGCCGGCGTGATGCCCGTGAAGTGGAAGTGGCTCGCCCCCTTCAACAGGCGCGGCCAGTCGAAGTCGCGGCGCGTGGCCGTGGTCACGCCCGAATGCATCCGATCGTAGACGACCTTCGACGGGCGCTGCGACGCGCCCTTCTCGACGTAGTAGAGGCCGAGGCGCTCGCCGCCGCGCACGACGCCCGACACGTCCACGCCAAGACGCCGCAGTTCCCCCAGGCCGGTTTCGGCGATCGGATTCTCCGGCACGCGCGTGACGAAGCGCGTCCGCATCCCCATCACCGCCAACGACGCGCACACGTTCGCCTCCGCGCCCGTGTAGTACGTCTCGAACGCGGGGGCCTGCGAAAAGCGCCGGTAGCCGGGCGGCGAGAGGCGCAGCAGGAAGTCGCCGAAGCCCGCCATGCATGTCATGCGCTTCATACGGAACGGGCGAACGGCGGGCGGGCGGCTTGCGCCGCGCGCCTGACAGGCGATCTCCACGCACCGCGAGCAGGCGGCGGCGATCTTCTCCCATGCGCCGCCCTTCACGTCGGCGCTCTTCGCCATGTAGCTCCCGCCGCACGCGGCGACGAAGTCCTTGGCCAGGTAGGCGCCGATGTTCTGCATCGTCATCCCGCCGGTCGGGATGAACGACACGTCCGGGAACGGCCCGTGCAGGAGCGCGAGCGCGGCCAGCCCGCCATTGGCCTCGGACGGGAAGAACTTGAGGACCCGAAGCCCCATCTTCACCGCAGCCGTCACTTCCGTGGGGCTCGTGACGCCGGGAACGATCGGAATCCCGGCGTCCTGGGCGGCACGGACGATGTCCGCATCGAATCCGGGCGAGACGAGGAAGTCCGCGCCCGCCTTCTTCGCGAGGCCGATCTGCTCCGCGCGCAGCACGGTCCCCGCGCCGATCACGAGCGCGGGGAACGCCTTGCGGATGGCCGCGACCGCTTCCAGCGCGCACGGCGTGCGCAGCGTCACCTCGACGGCGGACATGCCGCCCTTCACGAGCGCGCGGGCAAGCGGCACGGCCGCCTTGAGGTCTGGGACGGCGACGACGGGCAGGATGCCCGTGTCGGCGATCTGTTCGACGCTGTCTTTCTTCATCTCAATCCTTTCTGAGCGCAAACACGCATCCGGCGCCCCGCTCCGCGAAGGCGGCCGGATCGAACGGCAGGTTCGCGGTCGTCACATAGATCACGCCGCCCGCCACGGTCGCGCTCGAAACCTTCTCGGCCCTGAACGGCGTCGACGCCAGAAGCCGGCCGTCGGCCGCGCGATGCTCAAGGCGCGAGCCGCCCCATACGGCCACCCAGAGCGTTCCGTCCGCCGGGTCTACGCACATGCCGTCCGGCACGCCGCCGCCGGGGAAGTCCGAGCAGAGGACGCGCCGGCCGGACGGCCTCTTCGCCACGGGATCGAAGTCGTACGCATAGATGCGCCGCTCGTCGCTGACGACGAAGTAGAACGTCCGCCCGTCCGGGGAGAGGCCCATGCCGTTCGGCATCCCGTCGGTCGCCGGCTCGACGCAGTCAAACGCCCCGGTCTGCGCGTCGAGCCGCCAGAGTTCCCCCCGCCGCTCCGGGCGGACAGGGGCGACGCCGCAGAAGTAGACGCCGCCCCCCGCGTCGAACACGTCGTTGAAGCGCGTGTCCCCGCGGCCGGGGAGCGTCCATCTCCGCTCCGCCTTGCCGCCGAAGGACGCCTCGTGGACCTCGCACCGCTCCGTGAACAGGAGCAGCTTCCCCTTCTCGCCAAACGTGAACGCACCGATCTTGCCGAGCTTGGGATCGAACGTCTCGAATGCGCCGGGCGGCGTCCCCGCCTTTTTCCGCAGGACATGCCCCGCCGTGATGTCCACCCAGTAGAGGGCGCCCTCGGCGGCGTTCCACCGCGGCCCCTCCGAGACGAGCCCGTTCACGGCGGCAAAGATTTCCAGCAGCATCCCTCAGCGCTCCTTCATGGTGGACGTGTCGTCCTCGCAGTCGACGGGGTACAGCTGCGCGCATGAGCCGCCGTCCATCAGGAGCCGCGCGCCCTGGAATCCGCGCGCGCCCGGCGAGGCGAGGAACGAGACGGCGGCGGCCACGTCCTGCCCGGTCGCCTCGTGGCCCGTCGGCACGTTGCGGTGGCGGCGCGCCTTGATCCCGTCGGAAAGCCACTGCCAGCGCTCCGACCAGATGTAGCCCGGCGCGACCATGTTCACGCGGATGCCGAGCGGCCCCAGATCCACGCCGAGCGCCTTCACCATCGTGTCCATGCCGCCCTTGGACGTCACGTAGGCGAGGCGCTTGCGGCTCACGCGCTCCGACGAGTTCGACCCCACGAACACGACCACGCCGCGCTGGTCCGTGGCCGCGTCGCGCGCCTGCTTCAGGAAGAAGCGGGTGCAGGCCGCGCGCACGACGCGGAATCCGCCGAGGATGTTGACGTTCAGCACGGAGAGGAACTGCTCGTCCGTCACGTCCAGCGTCTCGCCGTGGCCGATGCCCAGATTGGCGGCGTTGGAGACGACGACGTCCAGCCGTCCGGCCTCGCGCGCGACCACATCCATCATCGCCTCGACCTGCGCGCGGTCGCCCACGTCGCAGGCCACCGGCGTGAAGCCTTCGAGCCCGCGCCGCTTCAGTTCGGCGGCGCCCCTCTCGGCGGACGCCGCCGTCGTCCCGCAGAAGAAGACCCGCGCCCCCTCCCGCAAGAACCGATCCACAATCTCAAGGCCCGTGTTCCGGCTGCCGCCGGTCACCAAGACGACTCTGCCTTCATGCTGCTTCATTTCTCGTTCCTTTCGCTGTCCCGTGCATCTACGCGCGCGTCCGGCCGTTGTCCCAAGACGCCGTCGGGCTGCCGCCGGACGGCGCCCTGCAGTTCGATCTCCGCGCAATGCGCGGTCTGGACGGTCTCCGCCGTGCAAAAGGGCCGCCCGTCGCGCACGTTGCCGACGAACTTCACGCCGCGGCAGACGTTCAGCTTCACGCCGCGCGGCCCGGCGAAGGCGTTGTCCTTCACCAGCGCATCCTCGACATTCGCCAGCATCAGGGGGCTTTCGTCCGCCTGCGCGACACAGTTGCCCTCGATGAGCAGCCCTCCCATCGGCGTCGTCACCGCCGGGGGATGGTTCAGCGTCATGAAGGACGACTTGATGCCGCGGTTGACGTTCACGATGCGGTTGCCGCGGATCACCGCGTTGTACGGCGGCGGGCCTTCCTGGTAATGGAGGAGCCCCGACAGTTCGATGCCGCGGTAGACGTTCACGACCTCGTTGGACTCCACGAGCGCGTTGGGCGCCTGCACCTGGATCGCCACGCCGCGAATGTTGGCGAAGCGGCTGCCGGAGCAGACGTAGCCGACCCCCCGGTTGTAGGGGATGTAGAACTGGTCGGGGAAGGCGGGCGTCTTCAGCGTGCCGAGGTAGATCCTGCGGCGCGTGCGCGCATCGTAGGGGGCGATGCCGAGGGACGTGTAGCTCTTCACCTCAGGCGGCAGCGGGTCGGCGAACGCCGTGAGCTGCTTCCGGCGTTCGCCCGGCTTGATCCGCACCGACTTGATGCGCGTGTTCGCGTAGTAGCGACCGTCCAGCGACGAGACCACGACGGCGAAGTCGCCCGGGCGCTCCCACTGCCAGTACGATTCGTGCGCATACTCGCCGGTGGACGCGTCGTGCGCGTAGAAGATGCGGCCCTTGTTGTGCGCGTTCGACCCGTCGTCGTTCATGTTCGTGAAGTCGCAGTTGAGCAGGCAGGTCCCCGGCGACGTGAAGTTGCCGTCCGCGTTCGTCGAGAGGCAGAAGCGCGGATCCCTCTGGAATATCCTGCAGCCGACGAGCGTCGGCTGGCAGGAGGCGCCGAGGGCAAACGCCGCCGAACGGGAATTGCGCACCCAGACGCGGTCGAACGTGAAGAACGCGCTGTCGACCGCCCGAAGGGCGGCGATCTTGTTGTTCCGGTCGGGGAATACGAAAACCGCGCCGGGCGCGACCGGCATCGTCCTGGTCGATCCCTGGTCCGGATCGAAATGCATGCGGTAGCGCCCCCCGCCCAAGTCCTCGCACCGGTAGTCATACCAGAGGACCGGGTTCTTGATCGGCGTGCCGTCGCGGCTGAACTGCATGCAGCTGTTCGGGTAGCCGATGCGCGCGAAGCGCGGGTCGTCCGGCCTCAGCGTCCCCTCGCGGTGCCGCAGGACAAGGGAGCCGTTCGCCCGGTCCACGCTCTCCACCTCGCCCTCGACGAACGGGTTCTCGCGCCAGTACACCTGCACGCCGCGCAACGTCGCGTTCGCCCAGCCCCGGAAGTCGATGCCGTCGCCGTCGTAGTCGCCCAGCACGAGATGCGTCGACGCCGCCGATTCGCCACTGACGACACAGTTCTCGACCTTGGCAAACCGCACGCAGCGCAGCGCGTCGTGGGGGTTGTCGGGGCGCTTCGCCAGCAGGACGTATTCGCCAGGCGGAATCTTGAGGACGCTCGGCAGACCTTTCAGCGCGCGGATCCTGGCAAAGGCCGCCTGGAAGGCCGGCTCGTCGTCCGTCACGCCGTCTCCCCTCGCCCCGAAGTCCTTCACGTCGAAGACCTGCGGGCAGGCCCCCGGCGCCTCGGGATAGCGCGCCCAGCATTCACGTTCGCGGTCGAAGTAGCGGACGAACGCCTGCAGGCAGGCTTCGCCGGATTCCGCGCTGCACAGGCTTGAGACCGTCCCCTTCGCGCATTCGCCGCGCACGTATGCGCACAGCCGCCTCGCCATCGCGAAACGCTTCGCGATCCGCACGAACTGGAAGGTCCCCTCCGCGCCGGCGAACGCCGCCCTGACGGCCACCTCCTGCTCCGCCAGCCGCCGTTCGCCAGCCTCGACCCGCCGCGGCACCTGAGCCGCCAGCTCGGCCCTCCGCGCCGGCGTCAGCGCCGTCTCGACATAGGCCGGCAGCGGCGCCGCGTCGTAGACCGGGCGCCCGCTCGCCCCGACGGTTGCCACCGCCGCCATCAACAAGCACGATCCGACCATTCCATCATCCCTCGTCCGGCGCGGACGCCAAGCGCGCCGCGCCTATTTCCCTTCGTTGCCCCATTGATCCACGCTCTTCACGGAGAAGCGGCGCGCGTCCTCGGGCTTCACGCCGGCGACGGGGAGCGACGTCGCCACCGTCGAGGCGATCTGCTTCCCGCCCCTGTATACGCGGTAGTAGCGGTGCGCGGGCTCCGTGCTTGCCGCCCAGACGAGCTTCCCGCCCGCGATGCGGACGTTCGCAACGGCCGCCGGCGCGCGGTCTTCGTAGTCTGTCGTGAGGAAGGTGGCCGACTTCGCCGGAAGCGGCACGCTGAACGCGCCCTGCCGCGCCTCCACCGTGCCGGACATCGGCTGGAGGTCGTTGAACGGGCTGTACGGCACGTGCGCGGCCTCGTACACGTAGCGGCGCAGGGGCTGGTGGAGCGCCGGCGTGCCGTCCACGCGCGTTTTCCAGGACGAGAAGTCCACCTCGGCCGTCTTGGCGGGGCCGCGGTTGATGAGGACGATGGACACGGACCGGTCGGGATTGATCACGGCGCCGCCGCGCAGCATCGGGTCGGCGAAGGTGCAGGGCAGCACCGTCGCGTTCTTGCGGAAGAGCTTCACGAGCCACCCCATCGCGTACAGCTCGGCGTACGACGCGTAGTCCTTGTCCGTCGAGGACCAGCGGAACACGCCGCACTTGTTGTACTTCGTGTCCATGCGGTAGCCGCACTTCCCGGCCTCGTACGCGGCGCGCTCGGCGGGCGTGTCGCCGTCCTCGATCACGAACGGGTCGGGGTAGTCCACGAAGCTCCAGTCCACGCACGCCGCCGCGCCCTGGTTCATGGCCGCGATGCCGATCTCGCACTTTGCGAGCACGCTCTCCTCCTTCGTCTCGGGCTGGCGGAGGTGGTAGCTCACGTCGTCCACCATCACGCCCCTCTTCCCCCACGTCGGGTGGAAGCCGAACTCGCCGAGGATGTAGCGCTTGGCCTTGCAGGAGAGCGCGCGCTGCACGAGGTTCGAGAAATAGGCGTTGTACTCGTTCCAGAGGCCAAGGTCCGTCGTCTTGTGCCCGGACACGTACCAGTGCGTGCAGTACGCGCCCACGTAGTCGTCCATGTTGGCCTTGATCCAGTCGAGGAAGGGCAGCACGCTGTTCGGGTCCCTGCCGGCGGCCGACTGGTCCGAGGCGAGCAGGCGGATGTCGAGCCCGTGGCGGCGGAACGCGTAAAAGAGCGCCACGTTGAACCTCTTGAAGATCTCCGCCTTGTCGGGGCTCACGAACCAGCTCCAATTGTCGCCGCACATCAGCTCGTTCGTGAGGCAGTAGTAGCGGATCTTGCGGCACTTGCGCACGTTGATCAGATAGTCGAGGTTCTTCGCGACCTTCTCGGCGTAGGCGTCCGCGTCGATGGTGTCGGCGAACGCCGGCATCGCGCACGGCACGGCGTAGAGCGTGGTGCCGGCCTTGCGGAAGGTGAGGTCGTAGTAGTCGGCGAAGCGGTCAAGCTGCTCCTTCGACTCGTCGGCGAAACCGGTGTAGACGCGGCCGAAGGTCGGCGACAGCTCGGCGAACGTCTTCAGCACGCGCTGGTCGCGGAAGTCGTCCGGCATGAGCGCGAGGAAGTTCGCCTCGGAGTTCTGGAATCCGAACCCGTTGAAAAGCCAGCGGAAGTAGGGCTTTTCGATCGTCACGTCCGCCGCCCCGAGCGAGGCGCCCGCCAGGAGCATCCCCGCCGACAACGACAGGATCTTCTTCATGTCCATCTTGCTCATCGTCCTTTCTCGTGTTGTTCTTTGACTGTTCCGGATTGCCGCCGCGCCGCCCTCTATTTCTCGGCATGCGCCGGGAGCCAGAGGCGGAAGCCGTTCGAGTTCTTGCACAGCGTGCCAGACGTGTCGCCTGAGAAGCTGTCGTTGTGGACGGACGCGCAGCTGATTCCTTTGCGCGCCGCCGAACGGCACAGCTCGGCCGGCGAATCGAACGTGCCGCCGCGCGAGACGCGCCGCGCGTTTCTGTCATTGATCGGGGCCGTCGGACCGGGGGGATCGACCGCGGCCACGCCGGAGTTCTCCGCGTCGGCATAGAAATCAAGGCACAGCTCCAAGATGTTCCCCGTCATGTCGCAGAGGCCGTATCCGTTCGGCTTCTTGAGCCCGACCGGATGCGGCACGCAGCAGTTGTGCGTGGCGTTTGAAGAGTTGAAGAGGTGCCAGGCGATGTCGTCCAGCTCGCCGTAACGCGATTCGTAGGCCGTGGCACCGCCGCGGCAGGCGAACTCCCACTGGGCGTCGGTCGGCAAGTCGAATTCGAACCCGGTGCTGTCGCGCCAGGCGCGCAGGTAGGGCGTGTAGGTTCCCCCGCTTCTTTCGCATTTCGGAGATCCGGCCGCGTCGATTTCGCGCCCGTCGCGCGGCCAGTACTTGATGTGTGCGGAGCAGTTGGCGTCGCACCCCTTTGCATTGTCATGCATCCAGCTGCGGAGCGAGACGAACTGCGCCGGCGCAAGCGGCATGTCGTCTGTCCGGTAGTCGGCGTATGCGGGATGCTGCCACATGCCGAACGAGAAGCTTCCGACCGCATGGACATGCTGGCGGTATGTGACGGGATAGACGCCGAGGTAGAAGTCTTCGGTCAGGCGGACGTAGTGGGCCTTCTCGAAATTTCCGTACACTGTGCCGTCTCCGCCCAGCCGGCCGGAACGGCCGACCTCCATTTCCGGCGAGCCCATGCGCCATTCGGCGTTGGCGGCGGGGATCTTCCGCATGACAAGGTGCGAGGTCTTGTAGCGCGCGTGCGACACCCCGCCCGGCACGTCGTCGGCCGTGAGATAGTAGCGCGCGGCTTCGTTCCTGTTCGTGAGCGAGAGGACGAGGTAGTCCGGCGGGCAGTTCGTCGCCCATGCGCGGACCGCCACCGACACGTCCTTGTCCGCAACCGAGGCAAGCGGGCCCGTCGTCTGCAGGACGGCCTTGTGGACGCCTGGCTGGACGAGGCGGTTGACGTCGCCGGTCACGCAAAGCCGCGCCGCCGCGCCGGCGGACGCCCCGCCGACGAGTACGTCAATGGTGACGACCGCAGGCTCCCCGGAAAGCGAATAGGAGATGGCCGCATGCGGCATCCCCTTTTTCCGCGTCACGGTCGTGCCCGCGTCAATCTGCGGAGCCGCCTGCGCGCGCTCCCAGCCTACGGCGAGCAGGACGGCGAAAAGCGCGAGGGGGAAGGCTGTCGTTCGCATCGTTCCGTTCCTTTCCGCGCTCAGCGAAAGATCAGCACCATGCCCAATGTCTTGATGCCATGGCACACGCCCTCCACAAAAGAAGGATGCGCGAGGGCAGCGGCGCTTGAACCGCATGCTTCTGCCGGCGCGACGATCTTCGCCGGGCGGGCTGAGGCATCGAACTGCCACGGATGGTCCGTTTCCGCGCCTGCGCGCGCCGAGAGCAGCATCGCGGCCGCGCCGAGCGCGCAAGAGATCTTTTGTTTGCCTGTCATGACCGAACCTCCTTTTGCCGGAGACGCGCCCATTATAATTCCTTCCCGTCGGCGCGACAAGCGGAATGCAATTGCGATCGCGCACAAGAAACAATTGCCATCCGGCACGAATCCGCGTTTTCGCCCTTGTCAAGCGGCCCATGATTCGGCATACTGTCGCCATGGCAAAGAACAGGAGCGGTAAGAAGGCCGACGGGGCCGGGAAGACGCGGCCGCGAAAGGTGATCGCGGCGTTTCGCCTGAACGGAGCCGTGGGGCGCCATGCGCTCGAAGGCGTGTTTCGCCATCTCGGCGGCAGCGGCGACTGGGATCTCCGCCTCGCTCAAAGCGCGGCGGAACTGGCGGAAGAAGCGTCCGAGGCGCAGGCGGGGCGCGGCGCGGACGGCTTTCTCGTGACGGCGCCGTTCGTTACCGACGACGTGCTGGCGGCCTTGGCCGCCGCCGACGTCCCCGTGGCGTTTCTGGACGTGCCGCCTTTCCGGTTCCCGGGGCGACGCGCGAACGTCGTCTTCGTGCGGAACGACGACGGCGGAATCGGCCTTTTGGCGGCCAAGTACCTGTCGTCGCTCGGAAATTTCCGTTCGTACGCCTTTGTGCCGACCGTCCAGCGGCGCGACTGGTGCGACCGCCGGGAGCAGGCCTTTCGCGTGGGGCTCGGGCGCAAGGGATGTCCGTGCGCCACGTTTCCCGTCGGCGACGGCGCGGATGCGGCGCGCGACCGCCGCGAGCTGACGGCATGGCTCACGGCCCTCCCCAAGCCGGCAGCCGTCTTTTCGGCGTTTGACGAACGGGCGCTCCAGGTCCTGGAGTGCTGCCATGACGCGCGCATCGACGTGCCGGGCCAACTGGCCTTGCTGGGGGTTGACAACGACGAGCTGCTGTGCGAGAACACGACGCCCCCCCTCACCAGCATCGCGTCCGACAACGAGCTGGCCGGGAGAGTCGCCGCAGCCGCGCTCGACCGCCTGATGCGCGGGAAAGGCCGTTCTGCGAAGACGCCCGAAACCGTCATCTACCGCCACAGGGGCGTTGTCGAGCGCGGTTCGGCGGAACCTGTCGCCCCGGCCGGCCACCTCATCCGCCGGGCGCTGTCGTTCATCCGCCGCAACGCGACGCACGACATCCGCGTCCCGGACGTCATCTCCTACCTGGGCGTGTCGCGCCGCCTGGCGGACAAGCGCTTCCGCGAATACCACGGCGAGACCATCCTCCAGACGATCACCCGCATCCGTCTCGACGAGGTCAAGCGCCGCCTTCGCGCGACGCGCACGTCGATCAAGTCGATCTCCTCGGCCTGCGGCTTCCCGGACGCCAACTACCTCAAGATCCTGTTCCGCCGGCATGTCGGCATGTCCATGCGCGCCTTTCGGGGACAAGGCGACGCCAGCTGAATCCTGACGCCGTCCGACACGGCGGGCCTTCCCATCCCCCGTCGCGGCGGCGCGCGTCAGATGTCGCGCAGGTTCGGGGCCTTGGGCTTCGGCGGCGCGGGCGTCTTCTCCAGCAGCGTCGCGATCTTCGCGTCCCGGGGCATCCAGCCGGAGGCGACGAGCATCTTCACGAAACGGCGGAAGGCGCTCACGCGCCGGGGGTTGCCGAACGAGCCGCGCCCCTCCGCGAAGGCGGCGAGGCAGGCGTCCTCGGCGGGCCCCAGCCGGCGCTTCACCGCGCGGTCGGGCTCGTAGCAGTACGACTCCCAGAGGCGGATGAACGTCTCCGCCGCATCGTCCGTCGCGTCGGCGAAGGCGAGGGACTGCGCGGCGAGGTCGTGGCGGAGCTTCGCGACGTCGCCCTCCTTCGTCCCGAGCGAGCCGTTCACCGTGTCGGCGTAGCGGGAGGGGATGCGCCGGATCCAGATGTTGCGGAACTGGACGGGGTGGCCGTGGTCCTGAAGGACGAGCGGCGCGGCCTCGGCCTCGGCGTGCGTCGTGACGCGGCGGCACCAGGTCGTCGTCCCCTGGAACGGCCAGCCGTCCTGCACGAGCACGCCGTTGAAGAAGACCGTCACGCTGCCCGGATCGACGAGGCGCGCCCCCTCGCGGCGCGGCGGATGGAAGACGATGTCGTAGCTCTGCCACTCGCCCGGGCGGCGGCAGGGGTTGACAAGCGGCGGGTTCTGCCCGTAGACCGCCCCCGCCTGGCCGTCCGCGTAGTTCGCGGGCTTCCAGGGCGACGTCGAGGGGACGATGGCGGACGAGTCGAGGATCTGGATCTCGTAGCGGCCCATGAAGATGACGCCCGAGTTGCCGAGGCCCTCGACGTCGTTGACCGGCGTCTGCCACTCGATGTGGAGCTGGCAGTCGCCGTAGTCCTCGGCCGTGACGGCGGGCCCCGACCCGGGCGTGCAGACGAACGAGCCGTCCTTCACCGTCCACTTCGTCGGCCCGCCCCCGCGCGCGCGCCAGTTCCGCGCCGCCGACGCGGCCGTCCCGTCGAAGAGGACGCGCGCGTCGGAGGGGACGCCGCCGGCGGGCACGTCGACCTTGACGGGGTCGGGGCGGTTCACGTCGTGGACAGCCCAGGCGTGGCGCGCGTCCGGCCGGTCGCCCGACGGCTCGGCGAGCGCGGCGAGCGCCCCGGCGGCGAGGGCGGAAACGAGGATCTTCTTCATGTTCATGCGAGTTCTCCCTTCTCCGCGCACCAGCGGCGCACGACGCCCGGCGTCAGCTGCGCGGCGTTGCCCATGAGGCCCATCGCGGTCATGGGCGCCGTCCACGCGAACGCGCTCTGCGGCGTGCCGCCCTGCAGGCAGGCGTTGACGTATTCGTGCCAGTGCGATGGCGCGGCGCCGACGCCCGGCACGGCGGGCGCGGCGCGCCCGTCCTTCATCACGATGTACGGCGGCACGTCGTAGTGCGTGGAGACGAGCCAGCCCTCGCTGCCCTCGACGACGCGCCCCTGCGCGGGGAGGCGCCCGAGGGGCGTCTGCGCGGCGACGTCCTGCAGGAAGGCGGGCGGCAGGAACTTCGGCTCCAGGCGGAAGCCGACGTGGCCGAAGCCGTCGCACCACTCGACGGTGAACGGACGCCCGCCGCTCGCCTTGACGCCGGGGAACGTCCAGACGAGATGCGACATCGACGGCCAGTACTGGCGGCGCTGCGCGTCGGTCCAGGGGTCGTCGGCGACCTCCGCGACGACCTGCGACGGCGCGGCCGCGCCGAGGTCGAGCCCCAGCCAGACGGGGCTCATGAGATGGAGCGCGAGGTCGCCGAGCCAGGACGTGCCGAAGTCGCGCCACTTGCGCCACGCGCCGGGGTGGTAGACGCCGGCCGTGTACGGACGCGGCGCGGCGGGGCCCAGCCAGAGCGCCCAGTCGAGCGTCGCGGGAACGGGGTCCTCCCGCAGCGGCCAGGCGAAGTGGGCGGCGCCCGGCTCATGGCGGCGCGTCGAGAAGAGCCAGACGCGGCGCACCTCGCCGACGAGGCCGCGCCGCAGGGCGGCGACGGTCTTGCGGTCGCACTCCCAGGCGGCGATCTGCGTGCCCATCTGCGTGACGGCCCCCTTCTCGGCGGCGAGGCGCGCGATGCGGTCGCAGTCGGCGAGCGCATGGCAGAGGGGCTTCTGGCCGTAGACGTTGAGCCCGCGCCGCAACGCCTCCAGGACGTACTGGGCATGCGTGTGGTCGGGGGTGGAGACGTTCACGGAGTCGAGCGCCGCCCCCTCCTTCTCGAACATCTCGAAGGCGTTGCGGTAGACGCGCGCGTCGGGGCAGAGGCGCTTCGCCTGGGCGAGGTAGTTCGCGTCGACGTCGCAGAGCGCCGTGACGTGGAGGCCGGGATGGCTGCGCAGGCCGTTCAGGTCGGCGCGCGCCATGTTGCCCGTCCCGATCGAGGCGTGGGAGAGGAGTTCGTTCGGCCGGCGCAGCTTCACCACGGCGGGGAAGCCCAGGGCGGGCACGGCCGCCGCCGCGGCCGCCGTGCGCAGGAACGCGCGTCGTGTCGGCAAGGTCTTCTTCATCTGCATCGGTTCCCTTTCCTTATCGGGCACAGCATACCATTTCGGCGCGGGGATGTGAACGGGAAACGCCCGTCACGGCCGCGTCGCGGCCGCGTGGACGCGCGCGGCCGTGCGGCGCAGCAGGTCCTCGGTCACGGGCGGCGGCGGATAGTCCTTCGGGCCCTTGTAGTCGAATTCCTTCAACGTCGCCGCAAGCGCCGCGTCGAGACGGCCCTCGGCGCGGAGGCGCTGGATCTTCTCGGAGAGGTTGAGGCCGTTGCGCAGCGCGAGGAAGCGCAGCGACGGCCCGTCCGGGTAGACGAGGTAGGTGCCGCCGGCGGCCCAGCGCCCGAACCACGGCCAGTAGGTCGTGTCGCTGTTGGGGTTCGCCGGCCACGAGCAGTACGCCCAGCGGAGGAAGCCGTCGAGGTCGACCGCGCCCGGATACGCGCCGAGCCACGTGCAGTCGATGGGCGGCTGGGCCGTGCCCGTGCAGGGATTGCCGCCCGCCACGTAGACCGTCGTCGTGCGCCCCCGCGCGCGGCGCGCCCCGGCCTCGGCGAGGTAGGCCGGCGTGACGAACTGGAGCGCGATGGAGAAGTTGTCGATCTCGATGCCGTCGAACTGGCTGGGCGGACGGTCGCCCGCCATCGCGATCTTCATGCCGCCGTGCCGTTTCACGAGGTCGCACGCGGCCTTCAATTCCGCCGGGCTGCGCTCGTCGAGCGCGATGTAGGTCGTCTCGAAGAGGCCCTTCGCCTTCAGGTGCGCGGCGAAGTCCTCCAGGAACGCGCGCCAGTAGTCGACGAACTCGGGCGACCCCACCTCGAAGTCGCCGAAGCAGGCCGTTCCCTTCTCGTCCTCCCA
This sequence comes from uncultured Kiritimatiellota bacterium, assembly GCA_934643865.1. Classification (GTDB taxonomy): domain Bacteria; phylum Verrucomicrobiota; class Kiritimatiellia; order RFP12; family UBA1067; genus RUG572. The sequence continues at coordinate 62,599 of CAKUCX010000010.1, forward strand.
GTAGTAGCGCTTCAGGCGGAACGGGCAGAGCGTATAGCAGTGGATCTGCGGGCCGAGCCCGCACGCGCGCGCGAAGGCGACGTAGCGGTCGAAGACCGTGTAGTCGAACCGCCAGCCGCCGTCCGCCGTGCGGATGTGCCGCACCATCGAACGGTAGGCGTCGAAGCACTGGTGCGCCCACGGGCGGTCCATAATCGTGGCCGTGATGACCTTCTGCCCCGCGTCCGCCAGTTGTTCCCAGAGCGGGCGCATCTTCGCCTCGTGCTGCTTCGAGAACGGCTCCACCCGGTAGTAGCGCGCGACCGCCCACGGATGCTGCCAGAGGTCGAGGAAGACGCGCCGGTCCCGCCCCTCGGGGAACGGGCGCGCGCAGACATCGAGCGCGTAGGCGCGCGCCTCGTCCCCGCACGACACCATGAACGCGGCGGGCACGTCCCCCGTGCGCGGGACGGCCGCCTCGGCGACGACGCGCACGGCCTCGCCCGGCTGCACGAGCGCCGCGCCGCCCCAGACAACGCGGTCGGCGTAGAGGCGGTCGCCGTCGCCCTTCACGGGCATCGCGAGGCCCGCGCGCACGAACGCACACGCGCTGGAGGGCCGCCACAGGGCCGCCGCAGGCGTCCGGTTCGTCACGTCGAACCAGACGACGGCCTTCTCCCCGCGCCAGGCGTAGACGGTCCCCCCGTCCAAGGCGGCGCCCTGCGCCAGCCCCGCCGCCAACAATGCAAGCCCCATCATGCCTTTCTTCATCTTCTCCTCCTTCGCCTAGCGGAAATAGAGCGTCAGCCCCTGCTGGCCGACGTGCAGAAACTGCTCGGGCGCCAGAAGGCCGTCCGTGATGCGCACCTCGTCCATGTCCCAGGTGGCGAGGCGGTCGCCCGTGCCGTTCCGGCCGATGACGAGCGCGTTCTCCTCGCCCCAGACGACCCGCCCATCGCACGTCCGCTCGTCCAGCGGCGCATAGTCCCACCACGTGCGGATGCGCGTCTTCGGCGCGCCCGCCTCCTCGAACGTCTCCAGCGTCGCCGCGACATGGTGCCATCTGCCGTCGAAGCCCCCGATCCCGTATCCGAGGGGCTTGTCGTCGCGATGGCTCCCGTCGTTCGTGAACGACGGCGAGGCGCTGACTTCGCAGCGGACCCGCCCGCCGCCGGCGTCGTTCGTGACGACGGTCATGAAGCTCAGGCGCGCGTCCTCCCACGCCCCCCTGTAGGCGAAGGCCCACGGGATCGGCGCGTTGTTCATGGACGCCGGGACGTTCCTGTCCGGCCGGGTCGAGATACCCAGCACGACGGGCCAGGGCGCCGCCTTCTCGTAGGGACGCCAGAAGAACTCGACCGTGACGCGGTCCCGCGCAAGCGGGGCAAGGCCGGTCCAGACGACCGCGCCGCCTTCGAGCTTCAGCGCGTGCCTGTTCGGCTCGCTGCGGGCCTCCTGCGCCGTAGCGGTCGCGCCCGCGCGCGGGGCCGTGAACGCGGGCGCCGGACAGCCCTCCAGATAACCTTCCGCCCGCCCCTGCGCACCGGGGTAGGCATAGGGCTCGACCGACAGGTCGCCGTCGAAGCGGATGCGCGCGAGCGTGTCGCCGGGATCGGCGTTGAACGCGAGGAACTCGTCGAGGCGCAGCGCGCGGCGCGTGAGGCGGATCTCGTCGATCCACCCGTCGAAGAGCTGCGGGGCGTTCGCGTGGTCCTGGGCGAACGCGAAGACGTAGTCCTGGCCTTCCGACATCCTGAGCCGGCCGGGGTGCGTGCCGAGCAGCACGCCGTCCAGGTAGACCGACGTGCGCGGCGCCGCAGCGTCGTGGACAAACGCGACATGGTGCCAGACGCCGACGGCGACGGGCGCGGCGGACGACACGTCCTTCTCGTCCGTTGTCGTCTTGATGCGGCAGAGGAACGTCCCATTGGCCTGGTTGACGAGCATCTTGAGGAAGCTGGAGCAGCAGAGGCCGTAGCTGTTCAGGTTGCTGTTCTGCCCGACGACGGGCGCATGGGCGAGGCGGAAGAGGAACTCCTGCGTCAGGCTCCCCCCGAGAAGGCCCTGCCAGCCCGCGACCTTGAGATAGGCGTTGCGCCCGTTGTTCGTCAGGCAGGCGAGCGAGGCGGCGTTCGCCTGTCCGGCCGCCTTCGTCGAGGCCGCCCGCACGACGGCGGAGGTGACGACGCCGAGCGCGGAAGCCGCCGGCGCGGCGCCTTCGGGTGCGACGAGCGAAAGGCCCAGGATCGACTGCCCGTTCTGGAGCTTCGCGTTGGCGCCGAGGAACGTGGTCGGCAGGTCCGCCGCATCGAGCGAAAACCAGCCCGCCGTGTCGGGATCTGCCGACAGGCGGTCGCCGCCGAAGCCGGTCTCCCGGAAGCGGAGGAAGTCCTCGCGCGCAAGCGCGGCGTCTGAGATGCGCGCCTCGGCCATGTCGCCGGCGAGCGAACGGTCCTGGTTGACGGCCATGCTCTTGCCCAGATAGATGGGTTCCCCGGCCTTCGCCATGATGCGGCTGACCTCGTCGTCCGTCCCGCCCGCGCAGACGACCGTGGCCTCCGCCTTGTAGTCGAGATAGAGGCGGAACGTCCGCTCCCGCGCCGAATAGACGAGCGCCGCATGGTGCCATTCGTCCGGCGTCACCTCGGTGTTCCCGCCGCCCTGGGCGGAAAGGCCGTCCGGAGAGGCGGCGGAGGTCACGCGCACGCGCGTCCAGAGTTTCCGTTCGTAGACCATGATGCACCAGGCACCGAGGTTGGGCGAGAGCTGCTTGGCGATGCAGACCATCTTCGACGCGCGCGCAAGGCTCGCCTCGGAGGTGCGGAAGAAGCACTCGAACGTGAAGTCCCCGCTCTGCCCCTCGCCGCAGCCGATCAGCTCGGGCGCGTAGGCGACGACCGCCCCGCCGCTCTTCTTCGAGCCGTCGCCGCCCCACGGGCAGCGTAGGACCGTGGACGGCGCATGGCTCTGCCCCGTCACCGGATCGTACACATACAGCGCATCCGTGGCGTTCCCAAGCGGCACCGTGACGGGCATGTAGGCGGCCTCCGCCCCCGTCGTCCACCCGTCGAAACTCGCCGCGACCGCCGGAAACGCCATCGCGTCAACGAGATTCGTGAACGCCGTCGCTGCCCCCGCCGCGCCGCCCTGCGGCCCGAGGTCGCCGAAGCGCCACCACGCCACCGTCTTCGCCTCTGCGGAAAAGGCCGCCATGCAGACGACGATTCCAAGCATCCATCCTCTTTTCATGCGACCCTCCAATTATCTGTCGTCACGGACAATCTTCAGCGACACCCCGATCGGCGGCAGATCCACGGCAAACGGCCTTCCCGCGACCTGGACCCCCGCCCGCAGCGGCGCGCGCGTCGTGTTCACGGCCGCGACGAGCGTTTCGCCGCCGAACCGCCAGGCCGCCGCCACAAGCCCGTCGGGAACGCCCGTGACGGCGGGCGCCGCCTCCGTCGAGAGGAAGAAGCGCTCGTGCGCCTTGATTTCCGCCGCGACGCGCACCACCTCCGCCCACCGCTGGGCAAACGGCGTGCGGGCGTCCATCGCGACAAGATCGAAGAACGAGTAGAAGACGAGCCCGTTCGCGCCGCCGACGAGGCACTGCCAGGCCATGTTCCGCACCTCCGCCTCGCTGGGCGCCCCGCAGATCCCGGGCGTGCGGCGGTTCACCTCGTAGGCCCACTTGTCGAAGACCTGCGGCACCTGCCACATCGGCTTCAGTCCCATCAGGCCCTCCCGCGTGTCGCGCGTCCACTCCGTCACCATGCCGATCGGATTACGGAAGAGCGGGTAGGGATCCGTCCCCACCACGTCGAAGGTGGGCAGGTAGTCGCGCACCTGTTCATGCTGCCAGATCACGACCCACGTTGGATGGTCGGGATCCAGTTCCTCGGCCAGGCGGCGGGCAGTGGCGAGTTCGTCGCGGAGGGACAGCGGCAGCTCGTCGTTCAAGTACCAGGCCAGCAGCGCGGGGTGGCCGCGGTAGCGGCGGATGAGGCGCGCGAAATGCGCGACGGCCTCCTCCATGCGCGGACGCCGGGCGGCGCCGCGATAGCGCCCGGCGAAGGCGTTGACCGCGTTGTAGATCACCTTCAGGCCCTTCGCCTGGCAGAGGTCCAGCACCGCGCGGTCCGGCGCGCGGTAGGGCATCAGGCAGTTGAAGGGCCCCTGGGCGTAGACGTCGAGCAGCTTCGCGTCCACGCGGCTCCAGTACATGCCCAATGGGAAGAACGGCCTGCCGTCCACGAGCGTGCGCTGGTGCGCGTCGATGCGCACCTTCAGCGCCGCCTCCTCGGCCGGGGCGACGCGGGAGAAGACGATGTCGCGGGCGACGCGCGCACGGCCGTCCGCCCCCCGCAGCGTGAAGCGCACCTCGTTCTCGCCGGGCGCGAAGTCGGCCACGTCGAACGTCGCCGCGCAGACGAGGCCCGTCACCGGCGCGGAGAGGGTCCGTTCCGGCGCGTAGGCCCCGCCGTGAGGGCGGTGCGCGAAGGAGGCGCGGGCCCGGCCGGACCCCGGCACCTCGCCGAGGAGGGCCTTGAAGGTCACGCGCCCGGAGGACGCGCGGTTGCGGTAGCGGTCGGAGAAGAGGCCGTAGGCGTCGTCGGGGGCCACCTCCTCCACGCGCAGGTCGTCGAACCAGGCCCGCCCCGTCGCGCCGCGCGTGCAGAGCGGCTGGACGAGGAAGCGGACCATGCCCGTGGGAATCGCGGGCGTGAGGGCGCTCATCTCCAGCCACTCCCGCTGCGTCCCGGCGGCCTCCGTCGGGTACACGCCGCCCTTCCAGCGCCCGTCCGCGCCATACCATTCCAGGCACGCGCCGGCCTTGCCGCCAACCAGCCTTTCGCAGCGTACCTTCACGCTGAGCCGGTAGCGCCGCCCCGCCGCCAGGGGCGGGCACTGCGACGGCATGGCGTAGAACGCGGGGTCCCCGTTCGCCCAGCGGAGCGCGCGCGACCCGTCGACGCCGCCCTCCTCGTCGAACGTCCACGCCTTTCCGTCGGGACGCCAGCCCACGACGGCGCCGGCGGCGTCCGTCCGCTCGAACCCGCCGTTCACCACGAGCGGCGCGGCGGAAGCGGCCCCCGCCGCCAACAGGGCGGCGAGCGCCGCCGCCCTCCTCGTTCCCGACGCGCCCAGCATGCCGCCCTCCTCCGCCTAGATGTTGAACTTCGGCTTCTTCAGCGTGTTGCGGTCGGTGACGATGCGCAGGCTCCTGTGGCGGCGCATGTGCGTGACGGGGTAGTCGTCGCCCGGCCGGCCGAGCGCGGCGATGCGCACAATCGTGTTCGCCCAGTTCAGGAACGGCGTCTCGTTGCGCGTCATGACGAGGATCTTGCGCGCCTCGATGCACTGCTTCATGCCCATCGTGATCGCGCGGCGCGGGAAGTTCTCCAGGTTGCCGCCCACGCCGGGATGGCGCGTCGCGTCGATCGTGCGCGTGAAGTCGTTGATGTCGAGGATGCGCGGGTTCGACTTCGCGACGCCCGGCCCCGGCTCGTTGAACGCCACGTGGCCGTGGATGCCGATGCCGCCGTAGCACACCTCGATGCCGCCCGCGTCCTTGATCATCTTCGGCAGGTCCTTCACGTTCTCGGGCGTGGGGAAGATGACCTGCGACTTCGGCATCAGCAGGTCGGGGCGGATGCGGTCGAAGAGGAGCGGGCCGATCTGGCCCCGGAAGGAGAGCGGGTTCGACTTCGGGATGAGACGGTCCTTCTCGTCGTCCACGTACTCGTCCATGAAGAAGAAGCGGACGTTCTTCAGCGAAATCTGGCGGTAGTTGATCTTCTCGGCCATCAGGCGGTACGGCTGCGTGGGCCCCACCGGCATGATGAAGCTGACGATCCGGTCGCCCTTCGCCGCCTTCTCGAACTCCTGCACCATCTCCTCGGCGAGATAGTCGTACACCTCGTCCAGCGTGTCGAAGACAACGAGCTGGCCCTTGGCCTCCTTGATGACCTCGTCCGGCTCCAGCGCGAGGATCCGGCGGACTTCCCTGGCTCTTTCCTTGTGTGTCATGCGTTCTCCTTCATGCGTCCTGTCGATGCGGGCGGGGCACGCGCCCGGCCCATGAAGAGTGTAGCGAACCGCGCGCCCGCGCGCAATTGCAGAATTGGCAAAACGTTTGCACTTTCTACAAGCGTGCCGTTCTGCTATACTTCCCCCGCCATGCAGAACGCCCACTCCCCCGCCGTCGCCGTCGTCGCCGAGCGCGCAAGCGCGTACGGCCGCGGCTTCATCCGCGGCATCGCGGACTTCGCCGCCGCGCACGACGACTGGAACATGGAGCTGATCGACCCCGCCGACCTGCCCCGCCACCTCGCCGTCCCCTTCGACGGCTGGATCGTGCGTTCGCCCGACGTGCGCGCGCTCCGGCGCCTCGCCCGCCTCGGCCGGCCCGTCGTGGACGCCCTCTACGCGCATCCCATCCCCTCCTTCGCCGCCGTCCGCACGGACAACGTCGGCATCGGCCGCCTCGCCGCCCGCCACTTCCTCTCCCGCCGCTTCGCCTCGTTCGCCTACTGCGGCTACCGGCGCGTCCTCTTCTCCGACCTGCGGCGCGACGGCTACGCGCGCGAGCTGAAGGCGAACGGGTTCCGCACGGCGATCTTCCGCCCCGTCTACGACCCCGCGCGCCGCTACGGGCGCGGCGTCCTGCTGGGGGAACACCTCGGCGCGTCGCCCGACGCCGCCGAGCTCGCCGCCTGGCTCGCGCGCCTCCCACGCCCGCTCGCCGTCTTCTGCTGCGACGACGTCCGCGCCGCCGAGGTCCTGCGCCTCGCGCGCCGGCGGCACCTCCGCGTGCCCGACGACGTCGCCGTCCTGGGCGTGGACGACGACCCGAGCTACTGCATGTTCTCCTCGCCGCGCCTCTCCAGCGTGGACCCCGACGCGCACGGCATCGGCGTCGCCGCCGCCGAGGCCCTCGCCGCCATGCTCGCCGCGCCCCAGGCGCCCCTCCCCGCCGTCCGGCACATCCCCCCGCGGGGCGTCGTCGCGCGCGCCTCCACCCTGGCCTACCCCGGCCTCCCGCCGTGGTTCCCGCAGGCCCTCGCCTTCATCCGCGAACACGTCGGCGAGGGCATCTCCGCCGCCGATGTGTTCCGCCACGCCGGCTACTCCCGCACGCTCGTCGAGCGCGCCTTCGCCAAGGCGCTCGGCCACAGCGTCCAGCGCGAGATCGCGCAGGTGCGCGTGGAGAGGGCCCGGCGCCTCCTCAGGCAGACGGCGAAGCCCGTGCGCGAAGTCGCCGCCCTCTGCGGCTACGCCTCGGTCGAATACTTCTCGCGCGCGTTCGCCGCCGCTACGGGCGTGCCGCCGGCGCGCTACCGGGCGTCGGGCGGCGCATGAACAGGTGGCGGGCGACGAGGATCGTCAGCCCGCCCGCGAGGTAGAACCAGCCGAGCGAGCGCATCCCGGCGGCCATCGAGGCGCGCTCCGCGATCCAGCCGAGGACGGCGGGCGCGAACGAGCCGAGGACGAACCCGCCGCAGCAGAAGAGCCCCGTCGCGGCGGCGCGGCAGCGCGGCGCGACGACGTCATGGAGCGAGGCGAAGAAGTTCGAGTCGTAGATGCCGCGCGCGAAGCCCCAGGCCGCCAGCGCCGCGCAGGCGCCGGCGAGGGTGCGCGCCCGCACGGCGAGCACCACGCACGGCGCGGAGAGGACGAGGCCCGCGAGCGCGACCTCGAAGCGCGCGGCCGGGCGGCGCGGCGCCAGGCGGTCCGAGAGGCGGCCCGCCGCCGCGATGCCGGCCACCGCCCCCAGGTAGAACCAGAAGACGGCGTGGAACGCGGCGGACGCGGGCGTCGTCGCGGCGAACGCATCCTTCAGGTACGTCGTCATCCACACCTTGTAGCCGTTGTCGCCGTACATCGTGAAGCCGAAGGCGAGCGTGAGCAGGAGGGCGACGGGCGAGCCGAGGACGGAGGCGAGCGCGGCGCGGACAGACGGCTTCTCCGCCCGTGCGGCCGCCGGGCGCGGCGCCTCCCGCCGCCC
>CAKUCX010000011.1 GCA_934643865.1 uncultured Kiritimatiellota bacterium
CGGGGGTGGCGGACGAGGGCATAGTGTACCAGATCCACGCGGCGCGCGCAAGGGGGAAACGGAAACTTTTTTCGGAAAATATCAAAACAGCACAGGCGCCGCCTCCGAGGGGGGCGGCGCCTGTGCGGCATGCGGAGGCGCGTCCGGTTAGAACGCGAAGCCTTCGCGGATGACGGGCTTGACGAGCGTGTTCGCCTGGGCGACGTCGAAGCGCTGCTTCGCGCTGCACCAGTTGAGCTTGCCCGGCACCTGCTGCGCCACCGTGCCCACGAGGATCGCCTCCATCATCGGGATGGAATAGTCCACGTCGGAGTAGGCGAGGGAGTTGACGAGCGGCATCTTCGGGCCTTCGCCGCGAATCGCGCGCAGGAACTCGATGTAGTGGCCGTCCGCCGCGAGCGAGGCGGCGCCCTGCCCCTTGCCGGACTCCATGCCGCCGGCGGCGGCGACGGCCGCGCAGCGCGGAATCGAAACCGGGACTGCCTTGCACGCCGGGTGGTCCTTCGTGTTCTGCGCGATCTTCTCGCCATTGAGCGCGAAGAAGGCGTCCTGGCCGTAGTCGGCGCAGGAGCAGAGGATGCCCTTCGAGCCGACGATCAGGCAACCCGTGCGCGGCACCTTGCCCTTGTACTGGGGCATCGCCACCACGGCCGGCATGAGGTCGGCGAGCTTCTTGTCGCCGTCCTTCTGCTGGTCGCCGTCGTACCAGTAGAGCGTGACCTCGGGGAGCTTCGCGCCGGGGCGGACCTGCGACGTGCGCGCCGCGTAGGTGAGCTTCACCGTGGACTTCGTCGGGAACGCAACGCCGTTCATCTCCTCGATCTGCGTGCATTCGGCGTTCAGCACCTTGCCGAGTTCCAACCCACGGTAGGGGAGGTTCATCGTGTGGCACGCCATGTCGCCGAAGGCGCCCGCGCCGAAGTCGAGGAAGCCGCGCCAGTTGAAGGCGTGGAACACGCCCGTGTTGAAGCGGGCGGCCTGCGGCTCGGTCTTCTTGTCGTAGGGCTTGCGGTAGGGACGGCCGGCGGCCACGCCGAGCCAGGCGTTCCAGTCGAGCGTCGCCGGAACCGGCACGATCTCGCGCGTCGTCGCGGCCTTCATGGCGGCGAAGCCCTGCGGCCAGATCGGGCGGTTCGTCCACACGTGGACTTCCTTGACGTCGCCGAGGATGCCGCTCTGGACGATCTCGACGTTGCGGCGGAAGCCGTCGCCCGCCGAGCCCTGGTTGCCCATCTGGCTCACGACGCCGTTCGCCTTGGCGGCCTTGAAGAACTCCTGCGCCTCCCAGAGCGTGCGCACGAGCGGCTTCTGCACGTAGACGTGCTTGCCCATCTTCATCGCGCGCACGGCAATGGCGGCGTGCATGTGGTCGGGCGTCGAGACGGTGACCGCGTCGAACTGCGCGCCCATCTTGTCGAACATCTCGCGGTAGTCCGTGAAGAACGGCACCTTCGTGGGGTCGAAGCAGAAGGTGGCGGGCAGCTTGCCCTTCTCCTTCTGGCCCTTGATGTTGCCGGCGGCCTGCGCGACCGTCGTGCGGTCCGGGTCGCAGAACGCGACGACCTCGGCGAGGCCGCTCTTGACCATCGGCATCCAGTCGCTAAAGCCCTTGCCCATCACGCCGCACACGGCGAGGCGGATCTTCTGCTGGCCCCGCCCGCAGGCGCTGCTGCAGCAGCCCGATCCGAGGATGGAGAACCCGGCCGCAAACGCGGTCGTTCCGAGGAAGCCCCTCCGATTCATCTGGAAACTCATCTGAACATCCCTTTCTCTAGGTTAGTGTGATAGGTGGGAGTTTAGCAGAACGGCGAACGCTCCGCAACCCTCCGCCCAAAGTTTCCGCCCGGCGGCCTACGCCTTGATCGGGCTGTACTTCGGCACGAGCGCCTTCATCAGGCACCACGCGACGAGGTAGGCGACCGCGCAGCAGCAGAAGACGATCATGTACCCGGCGGGCTTGCCCGCGAAGCCGGCGAACGTGAACGCGCCCCCCTGCGCCTCCGCGTAGGTGAAGAGCGAACCGGCGCACTTGTTGATGACGAAGGAGCCGATGCCGCCCGCCATCGCGCCCATGCCCGTCACGGAGGCGATCGTCGACTTCGGGAACATGTCGCCCACCGTCGAGAAGATGTTCGCGCTCCACGCCTGGTGGCCCGCCGCCGCGAGGCCGATGAGGACCGCCGGGAACCACACGCTCACGCCCGCGAGCGGCTGCGTGACGAGCGCGGCGAGCGGGAAGAACGCGAAGATGAGCATCGCGCGCATCCGGCACATGTAGGGGTTGCCGCCCATCATCCCCCTGTTGATGAAGAACGTGGGGAGCTTGCAGCCGTAGATCGAGACGACCGTCACGATCAGGTAGAGCGTGAAGATGAGCGCCTGGCCCATGCCCGTCGTGGGGCCGTGGCCCTGCTCCTTGAAGTAGGCGGGAGCCCAGAAGAGGTAGAACCACCACACGCCGTCCGTGAAGAACTTGCCCACAATGAAGCTCCAGGTCTGGCGGTAGGCGAAGCATTTCAGGAACGGGATCGGCTGTTCTTCGGCGTGCGCCGCCTCGGGCTTCGCCGCCGCGTCGGCCTGTTCGTCCTGCGAGATGTACGCAAGCTCCGCCGCGTCCACGTGCTTCGAGGCCTGCGGCTTCGTGTAGAGCCACTGCCAGAAGAACATCCAGACGAACCCGGCGCCGCCGATGATGATGAACGCCATCTCCCAGCCGCACCACTTCGCGAGCGGCGGGATCGTGAGCGGCGCGGCGAGCGCGCCCACCGAGGCGCCCGAGTTGAAGATCGACGTCGCGAACGCGCGGTCCTTCTTCGGGAAGTACTCGGCCGTCACCTTGATGGCGGCGGGGAAGTTGCCGGCCTCGCCGAGCGCGAGGACGGCGCGGCAGGCGAGGAAGAGCCACACGGAGACGCCCGCGATCGCCGCCGCCGCCGCGCTGCCGGCCTCAACGGCGCGGAGGGCCGCGACGGACCCGATACCGTCCATGAACCAGCACGTCGCGATGCCGCACGCCGCGTGGAGGCATGCGCCGAGCGACCAGACGAAGATGGCCCACTGGTAGCCCTTCTTCGTGCCCATCCAGTCCACGAACTTGCCGGCGAAGAGGCAGGCCGTCGCGTAGATGAGCGAAAACCAGGCGGTGATCGTTCCGTAGTCGGCGTCCGTCCAGTGGAACTCGGGCTTGATGAAGTCGGGGAACGTCAGGGACAACACCTGCCGGTCGAGGTAGTTCACCGTCGTCGCCACGAACAGCAGCGTACACATCACCCAGCGGAATCGCGTCATCTTCGTCTCGCTCATTTTCCCGTTCCCTTCTTCGCGGCGGTTTTCGCCGTCTTCGTCCTTGCGGTTGCGTTCTTGCCCAGAAAGTCCTGCACACGCTCCATCGTCTCGGCACTGAGGATGTGTTCCATCAGGCAGGCGTCCTTCTCGGCGGTCTCGTCGCGCACGCCGAGCTTCAGCAGGAACGCCTTCAGCACTCTGTGGCGGCCCAGCACGTGCGCGGCGACGCGCGCGCCCTTCTCCGTCAGCTCGATGTTGCCGTAGGGCTCCTGCGTCGCAAGGCCGAGCTTCTTCAGCTCGCCGATCGCCTTCACCACGCTCGGCATCTTGACGTGGAGCGCGAGCGCCACGTCCCGCACGCGCGCGACGCCCTTCGCGCGGATGAGGACGTGGATTCCCTCCAGGTAGTCTTCAAGCGACTTCGTCATGGCACTTCAGGCGCTTCGCGCGTCGGGTTGCGCCGCATGAACTCCTTCGCGAAGGCGCGGTAGGCTTCGGCGCCGCGGCAGGAGGGGTCGTAGAAGACGACGGGCTGGCCGTAGCTCGGCGCCTCGCTCGTGCGCACGTTGCGCGGGATCATCGTCTCGAAAACCTTGTCGCCGAAGTGTTCGCGCACCTCCGCGATGACGTCCTGGGAGAGGCGCGTGTTCGCGCTCACCATCGTCATGAGGATGCCGTTCATCTCCAGCGCGGGGTTCGCGCCGTTCGCCTTCAGGCGCGCGATGAGGTCCTGCATGACGCCCAGACCCTCCAGCGCGTAGTACTCGGCCTGCATCGGCACGAGGATGCCGTCCGCCGCCGCGAGCGTCGCCGTCATGAGGATGCCGAGCGAGGGCGGGCAGTCGAGGAGGATGTAGTCGAAGACGTTCGCGTCGCGGATCGCCTGCAGGACGTTCCGCACGACCTGCAGGCGGTCGGGGCGCTGCGCGAGGTCGATCTCGCTGCCGGAGAGGTTGACCTCGGAGGGGATGACGTTGAGGTTCTCGTAGGGCGTGGGCTGGATCATGTCCGCGATCTGCTGCCGCCCGACGAGGCAGGGGTAGAGGGACACCCCGTCCTGCGGCTGGAGGCCGAGCCCCGTCGTCGCGTTCGCCTGCGGGTCGAGGTCGATGACGAGCGCCGTGCGGCGCAGCTTCGAGAGCGCCGCCGCCAGGTTCACGACCGTCGTCGTCTTGCCCACGCCGCCCTTCTGGTTGGCGACCGCCACCACCCGCGTCCTGATTGTCGTCTCCATCTCCTACGCGCGCCTCACAAGTTTGAAGAACCGGTCCTGATACCGCTCGAAGACGCCCTTCCTGCGCAGGAACGCGCCGAGTTCCTTCACGAGCCGGGGGTCTGCCTGCGCCTTCGCGAAGGCCGCCTCCACCTCGACCTGAAGCCCAGGCGCGAGGAGGTCAAGCGCCGCGCGGCGCTCGGCCTCCTCGAACTCGCGCACGTTGACGGGCGCGGAGGCGTTCACGTGCAGCCAGAAGAAATGGACGAGCGACACGTCCCACGGCTCGTCGACGCCCTGGATGATCGCCGCGAACGCATCGTCCGCCTCCACGACGTCCGCCACGACGCGCGCCGTCACCGCCTCCATCGAATCCGTCACGACCTGTTCGGAGAACGCCTCCTGCGAGAGGCGGTAGCCGTACTGGAGGATGCGGATCGCGTCGCGGTGCTGCCGGAGAAAGTCGAGATACCGCCGCGCCTGCTCGCCGAAGCCCTCAAGATTGTTCCGCTCGGCATACGCCTCCGGCGTGAGGATCGCCGGCTTGCGGGCCTCCAGCCGCCCCTCCCGCACGCGGACCTTGCCGGGGTCGTCCGGCAGCTCCGCGAGATGCCGGTAGTTGATGCGCGTCTCGCCGAACGTCTCAAGGGCGCGCGACGGCGCGCGCACCACCTTTGTGTGGCACGCGGCATACCAGAAATCAAACGACTTTCTCCCCTGGCGCATGTCCGCCCATGATAGCAGATATCAGGGGCGGAAACAAGGCCGAATGTGGCGCACCGCGCCCTCGCGCCATCAGTACACGGCGCACAGGGCGACGCTGCAGGCAAGCCCGCCGTCGGCCGAGGCACCGAGGCGCGCGGCGAGCGCATGCGCCTCGCGCGCGAGGTCCTTCCCGGAAAGCGCGCGGATGCCCGCCCGGCGCAGATAGCGCAGGCCCTTTCGATGGGCGCGGCGCGCGCAGGCGGAGCCCGCCGCCGCCGCCTGGCCGAGCGCGGCGACGTTGCGCGCGCTGAGAAGCGGATTCGCCCAGCCCCCTTCCGCGTTCTGCTCCCGCACAAGCGCCTCCACGGCGGCGTCGAGCGCGCGCGGCGCCGCAGAGGGGTCCCGGGCGAGGACGGTGACGGCAAAGGCCTGCACGTAGGGCGCCGCCGACGAGGCCGTGAACGTGCCGTCCGGGCGCTGGTAGGCGACGAGGCGCGCCGCGCCGCCTGCGGCGGCCGGGCGCAGAAGCGCGGAGACGAGCGCGCAGACGAGCGCGAGCCCTGCGGCGATCGGCAGCGCCGCCGCGAGGCGGGAGAGCCCCCTCCAGAAGAGCCCCCGGGGGAGGGGGCGGGCCTCGGCGGCGCGCACGGCCGCCATGACGTCCCCGGTGAAGTCGGCCGACGCCTGCGCCTGCGGCGCGGCACGCAGCGCGGCGACGAACGCGGCCATCTCCGCGTCCAGTCCCTCCGGCGCGCGCGCGGCGGCGTCCTTCTTCCTTTCCCTTCCGCTTTCCTTCATGACAAGAACTCCTTCAACTTCCTGAGCGCATGGAACATGCGCGACTTCACCGTCCCGACCGGGATCCCGAGGACTTCGCCCACGTCCGCGTAGGGAAGGCCCTGGAAGACGCCCAACTCGACGACGTCCCGCAGGGCGGGCGAAAGCCGCGCGACCGCCTGCCGAACGGCCTCGCCGTCGACGGCGCGCGCGGACGCCCGAACGTCCGCGCGCACCTCCGCCTCGTGCGCAAAGCCCGCGACAAGCCCCGCCCGGCGGCCCTCGGCGCGGAAGAAGTCCACGGCCTCCTGCCCTGCGAGGAGGAACAGGAACGTCGTGAACTTCGCCTGCGGCCCGTACCGCGAACGATACTTCCAGAGCCGCAGAAACGTCCGCTGCGCGAGATCCTGCCCGTCTCCGTATGAAACGCCCTTGCGCAGGAAAAAGTTCAGCAGAGCGTTTTTATGGCGTTCAACGATCTCCGCGAAGGCTTCCTCGCGCCCCGCCGCCGCGAGGGCCATCAGTTCCGTGTCGCGCAGGTCCTTCACGCCCGCCCGCTTACTTCACGTCCGCGCGGTAGGCTTTCCAGGCCTCGGCCTGCCGGGTCTTCCCGGCCTTCAGGAGGGAGGCGATCAGCAGGTCGAGCGCCGTGCGGTTCTCGGGGTCGTGCGCGACGGCGCGGTCCATGATCTGAACGGCCGTGCTCCACCGCCGGTTCGCGTAGGCGAGGCGCGCCGCCGCGAGATAGTAGTCCTGGCGCGCGGGGCGTTGGTCGATGGCGGCGCGATAGGCCGCAAGGGCCTTGTCGACGCCCGCCTCCGTCTTGTCGTTGAGCGCGACGAGCATCGCATAGCGCGCCGCCGCGGTCTCGGAGAAGGGGTCGGCCGCGAAGGCCGCCGCGAACTTCTTGATTGCGGCGCGGATCATTTTCTTCTTCTGCAGCTGCTCGCCCTCCTCGAACAGCTTCGCCGCCGCCGCCGGGTCCCGCGTCGCGGCGCCGGGCTTCGCCGCCGCCGCCGCCCGCAGGGCGTTCCGCAACGCGGGGATGACCTCGCGGCTGAGCTTCTGCGTACGCGCCTCGCGCGGATCCGAGAAGCGCGCGGCCATCTCGAACTGCTCCAGCGCGGCCTCACTGAAGCGGAACGTGTCGCGCGAGAGGACGCCGAGGTGGTACCAGGCGGCCGCGCTGCGGCGGTCGAGGCGCATCGCGCGCAGGAACGAAATGCGCGCCGCGTCGCAGGCGTCCTGCGCCAGCTCGACGACACCGCGCCCGACGAGCGCCTCGCTGCGCAGGGCGGCGGGAAGCGTCTTCTCGGCCGCGACGGCGGCAAAGGAGGCCTTCGCCCGCGCGTAGTCCTTCTTCAGGTAGGCGACCTGCCCGTCCACGAGGCGCGCCTCGGCGGAGTCGGGGCGGAGCGCGCAGGCCTCCTGCACGGCGCGGTCCGCCGCCGCGACCTCGCCCTGGCGGAGGTACGCCAGCGCCAGCTGCACGCGCGCTTCGAGGTTCGTCGGGCAGACGCGCGCCGCCGCCTCAAACGCCTCGACCGCGCCGCGCACGTCCTGCGCCTCAAGGGCTGCGCGCCCCTTCGCGACGGCGGCGGAGCCGTCGTCCGGCGGCGCGGCGCGCCCCGCCCCCTTGCCGCATCCCGCCGCGAGCAGCAGGGACGCGGCCAGGAACATCATGTAGGTCTGTGTTCTCATGGGACTTCACGCCTCCTGAAACTTAACCCTTAACCACTTAATCACTTAACCACTTAACTACTTAAACACTTAAACACTACTTAACTACTTAACCACTACTTAACCACTTAACTACTTAAACACTACTTAACTACTCAACTACTTAACTACTTAACTACTTAACCACTTAATCACTTAACTACCCCAACAGCAGGTCCATCAGCTCGCCGCCCTTCAGGAGGCCGAGCGCGCCCTTCGGGCACGCCACCTCGTCGTAGGTCTCGACGGCGTCCGGCGTCTCGCCGGGCTGGTAGACGGCCACGGGGACGGGCGTGCGGGTATGCTTGCCGAGGCGGATCGGCACGGGGTGGTCCGGGAGGACGCAGTAGCTCACCGTGTCGCCGAGCGCAGCGCGCACGCGGCCGATGAGCCGTCCGTCGAAGTCCTCCAGCGCCTGGAGCTTCAGCTTGAGGTCCTGCGCGTGGCTCACCTCGTCCGTCGCCTCGATGTGGACGTAGACGAAGTCGTAGCCGTCCCGGATCGCCTTGATCGCCGCATCGGCCTTCCCCTCGTAGTTCGTGTCGATGTAGCCCGTCGCGCCGGGCACGGGGATGACGTCGAGCCCCATCGTGCGGCCGAGGCCGTTGATCACGTCCACCGCCGCGACGATCGCGCCCCTGATGCCGTAGCGCGCCGAGACGGAGTGGATGGCGCCGGCCTTGCCGCCGCTCCACGGCCACACGCCGTTCGCGCCGCGCCCCTTCAGCACCTCGGCCGCGCGGGCGATGATGTCGCGGAGGACCTGCGCCGTGTATTCGCCTTCCGGCGTCTTCGCGCGCGGCAGATGCTCCGCCACGGGGTTGCCGCTGTTGTCGTCCGGCTTGTCGTAGGCGACGGCCGAACCGCTGAACGCGGGACCGTGCAGCAGCACGAGGTTGCGGTAGCTCACGCCGGGGTAGAAACGGATGGATTCGCCCGCATGCCCCTTCCAGCCGTCGGCGATCTGCGCGTTCAGGAGCGCGATCGCCTCCTTCTGCTCGGCCTCGCCGACATGCCCGCCGGAAAAGTCCTTCAGCGTGCCGTCGGGCGCCACCGTGACGAGGTTCAGGCGGAAGACGACGTCATCGGGGCCCATCGCGATGCCCTGGCTCGCGGCCTCCAGCGGGCCGCGCCCGCACAGTTCCGTCGCAAGGTCGCCCCCCAGGACGCTCATGTTCGCCACGTCGCTCGACGTCGGGAAGCCGTCCGGCAGCGTGAGCATCTGGCCGGAGCGCCCGTGCGCGGCGATCCAGTCCATGTTGGGAACCCGTGCGGCCTGGAGCGGCGTGCGGCCGCCCAGCTCGGCGAGCGGCTCGTCGGCCATGCCGTCGCCGAGGAAGAGAACTGTCTGTGCGTGTTTCATGTGGTATTTCAGTATAGCAAATTTGAGGAGGGCCGCCCCACGCAACTTTCAGGCGCGCGCGCGGCGGCCTCGGACGTCGCGAACGAGCCCGCCCAGCGCCGCGCGCGCGCCGACGGCCAGGGCGGCGAAGTAGACGAGCGCCCCGCATCCGACGAAGGCGGCCATCGCAAGGACTTCGCCGGAGGTCCCGCGCGCGGCGAGGCCCGCGAGCGCGCGCTTGAGCAGGAGGAGGACGCCCGCCATGGCCGCGCTCGCGGCGAGCATCGCCGCGACGGGCCGCGCGAGGCGCGCCCAGCCAAGGGGGCCGTTCCGCCGCCGTGCCGCGCGGGCGAGGCACGCGCAGGAGATCCCCGCGCACACGACCGTCGAGGCCGCGAGCCCCACGTGCCGCCACTCGACGGGAAGGCCGAAGACGGCGGCGACGTTCAGCGCCGCGTTGAGGAAGACCATCCGCACCGCGACACGCAGCGGCGTCTTGAGGTCCTTCTGCGCCTGGAACCACGGCGTGAGCGTCTTCTGGAGGCAGAAGAAGGCGAGCCCGAGCGAGTAGCAGGCGACGGCGCGCGCAACGCGCGCGACGGCCACCTCGTCGAACCGCCCGCCGTGGTAGACGAGGCGCGTCAGCTCGGGCGCGAGGACGACGAGGCCGACGGCGGCCGGGAGGACGACGAGAAGCATGTTGCGCGTCGAGGAGATGAACGCCGCGCGCGCGCCATCGAGATCGCCCTTCGCGAAGAAGCCCGAAAAGGTCGGCAGCAGCACCGTCCCGAACGCCGTGCCGACGATGCCGAGGGGAAGCTCCATCAGGCGGTCGGCGTAGCCGATCGCGCCCGCCGCCCAGTCGCTCGCCTTGAGGGCGAGCGCCTGGTCGAGCATGTAGTTGATCTGCACCGCGCCCGCCCCCACGCAGCCGATCGCCATGTTGCGCCAGACGAGCCGCACGTTCGCATCGCGCCACCCCCGGAACGACGGCCACGGCGGGATGCCCTTCTTCGCCATCGCCCGCAGCATGAACGCCATCTGGAGAAAGCCCGCGAAGAGGATCGCGCCGCAGAGGACGACGACGCGGCGCCGGACGACAGGCGGCGTCCCCGCGAGGCCGCCCGCACCGTCCGCCGTGAAGCACATGAGGAGGACGAGCGCGGCGATCCAGACGACGTTGAGGATGCTCGGCATGAGGGCCGCCGCCGCGAAGCGCCCGAAGGCGTTCAGCACGCCCATGCCGAACGCGGCCGCGCAGATGAAGAGCATGTAGGGGATGAGGATGCGCGCGTAGGACAGCGCCTGCCCCCACTTGCCCGCAGGGTCGAGCCCCGCCCAGAAGGCCCCGCCGACGAGGCACCACGCGAGGACGACGCCTGCGGCGAGCATGAGGAGGCTCATCGTCATCACGGCGCGGGCGAGGCGCGCGGCGCGCGCGCGCGTCGCGTCCGCCTCCAGCTCGCCCCTGAAGACGGGTACGAACGCCGCCGTGAGCGCGCCCTCGCCGAACATGCGCCGCGCCATGTTGGGGAGCGCGAAGGCGACGGCGAACGCGCTCTGCTCCACGCCCGCGCCGATGAGGCGGCTCTGGAACATCTCGCGCACGAGCCCGAGGACGCGCGAGAGGGACGTGAGGGCCGCCACGACGGCCGTGTTCCGGAGAATGGACTTTTCTGCTGACATCGTAAAACCGATTGCGCCATGGCGCCCCAAGCGGCGACCGGCGCGGCCACGGCCCGCCGCCGTCACGCGCGCACGGCGGGCTGCAGGTAGAGCGGCAGCGGCTCGGGCTTCGGGAGGGCGGGATCCGCAAGCGCGACTTCGGCGAGGCGCGCGGCGAGCGGCACGAGCGAGCCCTTGTAGTGGTGGCCGAAGACGCCCTGCAAAAGCGGCTCGATGCGCGCGCCGTCCGGCGTGACGACCGCGAAGTGCTCGGGGACCGCGCCGGCAAGCGCGTCCGTCGAGACGAGCGCGAAGTCCTTCACGCACGCGACGCCCTCGTAGAGGACGACCCAGAAGCGGCCGCGGCGCGCGTCCCCGACGACGGCGGTGCGCGCGCCCGCGCGCGTCAGCGCGTAGGTCGAGGGCAGGCCGACGACCTCCGCCTGCTTCGCCGCGCCGCCGAGCGCGAGGCCCTGCGCGAAGGCGAGAGCTGCGCGGATGCCGGCGAAGGAGCCGGGGCCCTGCCCGACGAGGATCCGGTCGAGGTCGCGGACGGCGAGGCCGTTGGCCGCAAGGAACGCGCGGATCTTGAGCGGCCACTCGGCGCTGCGCGCGTCCATCCCCGCGAACACGCGGCCGACGACCTTGCCGTCCTTCGCGACGGCGACGCTCTGCATGTCCGTCGAACGGTCGATGGCGAGCATGTTCATGGCGCGCCCTACCTGCCCTTCGCCGCCTGCTGCTGCAGCCAGGCCTCGATGAACGGCTGGATGTGGCCGTCCATGACGGCGTTGACGTCGGACGTCTCGACCTCGGTGCGCAGGTCCTTGACCATCGTGTAGGGGCAGAAGACGTAGGAGCGGATCTGCGAGCCCCAGCCGTTGGCCGACTTCGCGCCGTAGAAGCGGTCCATCTCGGCGCGCTTCTGGTCCTCGTAGTACTCGTAGAGCTGGGCGCGCAGCATGTTCATCGCCTTTTCCTTGTTCATGTGCTGCGAACGCTCCTTCTGGCAGGCGACGACGAGGCCCGTGGGGAGGTGCGTGAGGCGCACGGCCGAGTCCGTCTTGTTGACGTGCTGGCCGCCCGCGCCGCCGGAACGGTAGGTGTCGATCCGCAGGTCCTCGTCCTTGATCTCCACGTCGATGTCGTCGGCAATCTCGGCGACCGTCTCGACGGACGCGAAGGACGTCTGGCGGCGCTTGTTCGCGTCGAACGGCGAGATGCGCACGAGGCGGTGGATGCCGCGCTCGGCCTTCATCGTCCCGTAGGCGTAGGGCCCCTCGATGCGGAAGTAGACGTCCTTGAGGCCCGCCTCCTCGCCCGGCTGGCTGTCGTACTCCTCGACCTTCCAGCCCTGGCCCTCGGCGTAGCGCTGGTACATGCGGTAGAGCATCGCCACCCAGTCGCACGCCTCGGTGCCGCCCTGTCCGGCGTGGAGCTTCACGAAGACATTGCAGGCGTCGAACTTGCCGCCCAGGAGGGACTGCATGCGCAGCTTGCCGAAGAACGCATCGGCCCGGTCGCACTCCGCCATCGTGTCCTTCAGCGCGGCCTGCTGCGCGGGCCCCTCCTCCATCTCGGCGAGTTCGAGCATCACGGCGGCGTCCTCGACCGTCTTCGAGAGCGAATCGAACGGCCCCACGTAGGCGCGCTCGGCGTTCGTCGCGGCGATGACCTCCTTGGCCTTCGCCTGGTTGTTCCAGAACGCGGGCTCGGCCTGCTGCGCCTCCAGGGCGGCCAGCTTCGCGCGGCGGTCGGCGATCTTCACGTAGTCGGACATCTCGGCGACGCGCCGTTTCAAGTCCGCAATGCGCTGGCTCGTCTCCTCGACTTCCAGCAGCTTCTCTTTGGCTTCTTCTGCCATAATTCCTCGTGTCCAGAATGCTTAACGACCTAACCACTTACCCGACTTAACAACCACTTAACCACCTAACCTAACCACTTAACTATCTAACCACTTAACTACCTAACCACTTAACTACTTCACCACTTAACCACTTAACTACTTCACCACTTAACTACTTAACCACTTAACTACTTCTGTACGTGGGGGCAGTCGGGGCACGCGCCCGCGAGCGACGGGTCCCGGCCGTCGAAGCAGTAGGTGCAGATCTTGTCCTTCGGCAGGCCGATCGCCGCGACGAGGTCGTCGAGGCGCTGGAAGGCAAGGGAGGAGAGGCCGAGGTTCTTGCGGATGTACTCGACCATGCCCTTGTACTCGGGCGCGTCGGGATCCTGGTACCTTGCGATGTTGGTCTCTTCGTTCGCCCCCTCCTGCTCGCGGATGTAGCGGCGCGTGATGAGGTCGTAGACGCTTTTCGAGCGCGAGAAGTTGAGGAAGCGGCAACCGTAGAGGAGCGGCGGGCAGGCGATGCGCATGTGCGCCTCCTTCGCGCCGTAGTGGAAGAGGCGCTTCGCCTGGTTGCCGAGCTGCGTGCCGCGCACGATGGAGTCGTCGCAGAAGACGAGGCGCCGGTCGCGGATGAGGCCGGGGATCGGGATGAGTTTCATCGAGGCCACGCGGTCGCGCTGGCGCGGGTCGCCCGGCATGAAGGAGCGCGCCCACGTGGGCGTGTACTTGACGAACGGACGCGCGTACTTGAGGCCGGCCTCGTGCGCGTAGCCGAGCGCGTGGGAGGTGCCGCTGTCGGGCACGCCGCCCACGCTGTCCGCCTCCACGGGGTTGCGGCGCGCGAGGAAGCCGCCGCAGCGGTAGCGCGCCATCTCGACGTTGCGCCCCTCGTAGGTCGAGGCGGGGTAGCCGTAGTAGACCCAGAGGAAGGAGCAGATCGCCATCGTCTCGCCGGGCGCGACGACGGTGCGCGCGCCGTCCGGCGTCATCAGGGCGACCTCGCCGGGCCCGAGGTCGCGCACGTGTTCGTAGCCGAGGTTCGCGAGCGCGCAGGACTCCTGCACCGCGATCATCGCGCCGTCACGCCGCCCGAGGACGACCGGCGTGCGGCCGTAGCGGTCGCGCATCGCGTAGAACGTGCCGTCCGACATGACGAGGAGGAGCGAGAGGCTGCCCTCGACGAGCGCCTGGACACGACGGAGACCGTCGACGACCGTGTCCTGCGAGGCAATGATCGCCGAGACGAGCTCCGTCTGCCCCAGCGCGCCGGACGTCGTCGAATACTGCAGCTGCGCGTGGCGGTTCTCGAAAAGCTCGCCCTTGAGCGCCTCCATGTTCGCGACGAGGCCCACCGTCACGAGCGCGAAGACGCCGAGGTGGGACTCCATCACGAGCGGCTGCGGGTCGGTGTCGGAGATGACGCCGAGGCCCGCGTGCCCGCGAAAATGGGCGAGGTCCTGCTCGAACTTCGTGCGGAACGGCGCGTTCTGGATGTTGTGGATCGCCCGCAGGAACTTCCCCCCGGGCTCAAGCACGGCCATGCCGCCGCGGTGCGTTCCCAGATGGGAATGGTAGTCGATGCCGAAGAACAGGTCCGCTACGCAGTCTTCGCGTGAAATCACGCCGCAAAATCCGCCCATGATGTCTCCAAATTAACGTGGCAGAGAGTATACCAAATCGCGCCGCGCGCCGGAACAAAAAAGCCCTCCCGCTCCGGCGGCGCGCCCGCACGGCGTCGGCGCGCCCTACCGGCGGGCGCCCGCAGGCCGTCGGCCGTGCCCGGCGGCCGCCTCCAGCGCGTCGGTGGCCCGCTTCCAGCCCTCCACGCCGTCCGAGCCGCAGAGGGCGAGCATCCAGATCCGCCCCTTCGGCTCGTAGAGCGCGCCCGGCTTGAGCGTCAACTCGTCCTCGGGCCTGAACATCGCGTCCGGGTGCTGGCTCCGCCCGCCGTTCGACAGGAAGTAGGTGAACATCGAGACGGTCGGCGCGAAGCTGGCGCCGCCGTAGTACGCCCCGTCCGACACGCGGAACCAGGCGTCGCGGGCCGGGGCCTTCCAGAGGTTCGGCACGCTCTTGAAGCCGCTTCGCGCCTTGTCCCCCGCGAACGGCGCGTACGTGCGGAAGTAGAAGGCGTTCATCTCGATGGGGACGCGCCCGATGTTCTTCGCCGAAACGAGGTCGCAGAAGAACCACGGACGGTCCCCGCAGACGGTGATCGCGTGCGTCTCGGCGAGGCCGCGGTCCTTTGCGGCCCACCCCTCGCACGTCACGTAGAGGACGCCGCGCCCCCCTTCCTCGCGCCAGTCGGCGGCGACGACCCGCCCCGCCTCGTTCCAGCGGAGGCCGCCCCCCGCGCGCTCGTTCCACATGCCCGTGTAGGAGCCCAGGAACGAACCGTTCAGCTTCACCGTCTCGAACATGCGGCTGCCGCCCACGCGCCCGGCCAGCTCCAGCCCCGCCGCGTTGCGCACGACGTAGCGGTCCCCCTCGCGCACGCAGGTCGCCCGCCCCTTCGCGCCGAGCCGCGCCCAGAACGCCGCCGCCGTCTCGCCCGCCGCGCACGCGGGCGCAGGGCGCTCCGGCGGCGTCCCCGCCGCGCGCACGGCGCCGACGTTCCGGTGCAGCTGCGCGAACATCGCCGTGATCTCGGGGTACGCCACGCCCTGCTCGTTGATGAGGCCGTAGTTGGAGTCCTCGGGGAAGGCGTCGCTGATGCCGGCCGCCGGTTCGTCCACCCACATGAAGTAGTCGTAGCCCACGAGGAACGGGAGGGAAAGCATCGTCTTCGCGAAGAGTTCCGTCGCCTGCGTGCGGAGGGCCTGCGTCTGGAAGCGCTGCCCTGCGCCGCCCGTGCAGGGGAGGCCCGCATCGAGCGCGGGGAAGCTCCACTCGGTGACGAGCATCGGACGCTTCACGTAGCCGTACTGCTCGGCGAACGCCTCGGTGATCCGCCGCGCCCCTCCGCCCCGGTCCGTCAGCACCACGTTTCGGTCGAGGTCCGCCCACGGGTAGCAGTTGAAGGAGACGACGTCGCAGTATTTCCCCGAGACCTCCCACACCGCCGGATGCGCGCCGCCGAGGCCGGCGAAGCGCGCGCCCATCACAAGGTGGTTCGGGTCGTGGCGGCGGATCGCCGCGCTGGCGACGCGGAAATAGGTGTCCGCCGCGAGCCGCAGGAAGTCGAGCTTCACGGCCGCCGGCGCGTCGCCCGTCACGCCGCGCGCCGCGAGGAACTTCCGCTGGGCGATCCGCGCACTGTGCGTCTCGGGGAGCTTCGCGACGGCGTCGAAGAGGCCCGTGTCCTGCGCGCCGCGCCCCCACCAGGCGAGTTCGTTGTCGATGAAGTAGCCGAAGAGCCACGGGTCGCCCTTGTTCGGCGCGCACCGCGTCCGCGCCTGGTAGTCCGCCCACGCGGCGAAGTCGGGGTGGAACACGTTCGGGAACGCGGAACACGGCCGGTGTTCGTTCGGGCAGATGAAGAGGTCGGGGTCGTTCCCGTCCCGGCAGAGCAGGTCGCCGATCGAGAGGAAGACCGTGTGGATGAGGCCGCGGTGCTTGAGCTTCGCGTCGCAGCCGGCGCCGAGCAGGTTGAAGCCCCACGCCTGGAGACGCTTCAGCGTGTCCGCCTCCCAGTCCGCCTTGTCCGGGAACGTCACCTTGTTCGCCTCGTGGTGGAGGCTCCGCCCCGTGCGCTGGCTGTGGTGCCCCCAGTAGGTGACGTGGTCGACGCCGAGCAGCACGGTCCCGCGCCCGAGCGGGTCGATGACCCACCAGCGCCCGTCCTTCCCGACGACGCGGAAGAAGCCCGTCGCCGTGTCCGTCACGCCCGGCACGAAGCTCGTGCCCGTGTAGGGCGGGAACGACGCCTCCGGTTCGGGGCGCGGGCGCGCCTCCGCGCACGTCGCGTCCGGCGCGGCGAACGTCCCCCGGAAGCCGCCCGTCGCCTGCAGCGCCGGGCGTCCGCACGTCACGGCCTTCGCCGCGCCCTCTGCGTCCGGCTTCGGGAAGGCGTAGCCCATTTCCCAGATGACCGCGCCGCGCGCGTCCTTCACGGAGCCGGTGATGCCGTCCGGCATACACGCGAGCGTGACCTCGTAAGTCGCGCTGTCGACCCAGCACGCCGTCTGGCGGTGGTGCGTTGTCTTCAGGCGGTCCACATGCTGGGCGAGCCAGACGCCGTCGCGCATTTCGGCAAGTTCGAAGAACCGCCGCCCGCCCGCCACGCCCTGCGGCGCCTGCACGAGCGCCACGTGCCAGAAGTTGCGGTCGTCGTCGACGAGCGCGACGCCGAGCGTGGGCCACCCGTTCGTCCCCACCGCCCCCTCCGGCGTGACGCGCGCGGAGATGCGGACGCGCGCGCTGCGCGGCGTCGCCTCATGGACCGCGAAGCGGCCGGGGAAGCCCCCCACGCGAACCGTCTGCGCGGCGTCATCGAACGTCCAGGCAAGCGGGTTGTACGCCCAGTCCGCGCGCGAACAGGGAAGCGGTGCCGCCGAGACGGCCAGCCCCGCAACGAGGCACAGCCCAAGGAGATGTTGTTTCATAGGATTCCAGTATAGCAGATTCCGGGGCCGTGACGCCACCGACCGCCTGGGCTCGTCACGGGCGACGGGAACGGCGGGCCGCGTCCCTCCCGTGCGGGGGACGTGGCCGTCTCGGGGGTTCGGCGCTCAGAGCTCGACCGTCGCCGTGACCGGGAAGTGGTCGGAGGGGTAGAGCGTCGTGCCGGGGCGCGTGTCCGCATGCGTGGCGTAGTCCTTCACCCGCACGCCCGGCGTGACGTAGATGTAGTCGATGCGGGGCCCGCAGTCCGGCGAGCCCATGCGGGCGTTCCGCGTCTCGACGGGAAGCGCGAGCGCCGTCGCCGCCGAAACCTCGTCCGCGCGGTAGGCCCAGCCGGTGAAGGTCCGCCAGGGGCCGGCCGGCGGCGTCTCGGTCGCGAAGAGGGCGTTGGCGAGGATCTTCGACACGGCCTGGGCGGGTTCCTCGTTCTCGCGGCAGTTGTGGTCGCCCGTGAACACGATGGGCGCGCCGCCGCCGAACGCCTTCATCCGCCGGATGATGAGCAGCATGCCCTCCTTGCGGGCGAGGGCGGAGACGTGGTCCGTGTGCGTGTTGGCGAAGCAGAAGGTCCTCCCCGACGTGCGATCCTTCAGCCACACCCAGGAGCAGACGCGCGGGCACGCCGCCCCCCAGCCCTTGCGCCCGGGAACGTCCGGCGTCTCCGATAGCCAGAACGTGCCGCTCTTCAGTGCCTCGAAGCGGGCCTTGCGGTAGAAGACGGGCGAGGCTTCGTCGGAGACCCGGTCGGCCCCGCGGTGTTCGCCCACGAATGCATAGTCCGGAAGCTCTTCGCGCAGGTAGGCCGCCTGCTCCGGGCGCACCTCCTGAAGGCCGAACGCATCAAGGTCCAGCTTTCGGATGAACGCGGTGAGGTCCTTCTTGCGCGCCTCCCAGGCATTGGGCGTGCCCTTGTCGCCCGTCCCCAGGCGGATGTTGTAGGTGCCGACCCGCACCTCCCGGAGCGCCGGGCGGTCGGTTGAACCGAACAGCCCGCCCGCCGCAAGCGCGATGCCGGCTGCGGCCAATCTCAAGAACTTCGCCATGTGCTTTCTCCTTTTCCTCGCATTATACCACAGATGCTGATGTTGCGATGCCGTTGCGCTCTTTGCGTTTCCTGAGGCAAGGAACGACCACGTGATTCCCAGGGCCTGTCCCCCGGGCGGCGCTTGATTCCCAGGGCCTGTCCCCCGGGCGCTCACGCGAGTCGGGATCCGGGGTGGCATCCGGCCCGTGCCGCCGCATCGACGGCGGGAAGAGGCGGCGGGCGGGACGCAGGAGGCCGAAGAGGTTCGAGACGAGCCGGAGCGAGTCGTGCCGCTTGGCCGTCGCCGGGGCGCGCGTCGCCGAGAAGTCCGTCCCCGCGCGGAAGCGGAGGCCACGCGCGACCGCCGGCGCGGCGACCCACGCGCGCGCCGCGTCCGCCAATTCGTGGTTGTCCTCGTAAAGCCCGCCGACGTCGCTGTGGACGCCGGGGAAGAGCGCCTCCTCGACCTGCCCGCCCCGGAGCGGCACGTAGGCGTAGAAGCGCCGCGCCTCGTGTTCGGCGACGGCATGGCGCGCGAAGCGCACATTCGCCGGACAGTCCTCCGCGACGGCAAGCCCCGGCGTCGCGTCCACCGTGTCCCAGAGGCCGAGGTATTCGACCTCGACGCCGAGCCGGTCGAGCCACGCGGCAAAGTGGCGGGCGAGGAGCGCGCCGCGCGAGAAGCCGAAGAGGAAGATGCGCGTCGGCGGCGCGCCGGACGGCGTCGCCGCGACCTGCGCCTCGTACCAGCGGCGGGCGCGGGCGAAGATGGCGCGCCAGCCGACGCCGGACGTCTTTCCAAGGAGAAGCGCCCCGACGTGCGCGCCCGGCCCGGCCTCCAGGTGGCGCTTCTGCGACTCGTCTTCGAGGCACGCCTCGTAGACGAGCGAGACGTTCGTCTTCCGGCCGTGGACGCCCTGCCCCGTCCCCTCGAAGAACAGCGCGAGGTTCATTCGCCTTTCAGCCTGCGCACGACCGAAACCTTCCGGTCAAAGTCATCGTAATCGCGAGGCACGACAATCTCGCCACGTTCTGCCTGTTACTCGACGAGTTTTCGCGCCTCGTCGCGGCTGCCGGCGCAGACGTCAACGTAGCATTTGAACGTTTCCCGTACCTGGACACGATCGCGCTTGTTCATCTGAATGACCTCGTCACCCTTACGCCAATTCGCGATAATGCGCCTCAAGGACGGCCAGCACGTCCAGGAAGCTCCGCTTCTGCGCCGATTCGGGGATGCCATCGACCTTGGCGCGCAGACGGTTCAGCGCCCGCTCGATCTGCTCGTCCGTCGCGTCCTGATGGAAAATCTTGAAGAACTCAAGCCAGTAGGCGGCGCGAATGCCGCAGACCGGCTGAAGTTGCATCTTGGCAAGATAGTCGTCCATCAGGCCCGTGCGGGCAATCCGCCCGAAGTTCCCGCCCTTGTCGGACTTCGGCTGGTCGTTTGTCGCGTCGGCCTTGCGCGGGTAGGGCTCCGCACCGGACGGGACACGGATCTCGGCCGCTTCGCCCGCGCCCCGCATCTGCTTCCAATGCCAATTGCGGTAGGCGGCGGCATACTTCGCCGATTCGATGTAGGGCGAGTAGATCCTCGGCCGTCCTGAAATTACGCTGTTCAAGACCCACGGCACGACCATGATCACGTCCGCCTCTGCACACGCCGCGCCCGTCTGCTGAAAGCGCAGGCTCGGCTCCGCCTCCTTCGCCAGCAGATACCAGCCCTTCAGCTCGATCCCCATGATCGGCTTCGCCGTCTCGTCCGAAAGGTTCTTCAAGACGACATCGGGAAAGGACTGGGGCTGGCGCACGAACAGATACGTACCATAGTCGTTGTCGGGATCCCAGACGCTCCGGATGGTGTTCAGCGTCTCGACGACCTGGTTCTCGATCGTCGCGCCCAGCGCCGAGTTCAGCGTGAACACGTCCGTCGCGTTCACGCCCTCGATGAACGTGTCGCTGTGGAAGTGCGCGGGCAGCGCCTTGAGCGCGTCAAGGACGCCACGCCACAGCCTTTTGTGCGGCCAGGCGTCGGACGGATCAATGCGCTTGAGGTTCAGGGGCCTCTGCTTGTTTTCTTCACGCTTCATGGTCGATCCTCTCCTTTGCGACGTTGAAGAACCGGGGATTCACTTCCGCGGCAAACGCCTTGCGCCCTGTGCGGAAGGCCGCGACCGCCGTCGAGCACAGGCCGCCGAACGGCTCCCAGACGACATCGCCGGGATCGGACGAAGACCGAATGATCCGCATGAGCAGCTGCAGCGGCTTCTGGTTCATGTGCAGGCAGGCCCCGCCGACCTCCTTGATGCGTTCTGTTCCCCGGACGGCCGGAAGGTCCCACACGTTCGAGACGCCCACCTCGCAATGGAACTTCGCGCGCATCAGGTCCCACTCGCCCGCCGCGAACGGCTTTCCGTCCGATTTCGCAAAATAAGGGCGTCCGTTTGCTTTCCCGAACTCGTTCGCGTAGGCCGCGATGCGGACAAAAGCCTCGGACGGCGGAAAATACCACAAATGGTCGGAGGCAAAGTATTTCCGCGTTGCGGCATCCTTGACGCCACAGGCGTCATTCGCAAGGCGGAACGGTAATCCCGTGCGCCGCCATTCCTCGCGCATCCAGTCCTTGAGCGGCAGCTCCGCGCCATTCGACGGCAACACGTTCCTGCGTACGTACTGGGCGCACACTTCCGTGACGACCGGGTATTTGCGGATTGTCCGCGTGTTGCAGTTCCCCGCCACATGGGACATCCCCTTGTTCCAGATGTGGCAGTTTCGGAACTCCCACCCGGCCTCCTCGATCACCCGATGGCAATTCGCCCACCCCTGTTCGGAATTCCAGAACCAGAGCGTTGCCGACGGCAAGGCCTTCTCATGCCACAGTTTCAGGAAGGGCCGATAGAAATCCGCCAGCCCCTCTGGCGTCGCCGGATCGCCCGGATAGCTTGCCAGACCATAAGGGCCGTCTGAGACGATGACGGTCGGGCGTTCCCATCTCTCGCAGAGCTTCAGGCTGTCGCCGAACTCAAGGTGGACAGTGCCTTTCGCCGACGGCATCGGCGCGGAGGCCGCAACGGTCCTCGGCCGGTCGCTCCAGAACTCCATCTGCACGCCCGGCTCGCAGACGCACAGGGCCGCGTGCGGCACCTGCAGGAGGATCGACGGGAGGCGGTTCGCGAGGCCGGGGGCGTTGCGGTCGGACGATTCGAGATGCGCCTTGATTGCGCGCGCGATCTTCGGCGAACGCTTCGCGAAGTCCGCCGCCCGCACAATCACGCGCTCGACTTCCTCCGCAAGCGCGCCCGGCGTGTTCGCGGGCGCATAGGCCGGCTGGATCCGGTAGAGCAGGTACTTCTCGCCGTGCGCCGCGCCCTTCGCCGGATAGCCCCAGTCGCGCACAAGCTCGTCGCGCGTAAACGTGCCGACGAATTCCGCCGCGAAATACCGTCCGTCCCTCGCGCCGTTGAAGAGCCAGATCTCGTCGACCCGCTTCGCCGCCCCGGCGTCAACCGTGTCGTCCGCGTTGAGGGGATAGTTGTAGTAACCGGGCCAGCGCTCCAGCTGCCCCGCCCGGTACGTCCCGACGAGGACGACCCTCTTCCCTGTCTTCTCCTTGAAACTCATGCCCGCATTATACCATCTTGAAGGCGTCACGGCTCAATCACGGGGATTGCGCTCAATTCGGGATCTGCATTCTTGACGATCTCCTCGACCGAGTAGTATTGGAACAATTCAAAGCCTGCTCGTCAATGCATTCCGCGATACGCTCCAGGACAGGAACGGCCACGGAGTTTCCCATCTGCTTGTAGGCGGTAGACCGCGAACGCGGCAAGATGAAGTTTTCGGGAAAGCCTTGAAGCCTCGCGCATTCTCTCGGCGTCAACATACGAGGATTCTTCCCTTCTTGAGGAATGAGGCATTCCTTCCCGTCCTTGTAATAGCGGGCTACAAGCGTGTGAGACGGCTCGTCAAGATTTGCCGTATAGGCGGTGAACCCAGCACCCCTTGCCAGGTTGGTTCGCGTCCTACGCTGATGTCCTGCCCACAGGTTGTCGGAAATCGTGTAATCATCCGAAACGTCCTGGTCTAGGGCGCCTCTTAATGGCAATGGCGCACCTTTGATCTCGGGGAACTCGAATTTCACCCCATTTCGCAGGCACACCATATAGCATCGGACACGTCGTTGTGGGACGAGCGGGCTTGCGTCGATCAGCTTGTACGAGAACGAGTATCCTTCGTTTTCTATTGCATGCCGAATCACGGCAAACGTCCGTCCGCCGTCATGATTGACAAGATTTCTCACGTTTTCGAGAAACACAACTCTCGGACGACGCTGCCGAATGATCTGAAGGACATCAAAGAACAGCGTCCCCTGAGTCTCGTCGTCAAAGCCGTGCGCCTTGTGCATCGAGTTGCGCGCGGACACGCCGGCAAGGGAAAAGGGCTGGCAGGGGAATCCCGCGCAGAGGACGTCAAACCCTTTAGGTATCTTATCCTTGGTCGTTTGAGGACGGATGTCTCCAAACGGTTGCTCGCCGTAATTGGCCTGATACGTCGCCTGTGCGTTCTTGTCCCATTCAGACGTGAAAACGCACTTTCCGCCAATGCTCTGCATGGCCAATCGAAATCCGCCGACACCCGCAAACAGATCGATGAACGTGAACTTTGGATTTCTCGGAGGAGGAAACGGTGGATTGTATTTCATTGCCATAAACTCCATCTGCACGCCCAGCTCACAGACGCCGGCGCGCGCATGCCGCTGCTGTAAAAGTCTCGCTGCCATGGTTGTTCGCTGATGCCGCTGCATTATACCATTTTGCCCGTCTCGCCGCGCCCCGCAGAAGACCGCGATTCAACGCGCCCCGACCCGCACACGCGGGGAAGCTCCATTCACGCCCACACCGCGCGCAGCGTCGTGCCGGAGGCTCAGTCCTCGCGCGTCACACCCGTGCGAAGGAGCGGCAGCACGCGCTCCGCGCGCCGGTCGTAGTTGAAGACGGTGAAGCCCCCGAGGCCCAGCTCGCGCACGGCCTCGATCTGCTTCGCGAGCCGCACGCCGTCCGTCCCGTCGTTCTCCCAGCAGGAGAGGCCGATGCCGGGGTAGAGCTTCACCTTCTTCCCCACGGCCTCCATCTGCGTGCGCACCTGGCTGCGGAACATCGCGGCGGACTCGACGTAGTCCATGTGGCACGCGAAGTCCAGCCAGCCCGCGCGGCACCACGCCGGCCAGTCCTGCGCCACCGTCTCGGGATCGCTCGCCGGGTTGCGGAAGAGCGCCGCCGAGACCTGCACCCCCGGCGCCTCCCTGCGGACGCGCGTGGCGACCGTCTCGACGACCCGGGAGATGTTCCCCGTGCGGAAGCGTGTCCATTCGCGCTTCAGCGTCGCCTTCGCGCCGTACACCGCGCCGGGCCAGTTCGTGACCGCGTGGCCGAGCGCCGCCTCGAAGCGCGCGCGGCACTCCGCGCAGAAGCAGCTCTCGCCGCCGGGATAGCGGATGTAGTCGAAGTGGACGCCGTCCGCCCCCTTCTTCGCGAGTTCGACCATCGCGTCGATCTCCAGCTGCTGGTTCGCGGGATGCGACGGACAGAGCCAGCGCCGCAGTGCCCTGCCCTTTGCGTCCACCTGCGTGCGCCCCGCCGCCGCCATCTGATCCTCGAACGCCTTCGACGTGTGCGAGCCCATGTTCCAGCAGACCTTCCACACGTGCATCTTCACGCCGTACTTCCGGCACGCCGCCCGGCACTGCTCGAACGCATCGCCCTTCGTCGCCACGTCCGCCGCCACGGGCAGCACCTGCGAGGAATAGAACGCCACGCCGCCCCACGCGAGGTTCGGGATGACCGCGTTGAAGCCGTTCTCCTTCAGGAAGCGGATGGAGGCGTCCCAGTCGCGGTCGCCGCCGAGGCCGCGCGCGCTGTGGCACCAGAACGCGCGGTGTTCGCCCGGCTTCGACGGACGCTCCGCCAGCCACGCGCGCATCTCCGCCGC
This sequence comes from uncultured Kiritimatiellota bacterium, assembly GCA_934643865.1. Classification (GTDB taxonomy): domain Bacteria; phylum Verrucomicrobiota; class Kiritimatiellia; order RFP12; family UBA1067; genus RUG572. The sequence goes on from CAKUCX010000011.1 coordinate 24,131, forward strand.
CTTCTTCTCCGCCGCCGCCGTCTGCGCCTCGATCTTCTTCTCCAGGGACGGCGCGAGCGCACGGGCAATCGCGCGCATGAAGTCGGCCGGTGCCCCCTCCGTGCCCCCCAGCCACACGTGGCTCATGAAGAGCCCCGCCTTCGTGCGGACGAGCGCGGGGATGCCGAGCGGCTTCCGCGCGCCGTCCGCCCATTCCGCCACCACCTCCACCCCCGCGTCCGGCACGGGGACCTGCGTCATCCACGACGCCTGGGGGACGAACGCGGGCTGCCCCGCGAGGCCCGCCCCCGCCTTGAGGAAGCCCGCGATCGACGCGCCGCCGCCGTCGTCCGGGCGGCGGGCGCCCTTCACGCGCACGCCCAGCAGCTCGTAGACCCCGCGTGGCTGCGAGTAGCACGCCAGGATCCGGCCGCCCCCCTCGACGTAGGCGCGCAGAAGCGCCAGCTTCTCAGACGGGACCTGCGGGTTGTAGGGGAGGACGACGGCGGCCATGCCCTTCAGCGCCTCCGCCGTGAGGTCCGTGTCCGCCACGATCACCGCCTCCACGCCGATCGCGCGCAGGGAGGCGCCCACCGTGCCCGCGAAACTCAGGTAGCTCTTCGCGTCCGCCCCGCCCTTCGCGGCAAGCGAATCCGCGTAGACGACCGCAACGTCCGGCTCGCCCCCCGCCACGGCGACGTTCGCGATGGCGCACCGCGCCCGCCCCGTCCCCGCGCGCCACCCGGAAATGCGCACGGCGGTGATGGCCCCCCACCCCGCCGGCGCCCCCTCGGGCGCGCACTTCGCCTTCATCACCGTCACGCGCTGCCACGCGCCGCTTCCCTCCTCGGGGGAGAAGCTGCCGTGGTACCAGCCCTCTCCGCTGCGGAAGTAGCAGCTGAAGGCGCTGAACTGCGAAAGGTCGTCGCAGTAGAAGTCGAACTGGAGGCCCGGCCGCAGGCGCAGGTCGCAGGGGAGCCTGATGTCCCAGCTCGCCCGCGCGGGCGGCTTCGCCTGGGTGAAGTCCGCCGTCATCTCCACCACGCCCGGCGCCGCGAGGCGCGTCGGCGGCGTCGCCGCGCCGCTCGAAACGGCCGCCTTCAGGGCGGCGGCGTTCGTGAGGACGCTCCAGGACGCCAGCACCTTCGCCCCGCCGGCGGCGGGCGCGGCGGGCAGCGGCGGCAGCCTGTCGGCGCACCCCGCCACCAGGAGCAGGGCCAGCCCCGGAAATCCAAACGTCGCGACAAACAGGTTCGTCCTCATGAAACCTTCCTTGCGTGGGGTCATTTCTTCTCGGAAGCGGGCGCAACCGTCTTCAGCGACTTGAGCGCCTCGGCAAGCGCGGCGTCGACGGCCTGCGAAAAGGCCTGCGCATAGTCGCCGTCCGCCGCATCCGCCGCGCCGGCGCCCGCGCCCTGCAGGACGACGGTGCGCGGGCCGCGTCCGGCCTTCACGACGTCGAGCGCCACGGCCGCGCGCGCGCGGCGCCGGCCGGGCGTGCGGCAGTCGAGCGAGAGGTCGACAACCTGCACCTCCACCTGCGCATCGGCCCAGGCGGCGCTCGAAAGGCCGACGACGGAGCCGAAACGGCCGTCCGCGCCGAGCCGCCGCCGCACAGGCGCGCGCAGAAGCGAGGCGGGGGAGGAGGCGAAGACGTTGTAGTGGTCGAAGGCGACCGACCCGTCCGCGCGCCGCACGACGAACGGCGGCTTGTCGTAGGGGGCGTCCACGGCGACGGCGCCCACGCGCGTCGTCCCGAACGCGGGCTTTGCCGCGCCTTCCGCAGACGGGACGGCCGGCAGGAGATCCGGGGCGACGTCGAGCGTCCAGGCCCTTGTCTCCGGCGCCGTCGAGGAGAGGCAGCCCGCGCAGCAGCAGGCAAGCGGGACGCCAACGAGCGAACATCCTCTCATGCTTCGCACCCTCCGCCCCTAGCGGCCGATCTCCAGGCGGGCCGCGCACTTCTCCGGCAGCCCCGCCGCGCGGTTGCGCGCCATCGCCGCCTGCACGTCGTACGCGAGCCGGCGGAAGCGCACCCGCCGCGCCGCCATGTCGTAGATGACGTAGGAGGCGCGCGGATCGCCGTCGCGCGGCTGCCCCACGGAGCCGACGTTGATGAAGAGGCGCTGCCCGAGTTCGGGCGTGAAGTCGCCCAGCTGGTAGTGGACGACGCCGCCCGGCTCGTTCGCGTAGATGATCGGCACGTGCGTGTGCCCGTGGAAGCAGAGCGGCGTCTTCTGGTAGCTGAAGTTCGCCTCGGCCTGCTGGTTCTCGAAGACATAGCCCCAGTGGGCCGGACGGTCGAGCGTCGCATGAACGAGCATGAAGCCCATCACGGGCTTCTGGAGCGGCAGGTCGTGGAGCCAGGCGATGTCACCCCCCGAGAGCTGGCTGCGCGTCCACGCCACCACGTGGGCCGCGCTCGGATGGAAATCGGCCAGATTCGTCTCGGGATAGGCGACGTAGTGGTCGTGGTTGCCCTGCACGCACGGGCATCCCAGCTCGTCGCGCACCATGCGGATGCATGCGGCCGGCGCGGCGTTGTAGCCCACGATGTCGCCCACGCACGCAAAGTCGGTCGCCCCTTGCGCGCGCGCGTCGTCCACGACGACCCTCAGGGCGTCAATGTTCGCGTGGATGTCGCCAAGAATCGCGTAGACTCGCCCCATTCGACCTCGCACTCCTCCCCGACGCGTCCGCCCTCAGCCCTTCAGGACGACGGCGGCGGCCAGCTGAAGATCCTCCGCCGTCGTGATCTTCAGGTTCGGCTTTTCGCATTCGAAGATCTTGACGGGCTCGCCGAGCAGCTCCACGGCGGCGGCGTCGTCCACGACGTCCGCCTTCTGCTCCGCGACGGCCGCGTAGGCCCTCTTGAGGAGGCGCACGTCGAACGCCTGCGGCGTCTGGACGGCCCACAGCTTCGCGCGATCCTCCGTGCGCGTGACGGTCGTGCCCTTCTCGACGAACTTCACCGCGTCCCAGATGCGGCGGCCGACCACCGCCGCGCCGCCGCGCCGGGCGAGCTTGACCACCTCGGCGATCGTCTCGGGCTTCACGCAGGGCCGCGCCCCGTCGTGGACGACGACGACGCGCGTGTCGGCATCCAGCTCCTTCAGGCCGTTCATCACCGAATCCTGCCGCTTCGCGCCGCCGGCCACGACCGCCCGCACCTTCGAGATGCCGAACATCCTGACGACGGCCTTCGCGGCGATGAGCTGGTCCTTGCGCACCACGAGAACGATCTGGTCGACATCCGAGCAGTGTTCAAAGGCGAGAAGGCTCCACGCCACCACAGGCTTGGGGCCCAGATTCAGAAACGCCTTGTCCGTCCCCGCACCCATGCGCTCGCTCTTCCCCGCCGCCACGATAATCGCCGTAACCATCTTCTGTGGACTTCCCTTCTCTTCTGCTCATTTCTCGTTCACATTCAACCGTGCGCACATCGCGCTTTCCGTTAGTCTACCAAAAAGGACACGCAGCGTCCAGCCGTCGCCCGGCCCGCCGGGCCGGCGGTTCACCTCCGCGTTCCCTGCAAACGCCCCTGGGCATCGCGGTAGGTCGTGCGTCCCGACGAATCCGTCGTCGCCGTGCCCGTCAACCGGCCCTGCGTATCGCGGTAGATGACCTTTCCGCTTGAATCCCTGTACGACGTCCCCGTCGTCCGGCCCATCGCGTCGCGGTACGTCGTCTTCCCATATGCGTCTGTCGTCGCCGTGCCCTGACTGCGCCCCATCGCATCGCGGAACGTCGTCCGATCGCCGGAGACCGTGGCCGTGCCCTGGCTGCGCCCCATCGCGTCGCGGTACGTCGTCCTTCCATATGCGTCTGTCGTCGCGGTGCCCTGCTGCCGTCCCATCGCGTCGCGGTACGTCCGCCTGTCCGTTCCCGCAGCAAGCGCCGCCCCCGCGACAACCGCGGAAACGACAATCAGAAGTCTCTTCATGACATTCCTCCTCTAGCCTAGAACCCTGGGGAGCCTCGAACGAAGGAGAGACCTGAACGCCCCCCTGCACCCCTGCGCCCCCTCAACCAACCGAACACAGCATACCACGAACGGAACATCCGTGTCAATTGCGCAAAACGCCGGATTACATGGTATACTGGAACACATCGCGCCCCCGCATGTGCGGGCGCGCGGCAGAAAAAAAGGAGAAGAGGACATGGACATGACGCGCAGGGCATTCTTCGGGACTTCGCTCGCGGCGGGAACGTGCGCGGCGGCGGGTGGTGGAACGGCCGCGCGCGGGGTGCGCTTCGCCGAGCCGGGCCGGGAACTTCCCGTGGACGACTGGGCGGACGTGATCGTGTGCGGGGGTGGCCCCGCCGGCGTCGCCGCCGCCGTCGCCGCCGCGCGCGCGGGGAAGAAGGTGCGTCTCTTCGAGCTGCGGGGGTGCCTGGGCGGCGTGTGGACGGCGGGGCTTCTCACCTACATCTTCGACTTCGACAAGAGCGCGACAGACCGCGAGATCATGAAGCGGCTCGACGCCTATGGCGCGCGGACGGTTGACCGTCCCGGCGCGGCGGGCCTGGCGTACTATCCGGACGGGCTCGACAAGAACTGGGTCTACGAGCCCGAGTACATGAAACTCGTCTGCGAGGACATGTGCCTGGAGAGCGGCGTGCGCGTGACGCTCCACACGACGGTCGTCGCGGCCTGGCGCGACGCGGCGGGGAAGAACATCGCGACCATCGTCACGGAGTCGAAGAGCGGGCGGCAGGCCTGGCGCGCGAAGACGTTCATCGACTGCACGGGCGACGGCGACCTCGCCGCCCAGGCGGGCTGCGGGTTCGACCTCGGCTGGACGCCCGACGGCTTCGGCCAGCCGGCGACCCTGAACGCCCTCGTCGTCGTGAAGGACGGCGACGCCATCCGGGACTATGTGTCCAACGAGCCCGCGATGTGGACGCGCGCCGTCTCCAAGGGGAAGCCGATCTGCCACCACATCGAGGCGTCCCACCGTCTGCGTGACCTCCTGCATGCGCAGGGACTCGACCCGAGCTACGGCGATCCCACGCTCTTCCGCTGCCACGACAACCTCTTCTGCTTCATGGCGACGCACGCCTACCGGCTGCGTCTCGACGACGCCCAGGCGATCTCCGACGCGACGATCCGCGCGCGCAAGGAGATCTTCCGCCTTGCGGACGCCCTGGCGCGCCTTGGCGGCATCTGGACCGGCTTCCGCGTTGCGTACACGGCGGAGCAGATCGGCCACCGCGACGCGCGGCGTATCCACGGGCGCTACACCGTCACGCGCGCGGACGTGGCGGCGGGGCGGCGCTTCGAGGACGCGGTGACGGAGTCGCGCTTCGGCATCGACATCCACGGGCTCGACAAGAAGGCGAACGACGAACGGGCGGCGGGGCAGAACTTCGGCGCGAAGTTCCGTCCGTTCCAGATCCCGCTTCGCGCCTGCCGCGCGCGCGACGTCGACAACCTTTACATGGCGGGGCGCTGCATCTCCGGCGACTTCATCGCCCACGCGAGCTACCGCGTGACGGGCAGCTCCGTCGCGCAGGGCGAGGCGGTTGGCAGGGCCGCCGCCGGTTTGCTATAATACGCCCATCGAAGCATCAGGAAGCGGACGCCCGTGCGTCCGTGCCAACCGAGCGGGAACGCCACGGTGGCTGGGGATCCACCCCGGATGCGCTTCGCAAGTACGAAGAAAGAGAGCACAACATGGCAAAACATGCCGGACGGCACGTTTTCACTTCCGAATCGGTTTCGGAAGGTCATCCTGACAAGGTTGCGGACCAGATTTCAGACGCGATCCTCGACGCCTGCCTGAAGGGCGATGCGCAGGCCCACGTCGCGTGCGAGACGATGGTGGGGCCGAACCTCGTCGTCAACATGGGCGAAATCGCGGCGCGCGGCTACGAGAAGGTGAACCCCCAGGAGATCGCGCGTGCGGTCGTGAAGGACATCGGCTACGACCGCCCCGGTGAGGGTTTCAGCTGGGACACGTTCAACTACCTGAGCGCCCTCCACGGGCAGAGCCCCGACATCGCGCAGGGCGTCAACCGCGCGAAGGCCGAGAAGCAGGGCGCGGGCGACCAGGGGATGATGTTCGGCTACGCGACGAACGAGACGAAGTGCCTCATGCCGGCGCCGCTCGTCTACGCGCACGAGCTGCTGCGCCACTTCACGAAGCTGCGCAAGTCGGGCGAGATGCCGTTCCTGCGCCCCGACGCGAAGAGCCAGCTCTCCGTCGCGTACGAGGACGGGCGGCCGGTCGCCATCGAGACGGTCGTCCTCTCGCACCAGACGACCGAGGCGGGCGCGTGCCGGAAATGCTACGCCGAGCTGGAGGAGATCGCGCGCGACGTCCTCGCCGGGACGGGCCTCCTGACGGCGCGCACGAAGTTCCACGTGAACCCCACGGGCAAATTCGTGGTGGGCGGCCCGACGGGCGACAGCGGCCTGACGGGGCGCAAGATCATCGTCGACACCTACGGCGGCATGGCCGCGCACGGCGGCGGCGCGTTCAGCGGCAAGGACCCGTCGAAGGTGGACCGCAGCGCGGCCTACTACGCGCGCTACGCGGCGAAAAACATCGTCGCGGCGGGGCTCGCGGACCGTTGCCAGATCCAGGTGGCCTACGCGATCGGCGTCGACCGGCCCGTCTCCGTGTGCGTGAAGACGTTCGGCACGAACCACAGCGTCACGAACGAGCAGCTGGAGAAGGTGATCCTCTCGGGAAAGGTGTTCGACTTCCGTCCGTACGCGCTCATCGCCGACCTCGGCCTCACGAAGCCAAAAGGCTGGCGCTACCGCGACACCTCCACCGGCGGGCACTTCGGCCACGCCGGCTTCCCGTGGGAGAAGACGGACCGGGCGGCGGCGCTCAAGGCCGCGCTCTAGCCTCCGCTTCCGGGGCGGCGAGCCGGGCGGCGAGCGCGCGCTTCGCGGCGGCGAAGCGCGCGTCGAGCCGCGCGTAGGCCGCCTGCCGCGCGGCGGCGAAGCGGTCACGGAGCTGCGGGTCCTCCACACGCCGGACGACCTCCTCGGCAAGCGCGTCCCAGTCGCAGGCGAAGACCGACCCCACCGTCGTCTCGCCGAAGTTCGCGAGCCAGTTCGCGAGCTTCGAGCCGCGCGCGATCCCCATGACGGGCGTGCCGACGTTCGCGGCGAGGATGAGAAGATGCAGGCGGCTCGACAGGACGAGGTCGCACGCTGCGGCCTGCCCGGCGACGGCGTCGGGCGTCGCGCCGCCGAATATGTCGGCGACGCCGAGCGCGCGCATGAACACCGCGTCGGTCTTCGGATTCATCGGTACGCCGACGACGCGGACGCCCGCCGCCGCGAGACGCGCGAGGAAACGCTTCACGCCCGCCACGTCCCGGACGGCGCGCTGCGCCGAGAGGCAGAGGCCGAGCGTCGGGGCGGCGGCGCGTGCGGACGGGGCGGCGGCGCGCGGACGGCTCTGGTTGACGGCCGTGTCGGCCGCCACCTCCGCGCCCGCGAATCCGAAACGCGCGAGCTCCGCCGCGCTTTCGGGGTCGCGCGTCCACACGCCCGCGCAGCGCGGGAGGGTCGCGCGCAGAAGGCGCGCGAGACGCGCACGCAGAAGGCGCTCGTAGAGGCCGACGGCCCCCAGGCACGCGAGCACCTTCCGCCGGCGACCGTGCGCCGCGAAGAAGACGGGGTTGAGCTCGCTGTCCATGCCGACCGACCAGACGAACGTCCGCACGCCCGCGCGCTGCGCCCGCCGCAGGAGATCGAGCGAGACGAACGGGTAGTCCGAAAGCCCCGTCGCCCCGCACCAGACGTAGACGTCGAAGGCGCGGACGGCGGCGTCGAAGGCCGCCGCCGGCGTGCCGGCGAAACCGTAGGGCGGAAGGACCTTCACGCCCAGCAGCGCTTCGGCCGCAGGGTCGTTCGTCGCGACCGCGAGCTCGGCCGCCGGCGCGATCTCGCGCATCATCTCCACGACGCAGGCGAGGATCGCCTCGTCGCCGATGTTGTCGCAGCCAAACGGAACGCCGCCGAGGAGAATCCTCATGTGCGGACGCCTCCGGCCTGCGGGGGGACGCGGCCTTGCCGACAACAGGGCCGCAGGCGCCTGAAGCCCTTGACGCCTGAGGGGTTCTTCTCGGGTCTCATGCCGGCAGTATAGCACATCCCCCCTGCGCCGACGGCGTTCAGCGTCCGTCTCCCAGGATTTTGTGCTTGAGGCGGCCCAGGAAGGACTTGACGAAAAGGCGGCGCGCCATGCGCGGCTTCAGCGCCGCGAGGGCCGCCTGCGCCATCGCGTCGCCATGGCGAAGCCAGCGCTGCGAGAGGAGCCAGTAGTCGTATTCGTCCCGGTGCGCGCGGTAGTCCTTCACGTCGAACACGCGGGCGAACCGGTCGAGCGCGCCGAGCGCGTCCAGAAGAAGGATCGTGCGTCGGCACTTCGAGCAGCGTCCGCAGTTCGGGAAGCCGTTGGCGCTGCCCGCGCCCGCCTGGAAACAGCAGTCCAGATACTTCTGGGCCGCCGCGTCGTCCGCGAGCTGCACGAGCTTGTCCCGGCGCGTGAGCGCGAATCCCGCCGGGACAACCTGCAGCGTGCGCGTCGTGAAGGCGATCGCTCCCAGCGCATCCATCCAGGCGGAGTCCTCGACGGCGTGTTCGGAGAGCCGGCAGTCGCGGAAGTCGTAGCCGTCCGAGGCGTAGAGATAGACGCCCCAGAGCTTCGCGAGCATGTGGATCGCAAAGGCGTTCGAATACTTGACGGCCAAGGCGTGGTCGCGCGGGAACGCCGCATGGAGATTCGAGTCCGCCTCGACGAGCGCGTAGCCGTACTCCGCGGCGAACGCCCGCGCCTGGCGGCGCTGCCATGCGAACTGCTGCGCTTCCCGCCCCTTCTTGTACGCGCCGACGTTGAAGATGACGAGATGCGTGATTTCGTGCGCGCCGCCGCGCCCCTTCCCGTAGGCATGCACCGCCTGCAGCGAATCGACGCCGCAGGAGATGCCCGTGCCGACCTTTCCGGCGGTGACGAGCGGCGCCGTCGCCGCAGGCGCGGAGATCGCCGGCGCCACGAGGCCCGGCTCGGCCTTGACGACGGCCGGCACAAGCGTCTCGGTGAGGTTGTGGAGAAGTTCCGCCGTGACGGGCGCGACGCTCACGAGATCGTAGCCTTCGTGCAGGGCCGTGTAGAGAAGTCCGACGAGAAAGGCGTCGCCGCGTGCGACGTTCAGGTACGGCGCATATGCCGCCTCGACCTCGAACCAGAGCGCGCGCGTCTCGCCCGCGACATCGACCTGCGCGACGGCCCGCGCGCGGCCCGCGCCCGTTTCAAGGACGGGCCGCCCGATGACCATCGTCCGGCGGCCGGCCGTCGCACGCGCGGCACGGCGTCCGCTCTGTTCGGCGCTTGGCATTCCGCCGCCCATTATACCACAGATTCCGCCCCGACCGCCGAGCGTCCAGGGACCCGGCACTGCGCGCAACAGGGCGGCAAGCAGACTGCGCGGCAGGCGGCGGACGGCCCTGGGGCGAGACGACGAAAAACGGCCCGCGCGCGAGGCGACATGGTATAATGGACGGTGTCTTTGAACCCAAACGGAAACGGAACGACAGAAGATGATCCGCGTCAACGAAAACTACCTGAAGATCCAGGCCAGCTACCTGTTCACCGAAATCGCCCACCGCGTCAAGGCCCACCAGGAGGCCCATCCCGAGGCGAAGATCATCCGCCTCGGCATCGGCGACGTCACCGAGCCCCTCGCACCCGCCGTCGTCGCAGCGATGCACAGGGCCGTCGACGACGAGGCCGCCCGCGAGACGTTCCACGGCTACGGCCCCGAGCAGGGCTACGCCTTCCTGCGCGAGGCCGCCGCCGCCCACGACTTCCAGGCCCAGGGCCTCGACGTCGCCGCCGACGAGATCTTCATCTCCGACGGCGCCAAGTGCGACTGCGCCAACATCCAGGAGATCTTCGGCGCGGACGTGCGCATCGCGGTCGGCGACCCCGTCTACCCCGTCTACGTGGACACGAACGTCATGGCCGGCCGCACGGGCGCGAGCGTGGACGGCCGCTACGCCAACCTCGTCTACCTCGACGGCACGGCCGCAAACGGCTACGTGCCCTCCCCCGCCGACCTCAAGGAACCCGTCGACGTCGTCTACCTCTGCTACCCGAACAACCCCACCGGCGCCGTCGCCACCCTCGCGCAGCTCCAGGCGTGGGTGGACTGGGCGCGCGCGAACAAGGCGCTCATCCTTTTCGACGCCGCCTACGAGGCCTTCATCCGCACGCCCGGCATCCCCCGCTCGATCTACGCCTGCGAGGGCGCGCGCAGCTGCGCGATCGAGTTCCGCAGCTACTCGAAGACGGCCGGCTTCACGGGCGTGCGCTGCGGCTACACGGTCGTGCCGAAGGGACTCGTCGGCTACACGCAGGACGGGACGCCCGTCGAACTGCGGCCCCTCTGGACGCGTCGCCAGACGACGAAGTTCAACGGCTGCAGCTACATCACCCAGCGCGGCGCGGCGGCGATCTACACGCCCGAAGGACAGGCCCAGGTGAAGGCCACCATCGACTTCTACCTCGAAAACGCCCGGATCGTCAAGACCGCCCTCGCCCGGCACGGCTACTCCATCACGGGCGGCGTCGACTCCCCCTACCTCTGGGTGGACGTCAAGGGCGACTCCTGGGACTTCTTCGACCGCATCCTCAAGGAGGCGAACGTCGTCACCACCCCGGGCGCCGGCTTCGGAAAGGACGGCGAGGGCTACATCCGCATCTCCGCCTTCAACAGCCGCGCGAACGTCGAGGAGGCCGTCACCCGCCTCGCGCGCGTCCTCGGCTGAGGCCTCACTCGAAGTAGCGGTAGAGGAAGCGCCCGTCCGGGGCCGTGTCGCCGTGCAGGTAGAAGTCGAGGATGTCGCCGTCCCCTCCCGGGCCCGGCGTGTTGTCCGCCCACTTGAAGCGGAGGTCGATGCGCCCGGACTGTCCCAGGGACGCGCGGGGAAGTGAGACTTCAAGCGACGAGCCCGAGATCTTCATCGGCACCCGGGCGATCTCGCGCCAGGCCCACCCTCCCGTGCAGACCTCGAGGATCGCCGTGCGGTCGTCGGGCGGCGGTACGCGGTTGACGACGAAATGGAAATGGTTCCAGTTCGGACGCGGATCGTCCGGCACCAGGGCCGCCGAGAGGAAGAGGCGCATCCAGGCCGGGTCGGTACGGGGTGAAATCGGCGCGGCGCAGTCCACGCGGAACCGCAGCGTCGTGGCGTCATGCTCGACCCGGCACTCCGCCAGGTCGTTGCGTCCCGTCGAATCACGATAGCGGCGCGTACCGTATCCGGCGGCATCGCGCGGCTGCGTGTCGCCCAGGGCGTCCCGGTAGACGGGATGCTCCCGCGCGGCCCGCTGGGGGCGCACCCCGCGGAAAGCCCGCACGCCCTGCACGAGCTGGTAGTAGAAGTGGTCCTTCAGCACGCCCGCGCTGGGTTCGATGTCACGGCTGCACGGCGGCGAGAACTGGTCGGGGAAGGCCCCCTCCGTTCCCATCCACGACGGGAAATGAAGGGCGACGTACTCGTTCCACCCCGTGATGAAGAGGTAGTCGGGATCGATCTCGCGGGCCCGCGCCAGCTGCTGGGCGAACCCATCCCCCCAAAGGAAGCGCAGGGGTTCGTCGCGGCGTGGATTGCGGTCGGGGGCGTAGTACAGGCGTTCTCCGGGCCGCAGTTCCGCCCCGGAGGGCCCCATGTAGGCCCGGCCGAACACATTGACGTCGTTCATCGCGGCAAGCCCGCACCCGCCGTCCCGCTTCCGCCAGGAATGGTTCTGGGCCACGCCGGCGGCGCACATCTCAAACGTCCCGTCGGAACGGCGCCCGTAGGCGTGCTGCGGATAGCACTCCAGCCAGCACCACTGGTTGGGCGCGGCGGGGCCGGCCGTGTAGGAGGGCTGCAGCGGACGGAAGGTGAAGAAGCGGAGCGTCTCCTCGCAGGCGCGGCGCTCTTCGGCGGAGGCCGCCGGATCCTTCGCCCTCCGGGCGATGACGCAGGGATCCGCGTGTACGAGGGGGCGTCCCTCCCAGTAGTGCCAGAGATCCCGGAACCGGCCCGGGCGATAGACGTCCCGGTACAGCTGGAGCAGGCTCTTCACCTGAACCGGCTGTTCCCCAAAGGGCAGCATGAAGGCGACGCGCGGCGTCCGGAATCCATCCCGCCGAAGGGCCGCCCATGTCTTCGCCAGCGTCCAGAACGAAGCCATCCACGTGCGCTCGCCGTTCGTGGCGTCAAAGACGACGGCGTCGACGCCGGCTGCGGCGAGCATCTGGGCATGGCGGTGCGACACCCAGGCATCCGTGGTGCGGTAGTAGCCGAAGAGGGGCTGATCCCAGTGGTGGCGCATCCAGAAAGGCCCCCACTTCGGATCCCCGGGGCGGTCCGCGAGGGAGGGATCGGAAGCGAGGATTTCGGCGTTGTTCACGGGCAGCGCGGGGTTGTCGCAGCCCTCGTGCCATGTCCAGTAGAAGATGCCGACCTGCCGGCGGCGCGGGGACGGCAGCGTCCGGGCATCCCCTAGAATGCGGCCGAGCCCGTCGATGGCGTCCCAGGTGTCCGCGAAGAGGTCACGCTCGGCGAAGACCCGTCCGGGGATCAGCCGGCCCTCCGCATCCGAGACGCCGTCCGTCTCGGCCGGCGCGCAGGTCGGCCCCGACAGCAGCCGGTAGAGGGCCCAGTCCCCCGCAAAGGGGACGTCCAGGCCCGCGACCGTCACGGCGAACTCGAAGGCGCCCGCGACAGGGCGTCCGTCCACGTAGGATTCCGCGCCGGCGACGCCCCTTGGCGATTTCCACACGCCGACCGTCTCAGTCCCCCGCGAGAGTTCCGCGTAGTAGGTTCCGGCCGGGTGGGGCTTGAAGGAAAGGCGTAGCGTGGCGTTGTCGGGGAAGTCCTCAAAGCGCCGGGCGGCAAGGGCGCCCCGGGCGCAGGAGGCCTCCACGCTCCCCGCCCAGGGATAGAGCGAAAGGGTGAGCCCGCCCCTGTCGTTCCCGTAGCTGGGGCAGCGGGCGTCGACGCCGACGATGTCCCGCTCGACCGAGAAGCGGACGCCCGCCCTGCCATCGGCCCCTATCCGCTGGGGACGATGGCCCTCGGCCCCATCATGGAGAGGGATCCGCCCCTCCCACGCACCCGCCCGCACAGGCGCCCGCCCCAGCGCCAGGAGAACAAGCGCGAGCGGAATCTTCAGCCGTGTCTTCATGTGTACGCCCCCCGGTCCGCCGCAGTCTGGAGAACTCGCACCCGCAATGGGACTGGCGGTAAAGTCCCAATTCCGCCGACCGCTTCAGCGAACGGAGGAAGCCGTCTCCCTTCTTGAAGTCGCGCGCGAGGAACATCGGCGCGGCGGATGCGCTGCCGCCGCAGGGGGCGGCCGAGACCGTCCACGCCGCCTCCTCGCCGGCGGCGAAGACAACGGGCGAGACCTTGTGCGGCGAGACGGTGAGCGAGGTCGTGAACGCCTCGTAGCCGTGCGCGGCGGCATAGGCGGCCGTGCGGGCGAGCGAATAGCGGAAACAGCGCGCGCAGCGGGCGCCCTTCTCCGGCTCGCGCTCGAAGCCGCGCGCGACCTGTTCCAGCCAGTCCGCGTGGTCGTAGGCGTCGGCGACGACCGGCACGCCGTCCGCCGCACCGAGCCGCCGCGCCGCCGCGAGGCGGCGCGCGAACTCGTCAGCCGTGTCGATGTTGCAGTTCGAGAAGAAGAGGGCCACGTCGTGGCCCTCCTCCCTCAGGCGCGGCGCGCAGGCGCTCGCGCACGGTCCGCAGCAGGTGTGCAGCAGCACCTTCACGTCACGTCCGGTAGTTCGGCGCTTCCTTCGTGATCGTGATGTCGTGCGGACGCGCCTCGCGCTGGCCCGCCGCCGTCACGCGGTAGAACTTGCCGCGCGCCTGCAGCTCGGCGATCGTCTTCGTGCCGCAGTAGCCGAGCGACGCGCGCAGGCCGCCGCAGAACTGCGTCATGATCGACGACACGTGGCCCGAATACGGCACCATGCCCTCGATGCCCTGCGGCACGAGGTCGTCCTCGCTCTCGTTGTCCTGGAAGTAGCGCGCGCGCGAACCCTTGCCGTTCTTGAGCGCGGCCATCGAGCCCATGCCGCGGTAGACGACGTACTTGCGCCCGTTCGCGTAGATCTTCTCGCCCGGGCTCTCCTCCGTGCCCGCGAGGACGGAGCCGAGCATCACGCTGTCCGCGCCGGCGGCAAGCGCCTTCGGCACGTCGCCGGAGAGCTTGATGCCGCCGTCGGCGATCACCGCGACGCCCGAACCGCGCAGGGCCTTCGCCGCGCTGTAGACGGCAGTGAGCTGCGGGATGCCCACGCCGCAGACGACGCGCGTCGTGCAGATGGAGCCGGGGCCGATGCCGACCTTGACGGCGTGCGCGCCGCACTTGGCGAGCGCGGCCGCCGCCTCGCCCGTCGCGATGTTGCCGGCGATCACGTCCACCTTCGGGAAGTTCTTGACGATGTACTTCGTCATCTCCATGATGCCCTTCGAGTGGCCGTGGGCGGAGTCGACGACCACCACGTCCACGCCCGCCTCGGCGAGCTTCTCCATGCGCGTGAGGTCGCCCTTGCCGCCGCTGACGGAGGCCGAGACGCGCAGGCGGAACTGCTCGTCGCAGTTGTAGGAGGGGTTCTTGTTCTCGACAAGGCGCTGCACGTCGGTGAAGGAGTAGAGCCCCACGACGTGCCCGACCTTGTCGACGAGCGGGAGCTTGCCCATCTTGTGGGCGCGCATGATGTCGTAGGCCTTCTTGAGGGAGGTGCCGGGCTTGGCGGTGATGGGGTCCTTCTGCATCACGTCGCGCAGCTTCGCGGCGTCCTTCGGCGCGTAGCGCATGTCGGCGCCCGAGATCATGCCGACGAGGCGGTCTTCGTCGTCGAGGACGGGGAAGCCGTTGAACGTAAGGCCGAGGCGGCGCTTCTCCGCGCGGAGGAAGGCGATGTCGTCGTTCGCGTGGAAGCAGACAGGCTTGGCGATGAGGCCGTTGAGGTAGTTCTTGACCTTCGCGACCTCGGCGGCCTGGGCGTCCTCTTCGAGGTTCTTGTGGATGACGCCGACGCCGCCGGCAAGCGCCATCGCAATCGCCATCGGGGCCTCGGTGACCGTGTCCATGGCCGCCGAGATGAACGGCACCTTCATCTTCTGGCGCGCGGTGAGCTTCGTCTCGAGCGAGGCGTCGTCCGGCAGGAAATCGGCATACTGGGTGACGAGCGTGACGTCGTCGTAGGTGAGGCCCTCGAACGGAAAGGTCTTCATGAAGGCGTCGAGATACTTGTTGGTGGCCATGCGTACTCCTGGTCTGTGCTTTTCCCGCGTATTTATACTCTTTCCGCGCCCGAAAGGCAAGCCGGAAGGCTTCCTACGGCACACGGTCGAATGCCGTGGCCGGACCGCTGAAGTAGAACTCCTGGCCCGTCGCGTCCATCACGCTGCGCCAGAGGTCGCCGTCGAGGCGCACCTGCTGGCGCTCGATCGTCGCAAGGCGGATCGGGACGAGCGTGTAGCTGTCGCCCACCGTCCCGACGACGCAGTTCGTGCGCCCGGCCATCGCGGCGTGGACGGCGTTGCGCGCGAGCATGTAGCAGCGGATGGCGTCCGTCCCGCGCGCCGGCACGCTGCGGATCATGTAGCTCGGGTCGAAGTACTTGACGCTTGAGGGGATGCCCTTCGCCTTGAAGTGGGCGGTGATCTGGCGCTTGAGGAACTCGCCGACATCCTTCTTGAGGACGTTCCCGCTCGCGTCCGTCTCCGTCTTTCCCTCCATGAGCCGCTGCCCCGCGCCCTCCGCGACGACGACGACGACGTGCGTCTTGCCGCTCGCGAAGCGCCGCTCCAGGGCGGCGAGCAGGCCGTTCGGCCCCTTGAGCTCGAAGTCGGCCTCTGGGATGAGGCAGAAGTTCACGACGGGGTTCGCGAGCGCGGCGTAGGCCGTGATGAAGCCCGAGTCGCGGCCCATGAGCTTCACGAGCCCGACGCCGTTCATCGTGCCCTTCGCCTCGACGTGCGCGCTGCGGATGACGTTCGTCGCCTCCGCGACGGCCGTCTCGAAGCCGAAGGACGGCCCCACGAACTGGAGGTCGTTGTCGATCGTCTTCGGGACGCCCACGACGGAGATCGAGAGATGCCGCGCGAGGCACATCTCCGCGATGTCGCGCGCGCAGCGCAGCGAGCCGTCGCCGCCGATGCAGAAGAGGACGTTGATGTTCATCCGCACGAGCGTGTCGACGAGCTCCTCCGTCGGCTGCTGGCCGCGCGAGCCGCCGAGGACCGTGCCGCCGATCTCGTGGATCGTGTCGACCTTGTCGGGGTCGAGGAGCAGCGGCTCCTGCCCGCCGCGCGGCGTGAGGCCCGCGTAGCCGTAGCGGATGCCGTAGATCGTCGTGATGCCGTAGTCGAAGGAGAGGATCTCGACGAGGCCCTTGATGACGTTGTTGAGGCCGGGGCAGAGGCCGCCCGCCGTGAGGATCCCGACGCGCGTCCAGGCGGGGTCGTGGAAGATCCGCTCGTGCGGGCCCGCGCGCTCGAAGCTCGGCTCGTGGCCGAGGCGCTCTTCGAGGAGGCGCAGGAGGGGCACGCTCTCGTCGAGGAAGACGCGCCCGCCCTCGGGGATGAAGGCGTGGTGGCGCACGGGCGAAGGGATCGTGCAGGCGCCCAGCGTGTTCACGTCGAACGGGTAGGCCGCGGGATCTGCGGCGATTTTCTCGAAGGTCGGCGACATGTTGCGAAGTGGGAGTTTGGTGTTGGGAGGTGGGGCGGGAGCAGGCAGTCAGGGGCCAGAGGGACTCGGCCTTTCCTCAACCCAGCTCCCTCCTGAAGGGGATGGAGGACTGGGCGCCGGGGCGGGTGACGGCGATCGCCGCGGCCGCCTGTGCAAAGGCGACGGCCTCGTCGACGCAACGGCCTTCGGAGAGGGCGACGGCGAACGCGCCGTTGAACGTGTCGCCTGCGGCGACCGCGTCGACGGCCTTGACCGGCCTGGCGGGGAAGATCCGCCCGTCCGCATAGCACCCCTGCGCGCCGAGCGTGATCGCGACATGCGCAACGCCGCGCCCTTCGAGGACGCGCGCCGCCGCCCGGGCGCTCGCGAGATCGCCGACCTCCACGCCCGTGAGGCGCGCCGCCTCGGTCTCGTTCGGCGTGATCCAGTCGAGGCAGGCGTAAAGCGCGGGCGGGAGCGCCGCCGCCGGCGCCGGATTGAGGATGACGGGGACGCCTTTCGCATGCGCCGTCTGCGCGGCCCACGCGACGGTCTCAAGCGGCGTCTCAAGCTGGAGGAGAAGCGCGTCCGCCCGCTCGATGTCCGAGGCGAACGGCGCGACGTCCTGCGGGGTCAGCGTCCCGTTCGCGCCGAGCGCGACGGAAATGCAGTTCTGCCCCTCCGCGTCGACGAGGATGACGGCCGTCCCCGACGCCGCCGTCCTGTCGACGACGAGGCGCGCGTCGATGCCCTCGTCCTTGAGGCGCCGCGCCGCGTCGCGCCCGAAGACGTCGTCCCCGACCTTGGCGATGAACAGGCACCGCCCCCCCTGGGCGGAAAGGCGCGCGACGGCGACGGCCTGGTTGGCGCCTTTCCCGCCGGGGTTCATCATGAACGACCCGCCGCACACGGTCTCGCCCGGCACGGGAATCTTCGCGCCGGAGATGACCATGTCCATGTTCGTGCTGCCCAGTACGACAATCATCACCATGCTCCTTTCAGGAGGAAAGAGCAGTATAGCACATTTTGCGCGCGGCAGGCGCGGCCGGGCCGAACGCCGCCGCGCAGGAGGCGGCGAGGGCGAGCAATGAGTCGCCTGCGATACGCGCATCCGTCGAAGCCCAGGCCAGCGTCGAGGCGCGGCCGTGCGTGCCCCTGATCCGTCCCGCGTCCTGGCACGTCTTCGGCGGGAAGGAGCGGTCGAAGAAGAGTTCGCAGGGGTCGTAGCCAGGCTTGTTGTGGATGTCGATGTGCGTCGCCCAGTCCGGCGCCTCGCGCCGATCCGTCCACCACGGATAGGCGCACCAGCTCCCCTTCTTCGCAAGGAGCAGGATCTCGCCCGCCGAGGGATGCGCCCAGTCCTGGCCGGCGCGCCGCTCGACGCATGCGTAGTCCCCCGTCCGCTCCAGGAGCCGCGCGACGCATTCGACGTCCTCCTCCCGCCGAACGTGGACATGCGCGACTTCGTGGTCGCACAGCGCAAACGCGCGCGACGTGTAGAAGTCGGGATAGGCCCGTCCCGCGACCGGGCGCACCGCGAAGAGGCCCGCCGCGCGCAGCGTGGCGTTCGGGCGGGCGGGCGGGCGCTCCACCGCCGCAATCGCGTAATCGCCGCAGACGGTCAGCGCGCAGCCTTGGCGCGCGGCGAAGTCGGCGACCGCCTCCAGCTGGGCGCGGAACGCCGCATGCGCCTTCTCTGCGGCCGACGAATCCGGCCCGTGCCGCTGCGCCTCGTAGTCAAGGGTCGGCAGGTAGAGGAAGGCGATGTCGACCGCATGCGCCTCGGCCATCGCGAAGAAGTTCGCCAGCACCGCGCGCCCCACGTTCGGCGAGGCGAACGGCCCCCAGTAGCGGTGGAGCGGGAACGTGCCACACCGCCGGTCCAGCACGTCGCCCATCTCGGCCGGCTGCGTGTAGTTGCGCATGATCATCCCGCCGCCGTGCTTGTGGATCGGCGCGGGCGAGAGGACGGCGTCGACGCGCTCGCCGAGCGACTGCTGCCAGAAGAACATCCCCACGCGCGCGCGCGCCGCGCGCGCGGCATCCCAGATGCGCGGCCCCTCGACAAGCGCCGCCGACTGCTCCCAGAGCGAGGGCCTTCGGAGCGTGCGCGAGAAGACGCCGTTCGACGTCATGCCGTGGATGCGCGGCGGCGCCGCCGTGCGGAACGACGCCTGCGCCGTGCAGGTGACGGCGGGGAAGACGCTCGCGGCGGGCTTGAACTCCAGGCCCGCCATCCTCAGCCGGCTTCGCCGCGCGAGATCCTCATAGCCGAGCCCTGCGGCCATCACAATCAGATGCGTCATGCGCCTGTCCCCCCTTCCTGCCCGGCGCCGCCGCAGGGCGGCGCCCGAAGGCGGCCTCCGCGCGGTCCGTCGACCGCCCTCGGGGCCTTCATCTCGCTAGAACGTGACGGCGACGTCGTCGCCGAGCGCGCGGCGGATCCGCTTCATCTCCTCGGCGGGGATCGGGCAGCCCGCGAGCGAGAGCGAGGAGAGCGTGCGCCAGCCGGAGAGGTCGTCCGGCAGCTTCGCGACGCGGCAGCCCGCGAACGACACGTTCCGCAGCGCGGACAAGGACGTGAGCCACGCGGGCACGTCGGCGATTGCGTTGTGGTCGAGGACGACGTCCTCGATGAGCGGGCAGTCCTTCAGGAAGGCGGGGACGGCCGTGAGCTTGTTGCGCGCCGCATAGAGGCGGCGCAGGTCCTTCAGGCGGCCGAGAGCCGGGGGAAGCGCCGTCAACCGGTTCTCGTTCAGCCGCAGATAGCGCAGATGCGCGGCGTCGCCGAGCGCGTCCGGCACCTCCGTAAGCTTGTTGCCGTCAAGGTTCAGGTAGGCGAGCGCGGGCAACTTCGCAAGCGCGGCGGGCAGCGCCGCCAGCTCGTTGCGCGCCAGCCACAGGCGCGTGAGCGACGGAAGCGCGAAGACCTCCTCCGGCACGGCCGTCAGCGCCCGCTCGGAAAGGTCGAGCTCGCGAAGGGCGGGCAGGTCCGCCAAAGCCCCCTTCGCGAGCGGCTCCGCGCCGCCGCGCAGGTAGAGGCGCACGACTGCGGCACGGTTCGTCGCGGCGAGCGCCGCGAGGGAGGTGACGGGCGTCGCGTCCGCCGGGCGGCCACGGTCGCCAAAGCATCCAGCCAGCGCGGCGCACGCGGCCGCAGCAAGAATCAGCGTTGTCGGCTTCATGGAGGCTACTTCACCGAGCCGAGGGCGATGAGCGCGAACACCATCGCGAAGATGGCCACCGTCTCGACGATGCCGAGCGCGGCGAGGTAGTTCGTGAAGCCCTGGTTCGTCTCGGCCTGCGCGTCGCACGCGGCGGCGGCGGCGCGGCCCTGGAAGAGCGCCGAGAGGCCGATCGCGAGGCCCGCGAAGACACCGGCCACGAGGACGGGCACGCCCGAGCCGTCCGCGACCTTCCCGACCTTGCCGAGCATCGTGAACATGAGGATCATGCCGTAGAGCGTCTGCGTGATCGGCGCGCCCACGAAGGAGAGCAGCAGGAACGGCGCCGGCTTGTTCGCGGCGTAGCACTTCTTCCACGCGCCGACGGCCGCGGAGGCCGCGAGCCCCGTGCCGAGCGCGCTGCCCGCGCCGGAAAGCCCCAAGCAGGCGATGGCGCCCGCGACGATCATTGCTGCATCACTCATGGTTTCTCCTTGTGGTTCAATCGGTTGACGAAAGGTTCAGGGCCGCGCGCCCTGGCGGCGGAACGGACGGTAGGCGTGGCCCGACCACGTGACGCCCTTGTGGTTCGAGAACTCCAGCGTGTTCAGGCGCACGGCGTGGACGAGGATCGAAAGCCCCGCCATCGCGAGGTTGAGCCCGTGGCCCACGAGCAGGATCGCGACCATCCCCACCGCGAGGAGCGCGGAGGTCCACCAGGCGTGCCCGGCGTGCGCGACGTTCAGCGCCATCATGTTGAAGTTCTCCGCCACCTTCACCGAGGCGAGCCCCACCGCGAAGAGGCGCACGTACGAGATGACGTCCCCCAGCGCGCTCATGATGCTGAGCGGCAGCATGCCCAGCTCCGCGCCGTGCGCCTTCAGCTCGGACGGCTTGACCGTGAAGAGGAACACGAGGGCGACCGAGACGCCGCCCACCCAGTACCCCCACGCCGGGAATGCGGGGAAGATCTTGACGATCGTGTTCGTGACGAGGTACATCGTGAGGAGGATGCCCGCCCAGCCGAACTCCGCCACCGCCGTCGAATCCGGCCACTTGCAGACGCCGTTCCAGACGCGCGCGAGCATGAGGTGCGAGACGCCGATCGTGAAGCAGAGGAGCATCATGTTGTCGTAGCTCGGGTCGGCAAGCCACTTCACCGTCGGCCAGTTCGCGCACCAGGGGATCCCCGCGCCGAACCAGGTGTTGGAGAGGACGCCCCAGGCGACCGTCGCGGACGAGAAGACTGTCAGGAGCGTGAGCCAGCTGCGGACGACGCGCGGCCGGTGGCGCGCCTCGCCCCTCGGCCGCGTCTTCCACCAGCCGAAGAGCGTCGCCGCGAGGAAGATCGCCCCGTAGGCGCCGTCGCCCACGAGCATCGCGAAGAAGAGCGAGAAAAAGCACATGAACGGCACGGACACGTCCGACTCCGTGTAGGCCGGCGCGATGCCGAGCCCCGCGAAGAGCGCCGCGACGGAGCGGAAGAGCTTCGGCGGGCGGACGAGCGTGGGCGGGTCGTCGCCCGGCTCCGGGTCGCGCAGCAGGATGCCCCACGCCTTCGTGACGGCCTTCGCCCGCACCTGCGGGACGGCGTCCTGCGGCACCCAGCCCTCGATCCACGCGACGGCGCCCTGCGTCGCAAGCGCGTCGCGCGCGGCCGCGAAGGCCATGCGGTCCTTCAGCTCGGGGAAGCGGTCGTGGATCGCCCCCGCGCGCGCGTTGAGCGCGGCGAGCGCGCGCAGGAGGTCCGCAAGGGACGCCTCCGCCTCGGCGAGCCGCCGCCGCGTCTCGGAGAGGCGCTCCGCCGGAAGCGGGTCGGGCAGCGTCGCGACGGACGAAAGGTCGATGCCCGCGTCGAGAAGCCGCCGCGCGAGCGCGGGGTCGAAGTCGCCGTAGGGGGCGTACGTCCGCACGGTCTGGCGGAGCGCGTCGACCGCGTCGGCGAGCGCCGCGCGCTCCGCGTCCGCCTTCAGGACGGTCTTCACGAGATCGGCGCTGCGCACGGCCTCGAACCGCGCGTCCGCCTTCCCGGCGGGCGCCTCCTTCGCAGCCTTCGCGAGCACGCGCACCGCGCGCGCCGCGTCCGCAAGCGCGCCCTTCGCCGCCTCGGAGGCCGGCGATGCGTCGCGGGCGACGTCCACGTGGACGCAGCCGAGGTCGCGCAGCGCCTCCAGCGCCTTCTCGCTCTCCTTCGCCACGCACACGAGCGCGAGACGCTTCATCGGGACGATCATGCCGCGTCCTCCCCGCCGGGCGCGCGGCCCTTGGCGATCTTGCCGCGCGTGACGGCCGCGGTCTGCTCGTCGCCGATCGCGATCTTGATGACGCGGATGTTCTCCCGGCACTGTGGGATCTTCACCTTCTCAAAGAGGTTCACGCGCTGCGACGTCGTGCGCAGTTCGGCGGAGATGAGCGCGCGCTGG
The DNA here is from genome assembly GCA_934643865.1 of uncultured Kiritimatiellota bacterium. Taxonomy (GTDB): domain Bacteria; phylum Verrucomicrobiota; class Kiritimatiellia; order RFP12; family UBA1067; genus RUG572. The sequence continues at coordinate 46,403 of CAKUCX010000011.1, forward strand.
CGCTCCAGGACGGCGCGCTCGCACTGGAGCGCAAGGACGGACGTGAGGGTCGCCACGGCGTCGTCGACCCACGCCGGCGTCTCCCAGAGGTCGACGCTCTTCACGTCCGTCTCGATGCCGTCGAAGACGGGGATCTCGACGCCGGCGATGTTGGCCTTCGAGACGCGCACCTCCTTCACGGCGACGAGCCCGGCGAGCAGGTCTGCGCCCGTCGCGAGGAGTCCCACCCAGGCGTCGAGCCCCGCGCGCACGGCCTTCTCGCGCGCCGTCACGGCGTCCGCCTGCGCGACGATGCCGGCGATCTCGCCCTGAAGCTGCTGCTTCTTCAGTTGCAGCATGGGCAGAAAGCGCCGGAAGCGCTTGAGCGCGTCCGTCTGGGCCTTCAGCTCCGTCTTGGTCAGTTTGATCTTCGCCATCGTCTGGAACCCCGTCGAAAACGCCTGCCATTATACACGATTTTGCGGCCGAAAATCAAGCCTCGAACGGCCGCGCGGTTTTTGCGCGGCAGGACCCGGCGCATGCGAAAAGGGCACGGCGTCGCCGCCGTGCCCTTCCCTTCGATTCCCCGCGAGGGGCATCTACTTCGCGATGACGCGCACCATTTCGAGGACCTTGTTGGAATAGCCCCACTCGTTGTCGTACCACGCGCAGACCTTGACGAACGTCGGGTCGAGCTGGATGCCGGCCTTGACGTCGAACACGGAGGTCTTGGACTCGTTGCGGAAGTCGGTCGAGACAACCGCCTCGTCCGTGTAGCCGAGCACGCCCTTGAGGCCGCCCTCGCACACGCACTTCTCGGAGGCCGCCTTCATCGCCGCGCAGATCTCCTCGTACGTCGCCGGCTTCTCGAGCTCGGCCGTGAGGTCGACGAACGAGACGTCGGACGTCGGCACGCGCACGGACATGCCCGTCAGCTTGCCGTTGAGGACGGGGAGAACCTTGCCGACGGCCTTCGCCGCGCCCGTCGAGGACGGAATCATGTTCTCCAGGATGCCGCGGCCGCCGCGCCAGTCCTTCTTGGACGGGCCGTCGACCGTCTTCTGCGTCGCCGTGGCGGCGTGGATCGTCGTCATGAGGCCGCGCTTGATGCCGAAGGTGTCCTGGAGGACCTTGGAGATCGGCGCGAGGCAGTTCGTCGTGCAGGAGGCGTTGGAGATGATGTCCTGGCCGGCGTAGGTCGTGTGGTTGACGCCGTAGACGAACATCGGGGTCGCGTCCTTGGACGGCGCCGACATGATGACCTTCTTCGCGCCCGCCGTGATGTGCATGCGCGCCTTCTCGTCCGTGAGGAAGAGGCCCGTCGACTCGACGACGACCTCGGCACCGACCTCATCCCACTTCAGCTGGGTCGGGTCCTTCTCGGCCGTGAGGCGGATCTTCTTGCCGTCGACGGTCATGGTCGAGCCCTCGACCGCGATGTCGTGCTTGAACGTGCCGTGGACGGAGTCGTACTTCAGCATGTAGGCGAGGTAGTCGGGGTCGAGGAGGTCGTTGATGCCGACGATCTCGATGTCGTTCGCGAAGTTCTCAACCGCCGCGCGGAAAACCATGCGGCCGATGCGGCCGAAGCCGTTGATGCCAACCTTGATAGCCATTTCTTTGTACTCCTTTAAACCCCTTCGGAAGACCTTCCTCCGTCGGAAAAAACGGGATGCAATATAGCAAAACCGCGCCAATGCGTCAAGCGTCAACGGCGTTTTGCGCGGATTCTCACAGTGAAGGCGGCGGTTTTGTGGTACAATGGACGCCGTGACACGCGAAAACAAGGACGTTCTTGCCGCCGTCGCCCCCTTTGCGACGTGGGTGGCGCTTCAGAGTCTCCTGCCCGCGACAGCCGGCGCATACGCCCTTCGCGCGGCGGCGACGCTCGGCGTGCTCGCGGCCGTCCTGCCGCGCCTCCGGCGCCTCTGCCCGCTCGGCGCGGACTCGCTGCGCGCGGGCCTCGCGCAGGGTGCCTGGGGCCTTCTCGGCGGCCTCGTCGTCCTCGCCCTCTGGACGCTCCCCGAGGCGAGCGCCCTCTACCGGACATGGTGCGTCTGGCCGTTCGGCGCGCCGCCCGCCGAGGCGGCGGCCTCGCCCTACGCCCCCGCCGTCTGCGGCTGGCCCCTGACGCTCGCCAAGCTCGTCGGCAGCGCCTTCGTCATCGCCCCCGTCGAGGAGATCTTCTTCCGCTCCTTCCTCTACCGCTGGCTCCAGCGCCGCGACTTCGCCACCGTGCCGCAGGCCTCCTTCGACCTCTCCGCCCTCCTCTGGACAGTCCTCCTCTTCACGCTTGAGCACGACCGCCCGCTCGCCGCCGCCCTCTGCGGCCTCGTCTACGGCCTCCTCGCCATCCGCTGCGGGCTTCTCTCCGCGATCGTCGCCCACATGACGACGAACCTTCTCCTCGCCGTCTACGTCGTCGCGTGCGGTCAATGGGCCTTCTGGTGAACGCGATGGACGCACCCGGCGAGATTCGGACGTTCACGATTCCCGAGGCGGGCGTCGACCGGCTGGACGTCTGGCTCGCCCAGCAGTGCCCGGACTTCTCCCGCGCGCGCGTGCAGGGGCTTCTGCGGGCCGGATGCGTGACCGTCAACGGCGGCCTTGCGCGGCGCGCGGCCGCACGCGCCAAGGGCGGAGACGTCGTCGCGCTTGCAATTCCCCCGCCCGTCCCCGCCGCGCCCGCGCCCGAGGCGATCCCGCTCAGCATCCTCTTCGAGGACGACGACCTGATCGCCCTCGACAAGCCCGCCGGCCTCGTCGTCCACCCCGCCCCCGGCCATCCGACGGGAACGCTCGTCAACGCCCTCCTCCACCACTGCCCCGCGCTCTCGGGCATCGGCGGCGTCGCGCGCCCCGGCATCGTCCACCGCCTCGACCAGGACACGTCGGGCGTCATGGTCGCCGCGAAGTCGCAGCGCGCGATGGACGCCCTCACGCGGGCGTTCGCCGCCCACGCGAACCTCCGGAAGACCTACCTCGCCCTCGTCCACGGGACGCCCGACCCGCGCGCGGGCCACATCGAGAACCTCGTCGGGCGCTGTCCCTTCGACCGCAAGAAGATGGCCGTCGTCGACCGCAACGGCAAGCGCGCCGCGACGGACTACAAGACGGTTGCGCAGGCGGGCCCGCTCACGCTCGTCGCGTGCGACATCCAAACGGGGCGCACGCACCAGATCCGCGTCCACATGGCCGCGTCGCTCGGCTGCCCGATCGCGGGCGACGCGCTCTACGGCCGCCCGGGGTGGGACAGGAAGCTGACGCCCGTCCCCGCGCGCCAGCTTCTCCATGCCTGGCGCCTCGACCTCGTCCACCCCGTCACGCGCGCGCCGCTCCGCTTCGAGGCACCCCTCCCCGCCGACTTCAGGCCGTTCGTGGGGGAACGCCCTTTGCCCATGACTTGATCAGGGCGCAGACGCATCCGGGGCGGCGGCTTGGGCAGGGGCGGCCTGGGCGGGGCGCGGCGGCAATTTGTGGTGGTGCTGCGGACTCGGCCGTCCCGCGCGTGCGCGGTGGGCGTGCGTGCGCCCCGCGTTTCCCTCCGTCGCCGTCATGCAGCCCGTCAGCCCGCCGACGGCCAGCGCCGCCACCAGCGCCATGCGCATCATCGTCTTCATGTTCATGTTCTTTCTCCTTCGTTTAGGCGTTCGCGTTGTCGTCCGTTTTTCCTGTCACATCCCCTCGTCGGCGCCTTCGTGGAAGGTCCCGTCGGCGTGGAAGTGTCCGGCGGGCTTCGCGTCCCCGGAGGGCAGGGCGAGCTTCAGTTCGTAGGCCCCCTCGGCGACGACATCGAGGTCGCCGCCGGACGGGAGGCCCGTCACGGCCGTCCAGCCGCCGGCGGAAAGTCCCGGCACCACGTCCACCGCAAGGAAGCGGTCCGCGTCGTGCGCGTCCCGCACGAAGACGGTCGGCTGCAGGCCGATCCGCACGAGACACCGAGAGGGAACGGCCGTCACAGGCGTTTCGTGCGCGTCCAGCACGCACGTCGCCGTCGCCCGCGCGCCCGCGCGCCCCTTCGCGCCGCCCTTCGGGAAGACGACGTAGACGGGCACGAGCCCGTTCGCGTCACCCACGCCGAGGCGGACTTCGCCCGGCACGCCCTCCACCGTCGCCGCCAGCCCGTCGGCGAGACGGGCGGCGTCGCTCGCCGCCACGAGCGCCCGCAGACGCAGGTCCTCGGGCGCGACGAGACGCACCACGCTCGCGCCCGTCTCGACCCACGCGCCCGCCTCGCTCGGGAACGCCTCGACGAGACCGTCCGAGGCCGCCCGCACAGTGACGACGCCGCCCTTCTCCTCCGCGTCGCCGACCAGCGCCTCGCGCTCGGCCTTCTTCACCGCAAGTTCGCTCGCGAGCGGCGCGTTCTTCGTGCCGAGCTTCCGGTAGACGTCCATCCGCCTTTCGAGAACGGCGAGTTCGCGGGCGCGGGCGGCGAGGTCCGGCGACGTGACCGTGAAGAGCGCCTCGCCCGCCTTCACGCGCGCGAGCGGCTTTACGAGCAGGGCCAGCCGCCCCGCGACCGGCGTCGCGACCGTCCGGCGCGCGTCCGGGGAAAGTTCGTAGCGCCCCGTGAACGCCACGGTCGAGGCGAGCCGCCGCTTCTCGGGCCGGACCGTCTTCAGCCCCATCGCCTTCTGCACGGCCGCCGCCACCGACACGGCCTTCACGCCCTTCGCCGCCGGGCCGTGGCCCGCGTGGCCGTGGTCGTGCGCCGCGTGGTCGTGGCCCGCATGGTCGTGGTCGTGCGCCGCGTGGTCGTGGCCCGCATGGTCGTGGTCGTGCGGTTCCACGGCGAACGCCCCGAAGCACAGCACGCCCGCCAACGCAAAGATCGTTTTCATCATGGTCATTTCCTTCATCTTCCTTTTCGTTTTCAACGTTCATCCTCAACGGCATAGCGCGCAAGCGCCTCGTAGGCCCCGCACACCTCGGCGCGCCAGGCGGCCTCTTCGAGGTCGAGGTCGCACAGCTCCTCGCGCACGGCGAGGTAGTCGAGCGGGCCGAGTTCGCCCGCGTCCGCAAGCTTCTCGGCCTGTTCGCGGTCCGACCCCGGCGCGGGCGGATGGTCGAGGAGGTTCGCGAGTTGTGCCCGCGCGGCGGAAGCCTCGCGCACGAGGTCGCGCCAGACTTCAATCGCGTCGAGCCGCGCCGCGTCGCGCGCGCCCTCCGCTTCCGCAATCCCCTTCCGGTTGCGGTTCCAGAGCGGCAGCGTCACGCCGGCGACGAGCCCCAGGCGGTCAAGCCCCTCCTCGCGCTCGTAGGCGGGGCCGAGCTTGAGGTCCGGGTACTGCCGCCGGATCTCCGCCTCCAGCGCCGCCTCGCCGCCCGCGAGCCGCGCCGCCGCCTCGCGCACCTTCGGATGCCGCACGAGGTCGAGCGGGGCGGGAGCGCGGGACGGCAGGGCGTGCGCGGCGTGCAGCTCGACGGACGGCACGCGGATCGCGACGCCCGGCAGCAGACCGAGGACCTTCACGAGCGCGGCCTCTTCCGCCTCCGCTTCGCGCCGCAGATTCCGCAGCGCATGGAGGCGCCCGTGGCGGCGGCGGCGCGCCGACGCGAGGTCGCCCGGCGCGATCTCGCCCGCCGCGCAGAGTTTTTCCGCAACTTCGAACGAACGGCGGATGCGGGCATCCGCCTCGTAGGCCGTCAACAGCGCCAACCGTCCGCGCAGCGCGGCGAGGCGCACGGCCGCCTGCCGCGCCTCGGCCGCCACGTCCCGTTCCGCCGCGCGCACGGCCTCGGCATCCGCCCCGGCGTAGTACGCCGCCGCCTTCTTCTCGCAACCGGGCACGCCCGAAAGCGGGATCGTGAAGGCGAGCGACGTTCCCATGAGGAACGGCGGACCGTCCGGCTTGAGGACGCGCAGGGCGTCGAAATCGAGCTCCGGGTCGTCCCACCAGCCCGTTTCGGACGCGACCCGTTCCGAATTCGCCTTCTGGAGCCGCAGCCGGTTCAGCGCGGGGTTCCCGATGAGCGCCATCTGCGCCACCTCGTCGAGGTTCGCGAAGACGACCTCGTTCGTCGCGCCCCGCCGCGCCTCCGCCGCCCAGTCGATCGGCTTCGGCTCATACGAGCGGCACCCGGCCAGCGCCGCCAGCAAACCCGCGCACAGGCACAAGGCCCGGGGAATTTTCAAGTCAGTGTTCATGTCGTTCTTCCAAATCATGATCATCATTCAGACAGTTCATTCAACGCAGATGCTTCGCATACGCAGAATGGGGCGAAAAGGCATGTGGCTACGACGGCGACTCCGTCGCCTACGCCACAATGCCTTTTCGCCCAGATCTGTTTCGATGCATCTGGTCATGTCATATCTTGGCGGCAACCGATTGTGGCGTAGGCCCCGTAGGGGCCGTTGTAGCCACATCGGTTGCCGCCAAATTCTGCGTATGCGAAGCATCTGCGTTCCTCATTCTTCTACACGTTCCCTTTTCCAGACCGGGCGCCGAGGCCGAAGACCTTCACGGCGGCGGGGAGGACGACGAGGTTCAGGACCGTCGCGCCGAGGAGGCCGCCGAACTGGACGACCGCGAGCGGCGCGAGCAGTTCGCCGCCGGGCTTCGAGCCCGCGAGGATGATCGGCACGAGGCCGAACACCGTCGTGAGCGAGGTCATGACGATGGGCGGCATGCGCTCCTCGGAGCCCTCGCGGATCGCCGTTTCGAGGTCCGCCCCCTCCGCCAGGCGGTCCTGGTAGCGGTTGAGGAGCAGGAGGCCGTTGCGGAGGACGAACCCGATCACCGTCACGAAGCCAACGAGGGATGAGACGGAGAGGACGGGATCGGCGAGCATCACGGCCACCACGGCGCCGATGAGCCCGAGCGGCACGTTGACGAGCGCGAGGACGGCCGCGCGCACGGAGGCGAGCGCGACGACGAGGATGAAGAAGATGACGACGACGAGCCCCACGCCGAGCGCGGCGAGCCGCCGTCCCGCGCTCTCGCGCGCCTCGTAGCTGCCGCCGAACGACACCGTGCAGCCGGCCGCCGACGCGATCGGCTCCAGCCGCGCACGCAGGCGTTCCACGAGCTCGCCCGTGTTCACGCCGTCCGCCGCGTTGCAGGAGATGAGCGCCTTGCGCCGCCCGCCCTCGCGCAGCATGAGGTTCGACGCCTCCTCCGGGACGACGCGCGCCACGTCGTCGAGGCGCACGCGGCGTCCGTTCCGCCCGGAGAGGAGAAGGCCCTTCACGGCCTCGGCGTCCCCCGCCTCGCAGCCCGCAAGGCGCACGACGACGGCGCGGCGGCGCAGGCCGTCGCGCACCTCGCCCGCCTCCACGCCGTTGAACGCGGCCGCCACCTGCTCGCCCGCCTCGCGCAGCGTGAGCCCCGCCTCCAGGAGCGCGTCCGCATCGTAGTCGATGCGCAGGGAGCGCACCGTCACCTCGCGGTTCGCCCGCACGTCGGACACCTCGGGCATCCCGTCGAGCGCCGTCTTCATCCGGGCGACGACCGCGCGCAGCACCTCCACGTCCTCGCCGAAGACGTTCACCGCCACCTCCGCCTCCGTCCCGGAGAGGACGGCGCCGATGCGGTGCGCGATGGGGTAGCCGACGAGCAGGGAACAGCCGGGAATCGAACCGAGGCGTTCGCGGATCGCGGCCTTCACCGCGTCCGTGTCGCCCTCCAGGTCGACGCGCACGACGTACTCCGAGCTCGACACGGGCTCCGCGTGCTGGTCGCGCTCGGCGCGCCCCGTCCGGCGCGTCACGGAGAGGACGCCGGGGATCGCGGACAGCGCCGGCACGCACGCCTCCGACACGCGCTCCGTCTCGGCGAGGGACGCCCCCGGCGGCAGCGAGAGCGCGACGTTGAAGGCATCCTCCCGGAACGGCGGCAGGAAGCTCGACCCGAAGTCCTTCGCCACCCACACCGCGCCGGCCGTGAGGAGCGCCGCCGCGAGGACGACGGTCTTCGGCAGTTTCAGCGCGACCCAGAGGAACGGACGGTAGACGGCGCGCATCGCGCGGATGCCCAGGCTCTCCGTCCGCTTCGCCGGCACCGCCTCCGCGCGCTTCCGCCCGCCCAGCAGCCGCGCGCCCAGACGGAAGAGCCGCGCGAGCGCGGGGACGGCCACGGCCGCCGCGACGAGCGACATCGCAAAGACGCAGAGGTAGGAGAGGCCGAGCGGACGGAAGAAGCGCCCTTCGAGGCCCGTCAGCATCATGAGCGGCAGGAAGACGAGCGCGACGATGAGCGTCGAGAAGCCGACGCCCGGCGCGACCGACGCGGCCGCCTCGGCGATCACCTCGCCGGGCGCGCGCCGCCGTTCGGGCGGCAGGGCCGCGTTCTCGCCGAGCCGGCGCCGCACGACCTCGGTGAAGATGATCGCCGCGTCCACGATGTCGCCCGCCGCGACCGCGAAACCGCCAAGCGTCATCACGTTCACGCCGAGGCCAAAGAGCGGGAAGAGCGCGACGCCGAGGAGGATCGAGAGCGGCATCGTGCAGAGGACGACGAGGATCGTGCGCAGTTCGAGGAGCGTCAGGAGGAGGACGAGGACGACGACGACCACCGCGTCGCGCACGACCGCACCGCCGCCCCGGATCGAGGCGCCGATGAAGTCCGCCTGGCGGTAGGCGTTCGCATGGACCTCCACGCCGCGCGCGGCGACCGTCCGCGCGAAGTCGGCGAGCGCGCGGTCGAGGGCCGCCGTCAGCGCGGGCGTGTTCCCGCCCGGCGTCTTCTGCACCGAGAGGACGACGGCCTCGCGTCCGTTGAAGGACGCGCTGCCGCGCCGGGGCGCGCCCGCGAGCGCGAGGTCCGCGACATCCCCGAGGCGCAGCGCGCCGCCGTCCGCGAGCGGCACGGCCGCGCGCGCCAGGGCGTCGAGGGAGTCGGCGCGCGAGAGCTGCCGGATCGGCACCTCCTCCCCGGCGAGGTCGGGCAAGTAGCCCGCGCTCAGGAGCGTGCGCGTGTCCTGCGCCGCCTGGACGACGTCGCCCACCGAGAGGGCGTATTCCGCGAGGCGGCGCGGATCGACGGAGACGCGGTACTCGGGGAGGCGCCCGCCGATCACCGCCACCTCGCCGATTCCCGGAATGCCGAGGAGGCGCGTGCGGAGGTCGTATTCGGCGAGTTCGCGCAGTTCGAGCGGCGTGGCGCCGCCTTCCTTCGCCGTGAGCGCGACGAGCATGATTTCGCCCGTCACGGAGACGACGGGGGCGATCTCGCAGGAGACGCCCTCCGGCAGCGCTTCGCGCACGCGGGCAAGGCGCTCGAAGACGGCGAAGCGCGCGCGGTCGAGGTCGGCGTTCCAGTCGAAGTCGACCCACACGAAGGAGAGGCTGCCGCCCGAGCTGGAGCGGATGGTCGAGACGCCCGGAATGCCGTTCACGGCCGTCTCGACGGGGATGGTGACGAGCTGCTCCACCTCCTCGGCGGTGAGACCGCCGGCCTCGGTCTGGATTGTGACGCGCGGGACGGAGATGTCCGGGAACACGTCCACGGCGAGCGACCGCCACGCGAAAACGCCCAGCGTGGCGGCGGCGGCAAGGACCACGAGGACAAACTTGGGATGATCTGCAACGATTCGGAAAAACTTCTTCATGACAACTCCAACGGTCGGGATCACGCCCCGTGCCGCGCAACGGCGCGGCGGGACGACAACGGCACGGGAGCCGTACACAAACACGGCACGCCCCCTGTCCGACAGCCGGAGGAGTTACGAACGCGGATGCATCCGCGTGGAAGAAGCAAGATCGCGCCCGCCCGCATCGGGCGGCGCCGTGGAGACGGGCCTCAGGCGCAGGGGATGCGGCGCGCGCGCGGCGCGCGCATGCCAGATTGGATCAACGGCCGCAACGGCGGGCAGGGCGACGGGAGCGGAGGGCGCCCACACATCGCCGAGCGTCAGCGCCACATGGCGGCAGGCGTCCGCCCCGCCCCGCTCCGTCAGGCACGCACCGCACGGCTCCCCTTCGTGCCCGCACGGGGGCGGCAGGCCGCCCGTCCCAAACGAGCAGGGCATGCGCGCGGTCGGCAGCGCCTCCGCGCACACGTGGCACGCCTGCCCGCAGCCATCGGGATCGGGGTCGCAAAGGCAGACCTGGAGAAGCCCCGTCAGGCATGCGACCATGCCGGCCAACGCCACGGCCGCCGCCGCGTTGACCGTCATCGCCTTGAGGATGATGCGCCTGATCTGCATGACGCACGCCAGTCTAGCACACGCCGCGCCACCCTGTCAACGGGCAGCCAGAAGTCCCAGAAGTTGTGCCCGAAAACAAACGCCTCGCCGAGCCGTAGCGGCGGGGCACGCGGGACCAGACCTTCACGCGCGGATTGTGCGGCGCGTGCGTGGCGACCTCCACACAGTCGATGACGGGCTCCGCCTCCGAGGCGGCAAACACCGTGACACGCCGTTTCTCGCGAGAAAATCATTTGGTGAACGTGACGAGATAGGCTGCGGAGTTCTCGTCCAGACGCGAAAGGACGAGTTCGCCGTTGCGGCAGTCGACGGGAATGACCGTCAGGTCGCGTGTGTGGTCGAGGACGACGGCCGAGACGTCCTTCACGCCGTCCAACCCCTTCACCTTTACGCGCAGTTTCTCGTTCTGTCCACGATAGTCGACAACCACAAGCGACGCCGTCCGCCCGTCCGCCGACAGCCCGGCGATTGCCGCGACCGTCTTCTGCTTCGCGTCCACCTTCGTCTCGACCTTTGTCTGCGCGGCCCGGACGAAGTCGCCGAAAAGCTTCATCGAATACCAGCACTTGTTGTGCGTACCGTCGCCGTTGAGCCAGCCCCAGTTGCCCGTCGGCGCCGACCCGTACCAGTACGCCTCGTCCAGGCGCGTCTCCTGCGCCTTGGAGAGGAAGTAGACGTTGAACGCCGCCGAGTCGATGTTGACATGGCCGGTCGGCCCCGTCTGCGCGCGGCGAATCGCAACCGGCGCGGAGTCGCGCCCGTGAATGCCGTTCCACGTGCGGATGTAATGCCACTCGTTGATGTTCGTGCGCGTCTTGACAAAGCCGAGGGAGTCCAGGAGCGTGCGCATCTTCGCCACCGAGTCGAGCAGTCCGTCGGGATCGGACGTGTAGCCGTGCCAGGAGACGAAGTCAGGCGCGACGCCGGCGTCCGTGCAGGCCTGCAGGAGCTCGCGGAAATAGGCCTCGTTCGCCCAGCACAACGCAGGGCCGCCGATCTGCTGGTCGGGGAACTCGCTCTTCAGGCGCTTGAGAACCGTAGCGAAGAGCTTGCAGAACCGCGTCTGGTGAATCGCGGCGCGCTTCCTCAAATCCGTTTCCGCGCAGCCGGGAATCACGTAGCAGTTGCTGATGCCGTCCGGCTCGTTCCAGATTTCCCAGCCCTGGAAGGCATCCGCCCAGCTGAAGCCGTCCGCCCACCCCTTGAGGTAATGGCGCATGATGCCGGCCAGCACCTCGGCGTACTTCTCGTGGTCCTCCGGGTCGAGGACGTTGAAGTGGACGCCTTCGGTGTGCTCGATCGACGGACCCAGGCGGTAGAAAATCTTGAGCCCAAGGTCTCGCGACAGCTTCAGCACCTCGTCCGTCGCCTTGAAGAAGTAGTTCTTCGGATCCTTCGCATCCAGATGCATCAGCGGGAAGATGAAATGCGTGTCGATGATGCGCTGGCCGTTGTTCCACAGCGCCCAGTCGTGCGTGCGCGTGGCGGCAAAGCCCATCGCGCGGATGTCGGCGTCATCGTGGCGGATCGCGCGCGGGTAGAGGCGCGGCGCGCATCCAGAGGAATGGAGCAGGGGATTGACCGTGCCGGTCGGCTTGGCGAAATCGACAGTGACGTCGGCGGCAAGAGCGGAGACCCCCGACAGAAGCGCGAGCGCGCAGGCGATCTGTTTCATCTTTCTGATTCCTTTCCCTTCCTTTTTCCCGGGCACGAACGGCTGTTCGTCGCGCCAAAAACGGCTTATGCCCCGCATTATAGCATATTCGCCCGAATGGCAGGCAACGGGCGCTGGCCGCGGGGTTTGACGGGGAGCGCGCGCCGTGCTTTTAGCCCTCGTCCGTCATCCCGACTTCGTGGACGGCGTACGTGCGCTCGTTCAGCAACGGGAACACGGCGACGATGCGGTATCCACAGCCAGCAAGAAGCTTCCCGCCCACATCAATCATCCTTTCACACCTTCCACCTCCTCTCCCCACGCATTCTGTTCCGAAGAAATCAAGCGAAAAATTCAAGCACTCAACCAAAGATGAGCCGTCCAAAAACAAACGCTACGCGGAAGAACGCATGCGGCGGCGTCGCAGCCATTCGGACACGCGGAAGGACGTGTGGGGCCACACGCCGCGTCCCAATGGCCTTTTCGCAAGAACGATGCAGGCTGGATCAATTCGCAGGGCCAGCGCTGCCTCAAGCGAAATGATGGTCTTCCCTGTTTCCGCAAGCACGGCAGCCGCAGCGGAAAGCGACGCGTCCGCAATCAGACCAGTACAACGAGGGACGTGGACGCCCGCGACCTTCCGCGTCCGTGCAGCCGGCGTTCCGGAGGCGGCTGGAAGTGCCGCGTCGACTGGAACGGGATCGATGAGGCCACACGCCTGCCGGAAGCGTCGCGCAATGGACTTGTAGCGCATAAGCGCCGCATAATGCGCAAAGAGATCGGGCGCCTCGCGTTCAAGAAGGCGTTTGATTCCTCCACGACGGCCATAAAAACCCACAGAGGCATTGCCCACAATACGATTATCGACATAGCATTCAAGGTCTTCAAGCATCCCACCAAGGCGCAGGGCCGCTTCGGGCGACGTCCGCGCAATCTGCCACGCCGCCCTCAGCGCGTCCATGGTCGGCTTCGGATTCGTCGTCCGCCGCCGCGTGATGGCGCGGCGCGTGCGCCCGAGCGCAAGCCGACGGTCTCGTTCGCGTTCGTAGTAGGTCGTGCGACGCATATGACGGCGCGCCGACTCAAACGCCTGACGCGCGAGCCAGCAGGCGAGAGCGGGCGCGCCAATGAAAAAGCAGACGGCAAGGGCGTCCGAACATCGTTCGAGCGGGCGGACGCCGCGCGAGTTCTGCCAGCTGCGGAACGTGCGCGGCATGGGGCCGATGGTGCGCCCCTCAACAGAGGCCGCACGCCAGAACGCGCAGCGATATGCTTCGGAATCCAACCCGAGAACTTCTTCGCGGAACCAGTCGAAAAACATCCGCGCGTCCGCGCAGGGACGTTCGACGAGCGCGTGTCCTTCTCGGATCAACGTCCTCCTGATTCGTCGATTCATCGTCTTTTCCCTCGTCTTGACTTCATGGCAGCACGCTTGCCCCCCTGTTGCCCTCCTTCCAGTCATCTTTTCGGCTGAACGACGTGACTTTGGACGGGGCAACAGAAGTCTACCACATCCAGATGAGACGGGGCAAGACGAATTGCTTGATTTCTTCGGAATGAAACTAGGTGCGGGAATCATGCGCGAACGAATTTGAACGGGGAAGGGGAGAGAGAAGGGGGGGAGGAGAAGGAGAAGGAGAGGGAGGGGGGAGAGGGGAGGGGAAGAGAAGAGGAGTGAAGTCCAACGAACAAATGCATGTGGCCGATTGCTTGGACGGCCACTGCGTGGACAACTTCCGCTTGAGGCAGGCAAACAAACGGACGCGCCCGTCGGGCGCGTCCGTTTACGTTGGCTTCAGCCCGCAGGGCTTGAAGCCTGTTGGCCTGGACCTACTTGGCGTCCTCGGCCTTCGGAGCTTCGGCGGCAGAGGCAGCGGCTTCGGGCGCCGCATCCGCGACTTCCGGAACGGAAACCCACTGGAGAAGGCACATCGGAGCCGCGTCGCCCTTGCGGGCGCCAAGCTTGAGGATGCGCGTGTAGCCGCCCTTGCGGCCTTCCATCGCCGGGACGATCTTGTCGAACAGCTTCTGGACGGCTTCGCCCTTGGGCTGCTGGAGACGGGACGCCGCGAGGCGGCGGGCCGCAAGACCACCCTTGCGGGCGATCGTGACCATCTTCTCGGCGTCCTTGCGGGCCTGCTTGGCCTTCGGGAGCGTGGTCTTGATCGATTCGGCGAGGATCAGGTTCGTCACAAGGCTCTTCATAAGGGCCTTGCGGTGCGCGGTCGAGCGCCCGAACTTCTTCATAACTCTCTGGTGACGCATGGGAACACTTCCTTACAACAATTACTTCTTCGATTCGAGCAGGTCGGCGTCGAACTTGTATCCGAGGCAGAGCCCGAGGTCCTTCAGCTTGTCCTTGATCTCGTTCAGCGACTTCTTTCCGAAGTTGCGGTACTTGAGCATATCCGCCTCGGTCTTCTGCGCAAGCTCGCCAACCGTGGTGATATTGGCGTTGTTGAGGCAGTTCGCGGCACGGACCGAAAGCTCGATCTCGTTCACGGACATGTTCAGCAGCTTGCGGAGGCGCTCGCGTTCGTCCGCGCCCTTCTTCTCGGAGTCGTCGAACTCAAGCGCGTCCACGTTCGAGTAGTCGACGAACACGTCGAGATGGCGGCGGAGAACCGCGGCGGCGGTCTTGAGGGCGTCATCCGGCGTCACGCGACCGTCAGTCCACACGTCGAGGACGAGCTTCTCGTAGTCGGTGCGCTGGCCCACGCGGGTGTTCTCCACGAGGAAGTTTACGCGCGTGACGGGCGAGAAGATCGAGTCGATCGCGATGCGGCCGATCTCCTGGTCCGGCGTCTTGTTACCCTCGGCCAGGCAGAAGCCGCGACCGATGCGGATTTCGCACTCCATGTCGAGGACGGCGCCCTCTTCGAGCGTCGCGATCTCCTGGCGGGGATTGAGCACCTCCACGGCGTTCTCCGTGGCGAAATCGCCGGCCGTGACCGTGCAGGGCCCCTCCTTGCGCAGGTGGAGCTTGGTGTTCTCGCGCGTGTACGTCTTCAGCAGCACGCGCTTCAGGTTGAGGATGATGTCCGTCACGTCCTCCGCGACGCCCGGAATCGTCGAGAACTCGTGGCTCACGCCCTCGATCTTGACCGAGCTGATCGCGCAGCCCTCGATGGACGAGAGCAGCACGCGGCGGAGCGAGTTCCCGATCGTGCGGGCGTAGCCGATTTCAAACGGCTCGGCCACAAATCGGGCATACGTCTCCGTTGCGACGCCCTCGTCACGCTGGACGCGCTCAGGCATTTCAAAACGACTCAAACGGATCGGCATTGAAACCTCCCTTGAGATGGGTGAAAACTACGGGCGGGCCTCTGCCCGCTTCCATTAACGCGAGTAGAGTTCGACGATCGCCTGCTCATCGACGATCGGCGCGATCTGCTCGCGGGTCGGAATCTCGACGATTTCGGCCTTGAACGCCGTGCGGTCAAGGTTGATCCAGGCCGGCATCTGCGCCTTCGTCGCGGCGTCGAGGGACTTCGTCGCGAAGTCGCGGGACTTCGCCTTGTCCTTGACGGCGACGACGTCGCCCTGGCCCAGGACCATCGACGGGACCGCGGCCTTGCGGCCGTTCACCGTGACGTGCCCGTGGAGCACGTACTGACGCGCGGCGCGGCGGCTCGGCGCGAAGCCGAGGCGGTACACCACGTTGTCAAGACGGAGTTCAAGGAGCTGGAGGAGGATCTCGCCCGTCACGCCCTTGCGGCGCAGGGCCTCCTTGAAGAAGCGGTGGAACTGCAGCTCGCCCATGCCGTACTGGCGGCGGAGCGACTGCTTCTGGCGCAGCTGCTCGCCGTATTCGGACATCTTGCGGGCGCGGCGCGCCACGTGCATGCCGGGAATGCCCGTGCCCTGGTCGATCGGGCACTTGGCGCGATAGCAGCGCTCGCCCTTGAGGAAGAGCTTCTGCCCTTCGCGGCGGCACTGACGACAAACGGGACCAGTATAACGACCCATGATTAAACCCTCCTGCGCTTACGCGGACGGCAGCCGTTGTGGGGAACCGGCGTGCAGTCGGTGATCATCGTGACGCGGATGCCCGCAGCCTGGATGGCGCGCACGGCCGACTCGCGGCCCGCGCCCGCACCCTGCATGCGGACTTCGCATTCGTGCATGCCCTTGGCATACGCCGTACGGGCCGCGTCCTGCGCGACCATCGTCGCGGCGAACGCCGTACACTTGCGGCTGCCCTTGAAGCCGGCCTTGCCGGCCGAGCTCCAGGCAATCACGCCGCCGCGCGCGTCGGCAATCGACACCTGCGTGTTGTTGAACGTGGAACGGATGAAGGCGATGCCGGCGGGGATGGACTTGCCGGGGCGCTTCTTCGAGGCGGGAGCGGCCTCCCCCTCGGCGGCCGCCGGAGCGGCCGCATCTGCCGCCGGGGCCGGAGCCGCAGCAGCTTCCTGCTTGATCTTCTCTTCGCTCATTGTCTAAATTCCTCTCCTACAACGGGCTTACTTCTTCGCGGGAGCCGAGGCGCGAATCGCGGAGGCCGACGCCTTGCGGTTGCCCTTGCGCGTCTTCGCGTTCGTCTTCGTGCGCTGGCCGCGCACCGGCAGCCCGCGCTTGTGGCGGAGCCCGCGGTAGGAGCCGATCGAGATCAGGCGGCGGATGTTCTGCGACACCTCGCGGCGCAGGTCGCCCTCGACCCGGTAGTGGTCCTGAATGTACGTGGTGATCGCATGGATCTCGTCCTGCGTCAGGTCGTCGGCCTTCTTGCTCGGCTCGACGTTGCACGCCGCCAGCACGTCGTCCGCGCGCTTCGGCCCGATTCCGTGGATGTACCGGAGCGCATACCGCGTATGCTTCTTGCCCGGAATATCCACACCCATCAATCTCGGCATGTCTGTTTTCCCTCTTGCTTTCTTAGCCCTGGCGCTGCTTGTGGCGCGGGTTTGTGCAGATCACGCGCACCACGCCCTTGCGGCGGATGATGCGGCAGTTCTCGCAGATGCGACGAACGGAGCTACGTACTTTCATGTTGTTTACTCTACTTTCGTGGTCGAACAATCAAATATTATCTCAAAATTCGTTTCGTCTGGCAAGGGGGTAAATCGATAAAAAACGACGGACATCGACACGCGTGAGGCGCACGTCGCCCCAGGCGCAGGGGAGCGCAAAGCGCACCTCCCCGTTCACCTGCTTCTTGTCGCGGCACATGATCTCAGCAAGCGACGCGAAGGTCAGGTCTTCCGGCAAGGCCGTCGGCAGCCCGACGGACGCGAACGCGGCGGCCACTTCGTCCGGCCATCCGGGCGCGGCAAGGCCGAGGCGCACCGCAAGACGCGCCTCCTCCACCGTCCCGATCGCGACGGCCTCGCCGTGCCGCACGCGGAAGTCCGTCGCCACTTCGACCGCATGCCCGACCGTGTGGCCGAGGTTGAGCTTCGCCCGGTCGCCCTTCTCGAAAGGGTCGCGCCGCACGAAGTCCACCTTTACCGCCAGCGCGCGCGCCACGAAGGCCGCCACGTCGGACAGGTCGCCGAGCGGCCCGTCGGCCGGGAAGGACGCAAGCCCCGCGCGGAGTTCCGGCGAATCGGAGATGAGCGCATGCTTGACGGCCTCGGCGAGGCCGCAGCGCACCTCGCGCGCCGGCAGGGTGAGCAGGGTCGAGACGTCCGCCAGCACGAGGGCGGGCGAATGGAACGCGCCGACCATGTTCTTCGCGCCGGGAAGGTCGCAGCCCGTCTTGCCGCCCGTCGAGGCGTCCACCATCGAAAGGAGCGTCGTCGGGACGTTGACCCACGGGATGCCGCGCATCCAGGTGGCGGCGGCGAAGCCGGCCATGTCCCCCACGACGCCGCCCCCCACGGCGACGGCGAAGTCCGCGCGGCCGAGGCCGGCAGACTGGAACGCGCCCCAGATGGACTGGACGGTCGCGAGCGTCTTCGCCTCCTCGCCGGCGGGGACCGCGAAGAGCCGCGCCGCAATGCCCGCCCGTTCAAGCGCGTCCACCGCGCGGGGCGCGAGGCGGGGGGCGGTATGCGCATCGCACACGACCACGGCGCGATGGCCGAGGCCGCGCGGCGCCGCCTGTTCGCCGAGCGTCTCCAGCAGGTCCGTCCCCACGACGACATCGGAGGGGACGTCGCCGGAGACGATGCGGAACGCGCCGAAGAGGACCTCCAGCGCGTCCAGCAGGACCTCGGGCGGACGGACGGAGACGTCCAGCCGCAGGGGGAAACTGGCGTAATGGGCGGCGCGGCGCGCGAGCAGCCCTTCGAGCCGCGCGCGCGCCTCGGCGGCGCCCCCGTCCACAAGGGGGCGCGTCCCCGGCGCGCGGCCGATGCGCGCGCAGAGCGCGTCGAGGGAACAGTCGAGGCAGACCACCGTCCCGCAACGCTCCGCAACCGCGCGCGCCGCGTCCCGCACCAAGGCGCCGCCCCCCAGGGCGACGACGGCGGACGGACGCCGCGCGGCCTCCTCCAGCGCGCGCAGCTCGCGCGCGCGGAACCCTTCCTCCCCCTCCGCCGCGAAGATCGCGGGGATGGCGCGCCCGGCGGCCTTCTCGATCTCCACGTCAAGATCGACGAAGGGGCGCGCGAGGCGCCGTGCGAGCAGCCTGCCCAGCGTCGACTTGCCGCTGCCGGGCGGCCCGTAGAGGAAGAGGCAGCCCATGGGCCTAGGCGTCGTCCTTGATCGTGTTGCGCGCCTCGTTCACGCGCATCTTGCGGCCGAGCACCTCCTTCTCGCTCATCGCCGCGATGGCCGCCTCGGCCTCGGCGCGGTTCGGCATCACGACGAAGCCGAAGCCCTTGGAGCGGCCGTTGAACGCATTCGTCACGACGCGCGCCGTATCCACCTTGCCGAACGCCTCGAACTCCTTGCGCAGCTGCTCCTCGGTGAGGTCGTAGCTCAGGTTACCCACGTAGATCTCCACGCTGCCGGCGGGGATGGGCTGGCGCGCCTCGGCGGGACGCACCTCGCGGCGGGACGGGTCGCGCCGCTTCTGCCGGGCCGGCCCTTTCGCGTCGCCCGCGCACGCCTTGCCCCGGCGGCCGACGAAGAACCCGATCACAAAGCCTGCGAACAGCGCGCCGGCGAGCGCGGCGAGCGCATGGGGCGGGCACTTCGCGCAGACCTTGCCGGCCTCGCACGCGGACTGGGCGAACAGCATCATCGTACTCATCATCATCTCTTTTTCTCTCTCTCTTCTTTTCTTTTAGGCCGCCTCAGCTCCCAAGGAATCCTTCGAGCTTTTTGAGGCGGGAGGGGTGGCGCAGCTTGCGCAGCGCCTTCGCTTCGATCTGGCGGATGCGCTCGCGCGTCACGTTGAACTGTTTGCCGACCTCTTCAAGCGTGCAGGAGGCTCCGTTGGTCAAGCCGAAGCGGTAGTCCAGCACCTGACGTTCGCGGTCGGTGAGCGTCGTCAGAATGTCCTTCAGGCGTTCCCGGAGCATCGAGTAGGCCGTCTGCTCCGAGGGGTTCTCCGCCGACGTGTCGGGAATGAAGTCGCCATACTTGGCGTCGTCGTTGTCGCCGACCTTCGACTGGAGGGAAATGGGCTGCTGCGCCATGCGGTGAACGCGCCGCACCTCTTCGGGCTTCATCTCCATCTCGACGGAGAGCTCCTTTTCGGTGGGTTCGCGCCCGAGCTTCTGGATGAGCTTCTTCTGCACGCGCATGAGCTTGTTGATCGTCTCGATCATGTGGACGGGGATGCGGATCGTGCGCGCCTGGTCCGCGATCGCGCGCGTCGCCGCCTGGCGGATCCACCACGTCGCATACGTCGAGAACTTGTAGCCGCGCTTGTACTCGAACTTCTCGACGGCCTTCATGAGGCCCGTGTTGCCCTCCTGGATGAGGTCGAGGAACGAGAGGCCGCGGTTCATGTACTTCTTGACGATCGAGATGACGAGGCGCAGGTTGGCCTCGACCATCTTCGTGCGCGCCTCCTGTCCGCGCCGCAGCACGGTGCGCAGCTCCTCGAACGTCTTGAGGAACTCCTCCGGCGGCATGCCGAACTTCGCCTCCAGCTTCTCCAGCTTCTCGCGCGCTTCCGAGAGCTCGGCGTTGCGCCGCTTCGACTCGTGCTGCGCGAGGAGGTGCGCCTTGCGCGCGAGCTGCTGCTTGTAGGGGAGGTAGATCGTCTCGTCCGCCTCCATGCAGAGCGTCTCAAGGACCTTCTGCTTGAAGTTGAGGTCGAGGAAGACCTGGCGGAGCGCGGCGCGGGCGTTCTGCACGCCCTTCTCCGCGCCGCGCAGCTGCTGGGGCGTCGCCTTCCTGCGGTTCGCCATGAGCGCCGTCAGCTTCGCCTGCGACTCGTTGAGGCGCTGCGCGACGTGCTGAAGCGTCTTGCGGAAGGCGGGCAGCTGCTCCATGTAGGCGTCGCGGTTGTCGTCGAACTTGTCCGTGACGACGCGGTCGAAACGCTCCTGCATGCCCTCAAGCTTGTCAAGGAGGCCCATGTACATGCCCGGCGTGAAGGCGAAGCGGTTGAACATGTCCTTCGTCTTCGCCTCGCTCTCCTCGATGCGCTGGCAGATGTCGATTTCCTGATCGCGCGTGAGAAGCGGCACCTGACCCATCTGATGCAGGTACATGCGGATCGGGTCGTCGAACATCTCCTGCGCGCGCGCGGCCTGCAGGCGGCTGTCGCCCTGCTTGTCCTTGTTCGCGCGGTAGGTCTCCACGTCCTCGGCGCGGATGACGTCCACGTTCAGCGCCTGGAGAATCGCCAGGTACTCGTCCGTCGACGATTCGTCCTGCACGGTGGCCGGCACGATCTGGTTGAGCTCGTCGTAGGTGACGTAGCCGCCGTTCTTCTCGGCGCGCTGCTTCACCTCCTGGATGACGGCGTTCCGTTCCTCGGCGCCGAGCACGCTGCGCCCCGCGTAGGACGCCATGTCGGCGGCGTCGAAGTCGTCGCCGAAGCCGCCCGAAGGCTGGATGCCGTCGTCGAGCGGGGCGATGAGGTCGTCGAACTCGGGCTGGTCCGGCACGTCGGCCGCATCGGCGGGCGAGTGGCCCTCGTCCTCCAGGCGATCCGCCTCGCCCGCAATCTTTTCGATGTCGAGGTCGCGCGCCTCGGCCTCCGCCTCTTCGGCCTCCGCCTCGTCCTCGGCCGTCGCCTCCTCGAACTCCTGTTCGGACGCAGCCTCGTCCGCGAGCTCGTCCACGGCGTCAAATGCGTCCTGGCGGCGCACCTCGTCCTGTTCGTCCGCCACCGCGCGCCTCTTCGCCCGCGCGTTTTTCTTCTCGTCCGCCTTCGGCTTTGCCACAGGGGCCTTTGCCTTCTTTGCGGGGACGCGGGGGTTCGTGTTTTTCTTCGTTGCCATGACAACTCCAGGCTACAATTCCACTTATGCCAGAAAGTCAAGGTATGAGTATAGCATTTTGCCCTTTGAAACGTCAAGGGGGTTGCGCCTATGAAAAGAATCTGGTAGAATTTGCCCAATTTTCGCCTTCGCATCGGCGAAACAACAACAAGGAGAACACAGCCGTGAGCAGTCCCACGTCCGCCGCAAGATCCGCCTACGCCGCCGCCGGCGTCAACATCGACAACAAGATGGATGCGCTCAAGGCCGTCAAGACGCTCGTCGGCGCGACGAAGACCGTGAACGTCGTCGGCGGCATCGGCGCGTTCGGCGGACTCTGCCGGCTTCCGCAGGGCAGCGCGAAGGACACGCTGCTCGTCTCCTCCACGGACGGCGTGGGCACCAAGCTCAAGGTCGCCGTGATGATGAAGAAGCACGACACCGTCGGCCAAGACATCGTCAACCACTGCGTCAACGACATCCTCGTGCAGGGCGCGCGCCCGCTCTTCTTCATGGACTACGTCGGCACCTCCAAGTTCGACGGCCCCGTCTTCAAGCAGATCGTCGCCGGCCTCTGCAAGGCGTGCAAGGAGAACAACATGGCGCTCCTCGGCGGCGAGACGGCCGAGCTGCCGGGCCTCTACCCCGCCGGCGAATACGACCTCACGGGCACGATCGTCGGCACCGTCTCGCGCAAGCAGCTTGTCACCGGCCAGTCCATCCGCGCCGGCGACGTCGTCATCGGCCTCCCCTCCGGCGGCCTCCAGACGAACGGCTACTCCCTCGCGCGCAAGGTCTTCTTCGACATCTGCCAGATGTCCCCCTTCGACAAGCTGCCCGGCACGAGCCAGACGGTCGGCGACGCGCTCCTCGCCGTTCACAGGAGCTTCCTCAAGCCCGTCGGCCGCCTCCTCGACAACAAGATCAAGATCAACGGCATGGCGCACATCACGGGCGGCGGCTTCCCTGACAACATCCCGCGCGTCCTCCCGAAGTCCGTCGCCTGCGAGATCGACCGCACGGCGTGGGACGTGCCGACGATCTTCAAGTTCATCGAACGCCAGGGCAAGGTCGGCCACGATGAAATGTACCGCGTCTTCAACATGGGCATCGGCTTCGTCCTGATCGTCCCGAAGGCGTCGCTGCCGCGCATCAAGACGGTCTTCCGCAACATGCGCCAGACGTGGCACCAGATCGGCGTCATCCGCGTGCGCAAGCCCGGCATGGAGCCGGTCTACTACAAGGCCTGAAAAAGCCCGAGGCCGGAACGGGCGCAAGCTTACCGTTCCGGCCTCAGTCGGGAGACCCAGGGCCCCGAAGGGCGGAATCAATCGGCCTTGGGCTCCTCAAGCGACCATTCCTCGAACCGCTGCTTCTGCTCGACGGGCTTGGAGTAGACGTCCGTCTCGTCGACGACCTTCTTCGGCTCCAGGGCGTTCTCGAAGGTCGGCAGCGGACGCGGCGGCAGGTCTTCCTGCACGGCGACGCGCCCCTCCTGGCCGGCGGCGTTCTTGACGACCATCCCGCCCACGAGCGCGGCAGCGGCGGCCTTCTGCTCCTCCGTCACGGCCTCGCGGGCGTCAACCTCGGCCTTGGCGGCCTCGTCCACCTCACCCAGCTTCGTGTGGCGCGCGGGGAGACCCTTCAGGAGCGGGTCGTCGTCCTGGATGATCGTACACTTGAGCGGCTCCTTGATGTACGCCTCGATCTCGGGGATCGCGAAGCTCTCGTCCTCGTCCGCGAAGGAGATCGCGATGCCGGTGTTGCCGGCGCGCCCCGTGCGGCCGATGCGGTGGACGTAGTCCTCGGCCTCGTAGGGGAAGTCGAAGTTGATCACGTACTCCACGTCGTCCACGTGGATGCCACGCCCCGCGACGTCGGTCGCGACGACGATCTTGACCGCGCCCTCGCGGAAGTCCTCCAGCACCTTGAGGCGCTTGTTCTGGTTGACGTCGCCGGAGAGCATCTCGCAGCTCACGCCGCGGCACTTGAGCGATTCGTAGACGTCCTCCGTCGTCGCCTTGCGGTTGCAGAAGACGATTGCGCGCGCGTCCGGATGGAGGGCGATGTGGTTGAAGAGCACCTTGAACTTGTCGTCGGCCCGCACGACGTAGACGATCTGGCGCACGGTGTCCGTCGCGTTGTGGTCGCTTTCGACCTCGGCCTTGACGGGCGCCGCCATCCAGCGGGAGGCGAGGCGCATGACGTCGTCCGTCAGCGTGGCGGAGTAGAGCATCGTCGCGCGCCTGTCCTTGGGGGGCAGGTGGTTCATGATGCGGCTCACATCCGGGATGAAGCCCATGTCGAGCATCCGGTCCGCCTCGTCGATGACGAGCGTATCGACCTTGCCGAGATCGACGACGCGGCGCTGGCAGAAGTCGAGGAGGCGCCCCGGCGTCGCGACAAGCAGGTCGACGGGCGCGGCGAGGATCTCCTCGCGCTGCCGGTCGAAGTCCATGCCGCCGTAGACGGCGAGCGAGCGCAGGCCGCAGTACTTGC
Organism: uncultured Kiritimatiellota bacterium; assembly: GCA_934643865.1. GTDB lineage: Bacteria > Verrucomicrobiota > Kiritimatiellia > RFP12 > UBA1067 > RUG572. The sequence goes on from CAKUCX010000011.1 coordinate 69,953, forward strand.
CGATCGCGTCCGCGTCCTTGCAGATCTGGATGACGAGCTCGCGCGTCGGCGCGATGACGAGCGCGCGCGGCGCGCCGCCCGTCTTCGCGCGGCTCTCCGGCGTGCGGAGGTAGCGCGTGAGGATCGCCACGAGGAACGCGGCCGTCTTGCCGCTGCCCGTCTGCGCCTTGCCGGCGACGTTCTTGCCGTCGAGGGCGGTCTGGAGCGAGAGGGCCTGGATCTCCGTGCAGTACTGGAAGCCGAGGTCGGCGATGCCGTGCAGCACCTCGGCGGGGAGGTCGAAGTCCTGGAAGCGCTTCTTGCCCTCCATTTCGGGCACGACGAAGGAGGCCGGATCCCACGCCGCATGCGCGGCCCGGCGCGTCTCCATCTCCTCGGCGCTCACCACGCCGCCCGGGCGCATCTCGTTCGCGGCCGTGTTGACGCTCTTCGGCCCGCGCCGCGAACCGTCGCGCCGCCGCGCCTCGCGGCCGCCGCGCTCCCCGCGCCGCTCGCCGC